>QHXY01000070.1 GCA_003223145.1 Acidobacteriota bacterium
CGGCCGGGAAGAAGCGGACGGGCGGACGGAACAACCTCGGCTGGATCGCCATCCGGCACCGCGGGGGCGGTCACAAGAGGGCCTACAGACTGATCGACTTCCGGCGTGACAAGAAGGACGTGCCGGGCAAGGTGGCGACGATCGAATACGACCCGAACCGCTCGGCGCGCATCGCCCTGATCCATTACGCCGACGGCGACAAGCGCTACATCATCGCTCCGCAGGGGCTGCAAAAGGGCCAGACGATCATCAACTCCGCCTCGGCCGACATCCTGGTGGGGAACACGCTGGCGTTGAAGAGCATCCCCCTGGGCACGGCGATCCACAACGTCGAGATTCAGCCCGGGCGCGGCGGCCAGCTGGTGCGCAGCGCCGGCAGCAGCGCCCAGCTCCTGGCGAAGGACGCCGGATGGGTGCAGATCAAGCTGCCCTCGGGCGAGATCCGCCGTGTGCTGGAGGACTGCCAGGCGACCATCGGGCAGGTCGGGAACTCCGACCACGAGAACATCTCCTTCGGCAAGGCGGGGCGCCGCCGCTGGCTCGGCATCCGGCCGACAGTGCGCGGGGTCGCGATGAACCCGATCGACCACCCGCTCGGCGGCGGCGAGGGGAAGACCTCCGGGGGCCGGCACCCGTGCACCCCGTGGGGCGTGCGCGAGAAGAAGACGCGCAACAACAAGCGGACGGACAAGTTCATCGTCCGCCGCAGAAAGTAGACCATGGCGAGAAGCATCAAGAAGGGACCGTTCGTCGACGCCTATCTCCGCAAGCGCATCGAGGAGATGAACCGGCGTTTCGAGAAGAAGGTGCTCAAGACCTGGTCGCGGCGCTCGACCATCATTCCGGACATGGTGGGGCACACGATCGCGGTTCACAACGGGAAGAAGTTCATCCCGGCGTACATCTCCGAGAACATGGTCGGGCACAAGCTGGGCGAGTTCGCCCCGACCCGCACGTTCCGCGGCCACTCGCGGGCCGATTCGGCCGCCGCCACCGCGGCGGCCGCGGGTCCGGGTGGTCCGCCGGGCGCGCCACCGGCGGCCGGCGTCGTGCAGACGTCGCAGTAGAGGGAGGTCGAACGTGCTGCCACAGGATCTGGTCGCGAGCGCGAGGCTGCGCTATCTGGGGACATCGGCCCAGAAGACCCGCCTCGTGGTCGACCTGATCCGGGGCAAGGACGTGGGCGAGGCGGCGGCGACGCTGCGCTTCACCAAGAAGGCGGTCGCCAGGGACCTGGCGCGCCTCCTGGATTCGGTCGTGGCGAACGCGCGCCAGAAGCGGCAGGACGTCGATGTCGATCGTCTGTACGTGAGCACGGTGTTCGTCGACGGCGGGCCGTCGCTCAAGCGGATCCAGCCGGCCCCCATGGGGCGCGCCTTCCGCATCCTGAAGCGGATGTGTCACGTGACCATCGGTGTGGGCGAGCGCGCCGCCGCGGCGCCGCCGGTCCGTCGGGACGGCGAGGACGAATCGCCCCGCCGGGCGGCCCCCGCGGCCCAGACGGCACGGCGGCGCCGGACGGCCGGGGTGGACAAGACGGGTGCGAAGGCGGCGGCGAAGAGCCGGGGCCGGCGCGGTCGAGCGACTCGGGGCAAGACGTAAGTCATCGGATCGAGGTGAGAGAGTGGGCCAGAAAGTTCATCCGTTCGGATTCCGGCTCGGTTTCAACCGGACCTGGCAATCCCGCTGGTACGCGGAAAAGACGTATTCCGCGCTGCTGCACGAGGACATCAGTCTGAGGACCGACCTGAAGAAGCGGCTGGCGCACGCGGGCGTGGCGCGGATCGACATCGAGAGGGCCGCGAACAAGCTGAAGATCAATATCCACACCTCGAGGCCCGGCATCATCATCGGGCGCAAGGGCGCCGAGGTGGACAAGCTGCGCGACGACCTGCAGAAGAAAACGGGCCGCGAGATCTTCATCAATATCATGGAGATCCACAAGCCGGAGCTGGAATCCCAGCTGGTCGCCGAATCGGTGGGGCTGCAGATGGAACGTCGCGTCGCGTTCCGGCGGGCCATGAAGAAGGCGATCGAGTCCGCCATGCGTTTTGGCGCCAAGGGCGTGAAGATCCGGGTCTCAGGGCGGTTGGGCGGCGCCGAGATCGCCCGTTCCGAATGGTACCTGGAGGGTCAGTTGCCGCTGCACACTCTGCGCGCCGACATCGACTACGGCTTCGCCGAGGCGCGCACCACCTACGGTCAGATCGGCGTGAAAGTCTGGATCTACAAGGGAGAGCTGAAGAGCGTGACCCGGCCCCAGGACAGGCTGGGCCTGGCGCAGATCTGAGGACGTCCCATGCTGATGCCGAAGAAGGTGAAATATCGGAAGCAGATGCGCGGGCGGCGCCGCGGCAAGGCGTGGCGCGGCTCGACCATCGCCTTCGGCGACTACGGGCTCAAGGTCCTCGAGCCCGGCTGGGTGACGGACAAGCAGATCGAGGCGGCGCGCATCGCCATGACCCGCTTCGTGAAGCGGGGCGGGAAGATCTGGGTGCGCATCTTTCCCGACAAGCCGGTCACCAAGAAGCCGGCGGAGACCAGGATGGGAAAGGGGAAGGGAGCGCCCGAGGGATGGGTGGCCGTCGTGCGGCCGGGGCGGGTTCTGTACGAGATGGAGGGCGTGACCGAGGACATCGCACGCCAGGCGCTGCGCCTGGCGGCGGACAAGCTCGGTCTCAGGACGATGTTCGTGCACCGGGGGATCTGACGATGGCGCGGGTGAAGGCATCGCAGCTGCGCGAGAAGACGCTGGACGAGCTCAAGACCCAGGAACAGACGCTGCGCGAGCAGATCTTCAAGCTGCGCTTCCAGCAGGCCACGGGTCAGGCGGAGAGCCCGCAGAAGATCCGGCTGGTCCGTAAGGAGCTGGCGCGCGTGCTCACGGTGATGCGGGAGCGTGCGGCCGCGGCGCCCGCGGCGCCGGGGGGGGCCTGATGCCCGAGACCCAGATCGAGCGGACCGCGCCGGTACGGCGGCGGCTCCTGAAGGAAGGGATCGTCATCAGCGACAAGATGGACAAGACCGTCGTGGTGGAGGTGGAGCGGCTGGTCATGGACCGGATGTACGGCAAGTACCTGAAGCGGCGCTCCCGCTTCATGGCCCACGACGAGAAGAACGAGTGCAAGGTTGGGGACCGCGTGCGCATCGAGGAATCGCGGCCGCTGTCCCGGCACAAACGCTGGGTGGTCAAGGACGTCCTGGAGAAGGCCTCGGAGTAATGCGGGGCCCCGGCCGCCGGCGAGCGGCCCTGTGCGGGTCGGGAGGGTGACATGATCCAGATGCGGACGATTCTCGAGGTCGCCGACAACTCCGGCGCCAAGAGGATTTCGTGCATCCACACCCGCGGCCGATCGATCAACTTCTACGGCCGCATCGGGGACGTGATCACGGCGAACGTCAAGGAGGCGATTCCCGAGGGGAACGTGAAAAAGGGCCAGGTGGTCAAGGCGGTGATCGTGCGGATGAACAAGACGCAGAAGCGGCGTGACGGCACGTACATCCGCTTTGACCAGAACGCGGCCGTGTTGATCAACGAGGCGGGGGAGCCGATTGGCACCCGGATCTTCGGGCCGGTGGCCCGCGAGCTGCGCGAGAAGAACTTCATGAAAATCGTCTCGCTCGCGCCGGAGGTAATCTGAGCCATGGCGACGGAAGCGGCGCCCCGGGCACGCAGCGTCAAGAAGAACGACACGGTGCTGGTCCTGGCGGGCAAGAGCAAGGGTCGCACGGGCCGCGTGCTGCGCGTCTTTCCCGCGGAGGGGCGCGCCATCGTCGAGGGCGTGAACTTCGTGCGCAAGCACACCAAGGCGAACCCGCAGAAGAACATCAAGGGAGGCATCCTGGAGCGGGAGGCGCCCGTGGATCTCAGCAATCTCATGGCGATCTGCGGTGAGTGCGGCAAGCCGGCGCGCGTCGGCCACAAGCTCCTGGACGACGGCAAGAAGGTCCGGACCTGCCGGCGTTGCGGCGGCATCCTGGACAAGTAGGGCCGGGCGAAGAGGCGGAGGACAGGCGATGGCGCAACAGGCGGCGGCGGTGCGACCAGAGGGTCGGTACGTGCCGCGCGTCAAGCAGCTGCACCAGAAGGAGATCGTGCGCCAGATGATGGAGCGCTACGGGTACAAGAACCCGATGGCGGTCCCCCGGCTGCACAAGATCGTCGTCAACATGGGAGTCGGCGAGGCGAGCCAGAACATCAAGATCCTGGATGCGGCGGTCGACCAGCTGGCAGCGATCGCGGGACAGAGGCCGGTCATCCGCCGCGCGCGCAAATCGATCGCGAACTTCAAGATCCGCAAGGGCATGCCGATCGGATGCACGGTGACCCTGCGGGGGGACCGGATGTATGACTTCTTCGACCGGCTGGTGACCATCGCCCTGCCGCGCGTGCGCGACTTCCGCGGGCTGCCGACGCGCGCCTTCGACGGCCGGGGCAACTACACGCTGGGGCTCAAGGATCAGCTGGTGTTCCTGGAAGTCAATTACGCCAAGGTGGACAAGGTCCACGGCATGAACGTGACGCTGGTGACGACGGCCGGGACGGACGAGGAGGCCAAGAACCTTCTGACGCACCTCGGCATGCCGTTCCGGCGCGACTGAGGAAACGGGGGAGCGATGGCGACGACGGCCTGGGTCGCGGCGATGCGCAAGAAGCAGAAATACGCGATCCGATACCGCAACCGCTGCCGGCGCTGCGGGCGGGCGCGGGGCTTCCTGCGCAAGTTCCAGATGTGCCGGATCTGCTTCCGGAACCTGTCCCTGCAGGGGCTGGTCCCGGGTGTCACGAAATCGAGCTGGTAACCGGAAGGACGCGAGAGGACACGATGATCGACCCGATCGCAGACATGCTGACGCGCATCCGCAACGCCGTGCGTTCCGGACACCCGCGTGTTGACGTCCCCCACTCGAGGATGAAGCTGGCCATCGCAGGCATCCTGAAGGCGGAGGGGTACGTCGGGGCGGTGGCGGGGGTGGAGAAGGGGAAGTTCAGGTACATCCGGATCGCGCTGCGTTACGACGACGAGGGGTTGCCGCTGATCTCCGGGCTGTCCATGGTGAGCCGGCCGGGCCGACGCACCTACGCCGGCCATCAGGAGATCCCGCCGGTGATGGGCGGGCTGGGTCTGAGCATTCTCTCCACGCCGAGGGGAGTCCTGAGCGCCCGCGAGGCGCGCAAGGCCGGCGTGGGCGGTGAGATCCTGTGCAACGTCTGGTGAGGGCCGCATGTCGCGCATAGGGCGTCAGCCAATCCCGATCCCGTCCGGCGTGAGCGTCAAGGTCCAGGGCGCGGCGGTCGTGGTGGAGAAGGGAAAGACTTCCCTCGCCAACCCCCTGCCCCCCGGGATCACCTGCTCGGTGGATCAGGGCGTCGTCCTCTTCAAGCGCGCCGACGATACGCGCCGGCAGCGGGCCCTGCACGGCCTGACGCGGGCGCTCGTGGCGAACGCCGTGAAGGGCGTCAACGAGGGGTTCAGCAGGGACCTGGAGATCGTCGGTATCGGCTACAAGGCGCAGGTGCAGGGACGCGTGCTGCAGATCGCCCTGGGCTTCTCGCATCCGGTCGAGTTCGCGATTCCCGACGGCATCGAGATCAAGGTGGACAAACAGACGCGCCTGGCGGTCAGCGGGGCCGACCGTCAGAAGGTGGGACAGGTGGCGGCCGAGATCCGCGGCCTGCGGCCGCCGGAGCCGTACAAGGGCAAGGGAATCCGGTACACGGACGAGGTGATCAAGAAGAAGGCCGGCAAGGCCGGCAAGACCGGCACGGCGGCGGGTGCGTAGGTGGCCAAGAAGCTGCAGGAAATCGACAAGGTCCGGGCGCGGGAGAAGCGCCACGCGAGGGTGAGGGCCAGGGTGTCGGGGGACGCCGAGCGCCCTCGCCTGTGCGTGTTCCGCAGCCAGAGACATCTCTACGTCCAGGTAATCGACGACGCGCGCGGCGTGACCCTGGCCACCGCCTCCACGCTCGAGCTGCGCGCGGCGAAGACCGCGACGGCGAACGTGACGGCCGCGAAGAAGGTCGGTGAGCTGATAGCAGGGAGGCTGAAGGACAAGGGTCTGGAGAGGGTGGTGTTCGACCGCGGCGGGTATCTCTACCACGGCCGCGTCAAAGCAGTGGCGGACTCGGCGCGCGCTGCCGGGCTCAAATTCTAAGCGGGTCCCTCGGGAGCCGCGCCAGAGGCGAAGGGTGCCAAGGATCAAGCCAGATTCGCTGGAGCTGAAGGATAGGGTCGTCCACATCAACCGCGTGACCAAGGTCGTCAAGGGCGGCAAGAACTTCCGCTTCTCGGCCCTGGTCGTGGTCGGGGACGGCCGGGGGCATGTCGGCTACGGATCCGGGAAGGCGAAGGAGGTCCCACAGGCGATCGCCAAGGGGATCGATCGCGCCAAGAGGAACCTGATCCTGATCCCGCTCAAGGGGACGACCATCCCGCATCCGGTGTTGGGGATCTTCGGTGCCGGCCAGGTGCTCCTCAAACCGGCATCACCCGGGACCGGCGTCATCGCGGGCGGCCCGGTCCGGGCCGTGGTGGAATCGGCCGGGGTGCAGGACGTCCTGACGAAATCGCTCGGGACCGCTAACCCGCACAACGTCGTCAAGGCGACCTTCGACGGGCTGATGAAGCTCAGGGACCCGCAGGCTCACCGCCGGCGGCGCGGGTCGGTCGAGGCGCCTGGACCGGCGGGCCCGCCGCGTACGGAGGCCGTCGATGCCTAGCGCCAGGAAGCCGGGCGGAACGCGCCCCGCCCGGACCAAGAAGGAACGTGGACCCGTCTCGAAAAAACGCCCCTCCAGGAGGAGCACGGCGGGCGGATCGACCGCGGCCTCGTCGTCGGCGGCCCCCGCTCAGGCCGGCACGCGCCCCGCCGAGGCGCAGCCCGTGGCCGCGACGGAAGGGAAGACGCCGGGCGCGCGCCGGGCGGTGGGCAAGACGATCGTCATCGAGCAGTACGGGAGCGGCATCGGATGCCCCTTCCGGCAGAAACGCATCCTGAGGTCGCTGGGTCTGCGCCATCCGCGCCAACGTGTGTTACGGCCCGACAACCCGGCGGTGCGCGGCATGGTGAACGCCATCCCGCACCTCGTGAGAATCGTGGAGGCTGATCGTGCCGCGTAGCCTCGATCTGTCGAGCCTCAAGCCGGCGAAGGGATCGCGCAAGAAGCCGAAGAGGATCGGCCGAGGTCCGGGCTCGGGGCACGGCAAGACCGCTACGGCGGGAAACAAGGGGCAGCTGTCGCGCTCGGGGCGCAAACAGTACTTCGGCTTCGAGGGCGGCCAGATGCCGCTGCAGCGCCGCGTTCCGAAGCGCGGGTTCACCAACCTGTTCCGCAAGGAGTATGCGGTGGTCAATCTCGGCTCGCTCAACGCGCTCGAGGGCGAGATCACGCCGGAGCGCCTGGTCAAGGAAGGCCTGGTGAAGAAGCTGCTCTCCGGCGTCAAGGTGCTCGGCGACGGCGAGCTGACCAGGCCGATCGTTGTGAAGGCGCACCGCTTCAGCAAGTCGGCCCTGGAGAAGATCACCCGGGCCGGGGGTCGGGCCGAGACCATCACCGCGACGTCGGGAGCTTAGAGGCGCAGGCATGTTCGAGTCGCTCAAGAACATCTTCAGCATCCCGGATCTCAGGAAGCGCGTCGTCTTTACCTTCCTGATGCTGGCGGTGTACCGCGTCGGCGGCCACATCCCCGTGCCGGGGATCAACTTCCAGGCCCTGGAGGCGTTCTTCCGGCAGCAGGGTGGCGGGATCCTCGGCTTCCTGGACCTGTTCTCGGGCGGCAATCTCAGGCGGCTGACGATCTTCGCGCTCGGGATCATGCCGTACATCTCCGCCTCCATCATCCTGCAGCTCCTGACCGTCATCTGGCCTTATCTCGAGAAGCTCTCGAAGGAGGGCGAGGTCGGCCGGAAGAAGATCACGCAATACACGCGTTACGGCACCGTCCTTCTGTCCTTCGTGCAGTCGCTCGGCATCGCCTTCTGGCTGGAGAACATGTCCGGCTCGTCCGGCAGCGGCGTCGTCCCGCACCCGGGGTGGTTCTTCCGCCTGATGACGGTCCTGACGCTCACCACAGGGACCGCCTTCATCATGTGGGTCGGCGAGCAGATCTCGGAGCGCGGCATCGGCAACGGCATCTCGCTGATCATCTTCGCCGGCATCGTCTCCGGTCTTCCGAAGGCCGTCGCGACGCTGTGGCAGGACATGAATACCGGCAACCTGAACGTCCTCGAGATCCTGCTCCTCCTGGTCCTGATGGCCGCAGTGGTCGGGGTGATCGTCTGGGTCGAGAGGGCGCAGCGGAAGATCCCGGTGCAGTACGCGCGCCGCGTGGTGGGCCGGAGAATGTACGGAGGGATGCAGACCCACATGCCGCTGCGGCTGAATACCGGCGGCGTCATCCCGGTCATCTTCGCGTCATCCGTCCTGGCGTTCCCGCTGACCCTCATGCAGTGGCTGGGGGTGCAGGACAAGCCGTGGCTGGCGAGCCTGTACCGGCAGCTCGACTACGCCATGCCGCTCCACAACCTGCTGTACTTCGTGGCGATCATCTTCTTCTGTTACTTCTACATCTCGATCATCTTCAACCCCATGGACGTGGCCGACAACATGAAGAAATACGG
Organism: Acidobacteriota bacterium; assembly: GCA_003223145.1. GTDB lineage: Bacteria > Acidobacteriota > Polarisedimenticolia > Gp22-AA2 > Gp22-AA2 > Gp22-AA3. The sequence continues at coordinate 8,623 of QHXY01000070.1, forward strand.
CGGGTTCATTCCGGGGATCCGCCCGGGTCGCCGCACGGCGGAGTACCTGGATCAGATCCTGACGCGCCTGACGTTCGTCGGGGCGATCTACCTCGGTCTCATCGCCCTTCTTCCCCAGGTTCTGATCAGCGGGCTCAAGGTGGAGACGCTCCCGTTCATCGGTCCCGCGCTCGACAGGTATCTGCCCTCGGCCCTGACCCAGGGGATGGGGCTCAAGTTCTATTTCGGCGGGACGTCGCTGCTGATCGTGGTCGGCGTCGCCATGGACACGGTGCAGCAGATCGAGTCGCAGCTCATCATGAGGCATTACGACGGCTTCCTGAAGGGGGCGAGGATCCGCGGCCGACGCGGGTGAGCGGATGGGCGGCAGGCGCGGCGGCGGGTTCCGGCTGGTCCTCCTCGGGGCCCCGGGGGTCGGAAAGGGGACGCAGGCGGCGGAAATCACCAAACGCGTGGGTCTGGCGCACGTCTCGACTGGCGACCTGTTGCGGGCGGCCATCCGGGAGGGCTCGCCGGTCGGCCGAAAGGTTGCGGCCATCGTCGATCGGGGCGAGCTGGTCCCGGACGATGTGGTCGGCGACGTGATGGCGGAGCGGCTCTCCCGGGCGGACGCGGCCGATGGGTTTCTCCTGGATGGGTTTCCCCGGACGATCGCCCAGGCCGACCTGCTGGACCGGCTCCTGGCGGAGCGGGGTCAGACGCTCGATCGGGTGATCAGCATCGAGGTGCCCGAGCCCGAGATCTTCGACCGGTTGACCGGCCGCAGGTGGTGCGCCCGGTGTGGCGCCGTGTATCACGTGCGCTACGGGCGGCCCAGGGTCGAGGGAGTCTGCGACCGGTGCGGCGGGGAGCTGAGGCAGAGGAGCGACGACACCGAGGGTGTGATTCGCGAGCGCCTGCGGGCCTATCGGGAGCAGACGGCGCCGCTGATCGCGCGGTACCAGAAGACCGGGCTGCTCCTGACGGTGGACGGGCGCGGCCGCCCGGACGAGGTGTTCGGCCGGATCGCGGCCGGGATCCCGGGACTGGGATCAAGGGCATGATTATTTACAAGTCCCGGGATGAGATCGAGACCATGGACCGCTGCAATCGTGTGGTGGCCCAGATTCTGGCGGAAGTCGCGGGGCGGGTGGACGCGGGCGTGACCACGGCGGACCTCGATCGGCTGGCGGAGAGGCTCTGCCGGGAGGCGGGCGTGAAGCCGGCGTTCAAGGGGTACCGCGGATACCCGTGTGTGCTGTGCACCTCGGTCAACGAGGAGGTCGTGCACGGCATACCATCGTCGAAGAAAGCATTGAAGGAGGGGGACATCGTCGGCCTCGATTTCGGAGTTGTCCTGGGGGGCTATTACGGCGACGCCGCGGTCACGGTGCCGGTGGGTCGGATCTCCCGCGAAGCCGAGGAATTGCTCCGCGTCACGCGGGAGTCGCTCCTCGCGGGCATCGCCGCGGCCCGCCCCGGACGGCGGCTGTCGGACATCTCGGCCGCCGTGCAGGGGTATGTGGAGGCGCGCGGCTACTCGGTGGTGCGCGATTTCGTCGGGCACGGCATCGGCACGTCGCTGCACGAGGATCCCCAGGTCCCCAATTACGGGGTCCCCGGGACGGGCCCGGTCCTGAAGGAAGGGCTGGCTCTGGCGATCGAGCCGATGGTCAACATCGGAGGTCCGGAGGTACGCATCCACTCGGACGGCTGGACCGCGTCGACCGTGGACGGCTCGCTGTCGGCCCATTTCGAGCGCTCAATCGCCATCACCGGGGACGGACCCCTCGTTCTCGGGGGCGACGTGGAGGGGCTGTAATTGCCGAAGGACGAGGCGATCCAGGTTGAGGCCACGGTTGTGGAGCCGCTGCCCAACGCCATGTTCCGGGTGCAGCTGGACAACAAACACCAGGTGCTCGCGCACATCTCGGGGAAGATGCGCAAGAATTTCATCCGGATCCTGACGGGAGACAGGGTGCTCGTGGAGCTCTCGCCCTACGACCTGTCGCGGGGCCGGATCGTGTACCGCTTCAAGTGAGGCGGGAGGCCGGGAATCGATGAAAGTCAGGGCGTCGGTCAAGCGAATCTGCGACAAGTGCAAGGTCATCAAGAGGCGCGGCGTGGTCCGGGTGATCTGCGAGAACCCGAAGCACAAGCAGCGCCAGGGATAGAAGGAGACGGACGGTGGCACGCATCGCCGGTGTGGATTTGCCCCAGAACAAGCGAATCGAGATCGCGCTGACCTACATCTACGGGATCGGCCGATCGCGCAGCAGCCGCATCCTCGGGAAGGCGCAGGTGAAGAAGGACGTCAAGGTGAAGGATCTGGGTGAGGACGAAGCGCGTCGGATCCGCGACGTCATCCAGGAGGAAGGGCAGGTGGAGGGAGACCTCCGCAAGAACGTCCAGATGGACATCAAGCGGCTGATCGACATCGGCTGCTACCGGGGGATGCGGCACCGCCGCAACCTGCCGGTGCGGGGGCAGAGGACGCACACCAACGCGCGCACCCGCAAGGGCCCGCGCAAGACCGTTGCCGGCAAGAAGAAGGCTCCGGTCGGCAAGAAGGGATGAGGGTAAAGGAGATCCATGGCTGAGCCGAAGGAACCGAAGGAAGGCGCCGCGAAAGAGGGCGCCCCGAAAGCCGAGAGGCCGCCGAAGGCGGCCAGGAAGGCCGACGCGAAGGAAGGGGCGGCTCCCCCCGCGAAGGAGGCCGCCGCCAAGGAGGCGCCGGCCGCCGCCGCGGAAGGGGCTCCGGCCGCCCGCCGTGCGCCGGGCAAGAAGAAGGAGAAGAAGAACGTGCCGTTCGCCATCGCCAACGTGCACGCGAGTTTCAACAACACGGTGATCAGCATCACGGATCAGGCGGGCAACGTGCTGTCCTGGTCGTCGGCGGGGTGCATCGGCTTCAAGGGATCCCGCAAGGGCACGCCGTTCGCCGCCCAGCTGGCGGCACAGGCGGCGGGGAACGCCGCCAAGGAGCACGGCGTGCGGCAGGTCGAGGTGCGCGTCAAGGGCCCGGGCGCGGGCCGCGAGTCCTCCATCCGCGCGATGCAGGCGATCGGCCTCGAGGTCAAGGCGATCAAGGACATCACGCCGATCCCCCACAACGGCTGCCGCCCCCCGAAGCGCCGGCGCGTCTGAGAGGAGAGCAAGGGAATGGCCAAGACACGTGGTTCGGTCTGCCGGCTGTGCCGCCGCGAGGGGCTCAAGCTGTTCCTGAAAGGGACCCGCTGCTACACGGAGAAGTGCGCCATCGAGCGGCGCAATTTCGCGCCCGGCCAGCACGGCAAGAGGCGCGTCAAGCTGCAGGGGTACGGCGTGCAGCTGCGGGAGAAACAGAAGGTCAAGAGGCTGTACCGGGTCCTCGAGAAGCAGTTCCGGCGGGCCTTCCAGGAAGCCAGCCGCAAGAAGGGCGTGACCGGCGAGCTCCTCCTTGTCAACCTGGAGCGGCGCCTGGACAACGTCGTCTATCGCCTCGGCTTCGCCTCGTCGCGGGCCCAGGCCCGCCAGCTCGTGGCGCACGGGCACGTGCGTGTCGGCGGGCGCAGGGTGGACGTGCCGTCGTACCTGGTGCGGCCGGGCCAGGTGATCACGCTGCGTCCGAAGCTGGAGAAGCACGATGCCGTGCTCGCTTCGTTCGAGCAGGCGCGGGCACGCGGCTTCCCGCAGTGGCTGGCGGTGGACGCCGCGCAGATCAAAGGCACCGTGGCTTCGCTGCCCCGCCGCGAGGAATGCCGATCCAGGAACAGCTGATCGTCGAGCTCTATAGCAAATAAACGAACCGGATCGCCCGCGGGCGATCGTCTGGAGGAAGGACCCGATGCTGTGGAAAGGTTTCCAAAGGCCCAAGCGGCTTGAGTGCGATCTGGAGTCCCTGACCCCGACCTACGGGAAGTTCTACGCCCAGCCTTTCGAGCGGGGTTTCGGGACCACGATCGGCAATGCCATGCGGCGGGTCCTGCTGTCCTCGATCGAGGGGGCCGCGATCACCGCGGTGAAGATCGAAGGGGTGCTGCACGAGTTCACCTCGATCCCGGGCGTGGTGGAGGACACGATCGATCTGATTCTCAACCTCAAGCAGATCCCGCTGAAGCTGAACGTGAACCATGCCGAAACCATCTACCTGCGGGCCGAGGGTGCCGGCGAAATCAAGGCCGGCAACATCGAGACCAATCCGAACGTCGAGATCCTCGACCCGGAGGTGCACATCGCCACCCTCAGCGAAGAGGGTCGCCTGAGCCTGGAGATGCGGGTCAAGCCGGGGCGGGGCTACGTGCCGGCCGACCGCAACTTCGACACCGACCTGTCCATCGGGTTCATCCCGATCGATTCGCTCCACTCCCCGGTGAAAAAGGTCAATTACACGGTGGAGGACGCGCGGCTGGGCCAGACCACCGATTATGACAAGCTGACGGTCGAGGTCTGGACCAACGGCGCGGTGCAGCCGCAGAACGCGGTTGCCCTGGCGAGCAAGCTCCTGAAGGACCACCTGTCCATCTTCATCAATTTCGAAGAAACGCCCGAGATGGACGAGGAAGAGGTCGATCGTGAGAAGGACCGGATGCGCGAGAACCTGATGCGCTCGATCGAAGAGCTGGAGCTGTCGGTGCGGTCGTACAACTGCCTGAAGAACGCCGACATCAAGACGATCGCGGACCTCGTTCAGCGCACCGAGGCCGAGATGCTCAAGACGAAGAATTTCGGCCGCAAGTCCCTGAACGAGATCAAGGAGCTCCTGGCCGAGATGGGCCTGTCGCTGGGGATGAAGATCGACCACCTCCTGAAGCCGAAGGAGGAGTAGGGCTTCGATGCGACACAACGTCGGCTACCGAAAACTCGGGCGCACCAAGGAGCACCGCCGCGCGCTGCTCCGCAATCTGGCCACCGATCTGTTCCGGCACGAGCGTCTGACGACGACGCTGCCCAAGGCCCGTGAGCTGCGGCCTTTCGCCGAGAAGCTGATCACCCTGGCGCGGCGCGACGACCTGCACGCGCGGCGGCAGGTTGTGCGACAGATCGGCGACCGGGTCGTCGTGAAGAAGCTGTTCGACACCCTGGGACCACGCTTCGCCTCGCGCCCGGGCGGCTACACGCGCGCCCTGAAGCTCGGCCCGCGTCCGGGCGACGGTGCCGACATGGCGATTGTCGAGCTGGTGGGCTCCGAGCCGGTGTTCAAGAAGCATAAAGAGGACAAGAAGGCCCGCCGGGAGCGCAAGGAAAAGGCCCGCGAGAAGGAAGCCGCCGAGACGGCCGCCGCCGGCGGAGGGGAAGTCGCCGGGGAGCCGGACGAGGACAAGAAGTAGCCCGAAGGATGCCTCACCCGCCGGCCCCGGAACGCCGCCGGATCCTCTCAATCAGGTCGGTGGAGGCGTGCCGCTTGGGATCGCCGGCGATCCGGACCCGGCCACCATACGACAGGACGACCTGCCGCTCCGGAACGCTCTCCTCCGTGTAATCGGTCCCCTTGCACTGCACGTCCGGCCGCAGCTGCCGTAGAAGCGCGGCGACCGTGCGCGACCCGAACAGGACGACGTAATCCACGCCCTCCAGGGCCGCGACGAGGCGGGCCCGGTCCCGAGCCCGCGCGATCGGTCTCCCCGGGCCGCGCAGTGCGGCGGCCGAGCGATCGTCGTTCACGGCGACGACCAGAACCTCGCCCAGTCGGCTCGCGGCCCGAAGATAGCGCACGTGACCGACGTGCAGGAGATCGAACAGACCGTTGGTCAGGACGACGCGGGGCCGGGGCCGCCGGCGACGCAGCCGGACGATATCACGCAGCAGGCGGGGAGAGTCTACGACGCGTCCGCCGCTGGGGCGCCAGGGCCTCACGCTTGCCGGGCAGACGCGTCGAGGACCGGGTCGAACCGCACGGCCCGCCGCAGCTCCTCGCGGCTGACGGTCGCCGTGCCCCGCTTCATGACCACGATCCCGCCCGCGTAATTGGCCAGCCGGGCGGCCTCGATGGGGGTGCAGCCCGAGAGCATCGCGAGGGCGAGGGCGGCGATCACCGTATCGCCGGCCCCGGTGACGTCCGCCACCTCATCTGTTCCATAGACCTCCAGGTGCGCCGGCTGGGAGCCTCGCGAGAACACCGACATCCCCAGACTGCCGCGCGTGACGACGATCGCCTCCGCGTCGATCGCCTCGCGCAGGAGGTCCCCGGCCCGCCCCAGGCGGGTCAGATCCTCGCCGACCCGTTCGCCGAGGGCCGCCTCGGCCTCCTGCAGGTTCGGCGTCGCGGCGGCCAGCCCGCGGAACAGGCGCAGCTGGGCGCGCGAGTCGACGAACAAGGGTCGATCGGCTGCACGCACCGCGTCGGCGACCGGGGCGATCGTCCCGGCGTGCAGCAGGCCAAGGGAGTAATCGGAGATCAGCGCCCCGCGCGCCTCGCGCGCCGCGTCGCGCACGCTCTCCAGGAGCGGCGATCCGTCGGTGCCGGCGGGCGGCCCGCCGCCGCGATCCACGCGGACGATCTGCTGCTGCACCGAGTGCTGGCTGCCGGCGAGGACGCGCCGCTTGACCGGCGTGCGGTAGCCGGCATCGACCCAGACGCGGCTGGTATCGGCGCCGCGGTCCCGCAGGAGTCTCACCAGATGTTCACCCGCCTCGTCGCGGCCGATGCGGCCCACCACGATCGGGCGGCCGTCGAGCGCCGCGATGTTGTGCGCGGCGTTGGCCCCGCCGCCCGGCAGCCGATCGGTACGGCGATGGCTAAGGATCAGGACGGGCGCCTCCCGGGAGATTCGGTCGATCTCCCCGTACTCGAACTCGTCGAGCACCAGGTCGGCGACCACCAGGACGCTCACCCCCGCCATCCGATCAATCGCCCGCAGAAGAGAATCGCGCGTGCCGTCCGGCGCCGTCATGCCGCCCTCCTGTTCAGGATCCAGCGCACCGCCTCCAGCAGGTCCTCCGCCGTGTGCACCGGGGGAGTGCGGAAGCGGTCCTTCTGGTGCTCCACCAGGCCGCGGCCGTAGCCAGTGAGGACGAGCACTCCCGGGACGCCCGCGGCGGCGCCCGCCTCGATGTCCACCACGCTGTCGCCGATCACGAACGAGGCGGGGAGGTCGATGGCGTGCTCGCGCGCGGCCCGCAGAATCATCCCCGGCTTCGGCTTGCGGCAATCGCAGGCCGACCGCCACGGGGCCGCCCCTTCGCTCGGATGATGCGGGCAGTAGTAGATGGCGTCCAGCCGGGCGCCGGATTCCTCGGCCAAATTCCGCAGCTTGCCGTGCACCGCCTCAACCAGGTCCTGGCTGAAATAGCCGCGCGCCACGCCTGACTGGTTGGTCGCGACGATGGTCAGGAGACCGGCTTGGTTGACCAGCCGGATCGCCTCGAGGCTGCGCGGCAGGAGCCGCCAGCGGGACAGGTGGTTGACGTACCCCACCTCCTCGCTGATGGTGCCGTCGCGGTCCATGAAAATCGCCCCGCGCCTCATGAGAACGACCCCGCCTCCGCGGCGGCACCGTCGCGCTCCGCCGACCGGTGCACCGGGGCGGTCGCCGGGCGGGTGCGCCAGCGGTTGTGCATCCACAGCCAGCACTCGGGGCGCCGCCGGATCTCCTCCTCCAGGATGTGCGTGCATGCCTGCGTGACGGCGCGGATGTCGTCGGAGAGGACGCCGCGCCTCGATACGTGCACGGGTGGTCCGTAGCGGATCAGGATCCGGCCGTCCGCCAGGAGCGAGGAGAACACCGGCACGATCGGCGCGCCGCTCTTCAGAGCGAAGGTGGCAAGCGCCGGCGTGGTGGAGGCGGGAACGCCGAAGAAGTCGACGAACAGCCCGCCGTCGCCGCGGACGTTCTGGTCGATCAGAAGCGCCACCGCCCGCCCGGCGTGAAGCGCCTTGAGCACGCCGCGCGCGGCGTGGTACTTGGAGATCAGCTCGTTCCCGGTGACGCGCCGCAGGCGGCCGAGGTACGCATCCAGACGCCCGTTCTCGAGCGGGCGCACGACCATCGAGAACGGCACACCGATGCGGGCCTGGAGGAGCGCCACCAGCTCCCAGTGTCCGAAATGGCCGGAGAACACCAGCACGCCCCGGCGCCCGGCCGCGGCCTGCAGCAGGTGCTCCTTCCCTTCGTAGACCGCGACGCGCTCGATCGGCTGCCGGGCCGAGCGGGCGAAATAGGCCGCGTCTGCCATGATCATCCCGGCGTGCGCGAACGAGGCGCGCGCCAGGCGGGCGCGCTCACCTCGGGGAAGACCGTCCCCGAAGGCCAGCCGCAGGTTGTCGAGGGCGATGCGTCGGTGCCGGGCCGACAGGATGTAGAACAACAGCCCGCAGGCACGGCCGGCCCCCCGGCCAATTGGCCGGGGCAGGAGCGACAAGCCGGACAGCGCGGCGCGGCAGGCGAGGTAGGCGAGATAGCGCCTGGGAGCCCGCAGCCGCTCCAGGTGGCGGATCCGGCGCAACAGCGGGAACCGGCTGCGGCGGCGGGAACGCCGCATTTCACCGCCCTCCGGCCGGGCGCAGCGACGCCATCCGGCCGAGCAGCCACGGCTGCAGACCCGGGCCCCCTGAAAAGCTCACCTGGATCGCCAGGGCGTACAGGGGCGGAGAGCTCTCGGGTGTCTCGACAATCCGCACCAGGTCCTTCTCCGTCGTCACCAGGACATCCGCGCCGCGCAGGCGGGCCTCGCGCGCCACCTGCTCCAGATCGCCGCCGCGGTAGCGGTGATGGTCGGAGAATCGTCGCGAGCCCGCCAGGCGGATACCGAGGGACCGCAGATCGTCTTCGAAGCGCTCCGGGCGGGCGATGCCCGAGAAGGCATAGGCCGCGAATCCCTTCAGCGAAGCGGGACCGATTGATTCGCCGTCCGGCCCTACGAACGCGCGCGGCACCAGGCGGCAATGAAACAGCGCGGCGCCCGGGTTGTAGCGCTCCAAGGCCGCGAGCGCGCTCGCGGGGCACTGTCCGTCCGATCTCGTCAGGATGCAGGCATCGGCGCGCGCCATCGAGTCGATCGGCTCGCGGAGCGGGCCGCGCGGCAGCATTCTACCATTGCCCCATGGGTCGCGCCCGTCCACGAGCAGGAGGTCGATGTCGCGCGCGACCCGGCGGTGCTGGAAACCGTCGTCAAGGAGGATCACCTCCGGGTCGGCGGCCCGCAGGAGGAGCCGCGCCGCCTCCACCCGGTCGGCGCCGACGGCCACGGGCACGGCCGGGTTGTCGCGCGCGATCAGGTACGGCTCGTCTCCTGCGTGGCGCGGTTCCGCGAGGATCGTCTTCCCGTCCGATACCAGAAGGACGGAGCGCGTGCCCGTCCTGCCGTAACCGCGGCTCACCACGCCGACACGATAGCCCGACTCGCGCAGCAACGAGGCCACCCAGGAGGTCAGCGGCGACTTGCCGGTACCCCCGAGCGTCAGGTTGCCGATGCTGATCACACGGCACGGCAGGCGGTGCGCGCGCAGGCGGCCCGAGTCGTACAGGGCGTTGCGCAGACCAACCACGGCGCGGTAGGCGATCGCGGGAAGCGCCAGGAACGGCCCGGCGGCGGGGGTGTCGAAGATCTCCTGACCGATCACGTGCGCGCGGCCTTGCGACCCGGCATCCCGGCGGGCGCCAGGTCTTCTTCGAGCATCGCCAGGGTCCTCTCGAGCGCGCCGCGGTTCGTCTCGACGACCCGCAGCGCCATGGCCGAGGCGACCCGGTAGCCGGCCCGGTCGGCCAGGAGGCGCACCGCCAGATCTCCGAGAGCCTGACCATCGCCCGCCACGAAGCCGGCGCCGGCGCTGGTCAAGGCCGCGGCCGCGGCCCGGAAATTGTCCATGTGGGGACCGAACAGGACCGGCTTTCCGAGGGCGGCCGGCTCGAGCACGTTGTGGCCGCCGCGCGGCACCAGGCTGCCGCCCACGAAGACGAGATCGGAGGCGGCGTACACCTCCGGCAGCACGCCGAGGACGTCGAGCACCAGGACGTCCCAGGGCGCCGCCGCCCGCCCGCTCGTCGACGCGACTCGGCTCCACAGCGCCACCCGGTGCCCGGCGGCGCGGGCCGCGTTCTCTCCGGGGGCGAAGTTCTCCGGGTGACGGGGCGCCAGGACGAGCCGGGCCGAAGTGTCGGCCTCGCGCACGGCGCGGAACGCGTGCAGGACCGGCTGTTCCTCGCCGGCGGCGGTGCTGCCGGCGACGAACAGCGTCGCGGAGTCCGGGAGGCCCAGCTTGCGGCGCAGGCCATCGCGATCGGCGCGGGGCGGAGGCAGATCGAATTTGACGTTGCCCGTGACCCGCACCTTGTCGGCGGGGGCACCGAGGCTCTTGATCCGATCCGCGTCCTCGCCCGACTGCATGCCGAACAGGCGCACTCCCTGGAGCGTTCGGCGCAGGAAGGAGCCCAGGGCGCGGTAGCGCGGGTACGTGCGAGCGGAGATCCGCCCGTTCACCACGAAGACCGGCACGCCGCGGCGGGTGCACGACCTCAAGAGGTTCGGCCAGATCTCCGTTTCGACAATCAGCAGGGCGCGTGGCCGCAGGCGATCGAGAAGCCGACCCATCGTGAACGGCAGATCGAACGGCAGGGCCGAGATCGACTCGGGCGGCGCGCCGCCGCCAGCGGCGGCCAGAGCGCGGCCGGTCGCCGTACCCGTCGTGAAGTGCACCGGGGCGCCGGCGAAGCGCTCCCGCAGGAGCGGCAGCAACGACAGGGCCAGGCGCACCTCGCCCACCGACACGGCATGGATCCAGAAGCCGCCGGAAGGGCTGCCCGCGGGCAGGGAACCGAGTCTCTCACGAAAGGACAGCGAGGCCGTCCGTTTCAGCAACGCCATGACCATTTGGTAAGGAAGGACGGCGGCCCAGGCGAGAATCACAAGGGCCCCGTAAAGATGGTACATGCGGGCGGAGTATAGACCAGCGTTCCGAAGAGCGTCAACGCTTCGACGCGGCGCCCAGGGCGTGAAACCACCCCGTGGCGTGCGCCGCCAGGCACGATTTCGCAAACGGGGCGCGGCTCTTGTTCCCGGCCTCGGGTCGACCCATATTCACCTGGAATGATGCCTGAATCTCTTGCAGCTCGGGGCGCAGCCGTCCGCCTCGCGGGCTCCTTCGGGAGATCCACGTGAGCCGCCCGGCGATGCTTCTGGTGGATCACGACGAGGCCTCGCGCCTGCAGCTCAAGGAGCGCATCGCCGCCATCTGCCCGCCCGGCATGGAGGTCCTGGTCGCGCGATCGGCCGAGGAGGGCCTCGGCATCCTGTACTCCCTGCGCGAGCAGCACAGGACGATCGAGCTGGTGATCGCCATGCAGGGTATGCCCGGCATACCGGGCGGCCGCTTCCTGGAGATCGTCAACGCCCAGTTCGCCGGGGTCGGCAAGATCCTGCTCTCCGGCAAACCCAGCCTGGACGAGGCGATCTACGCCATCAACAACGCCGGTCTCGACAAGTACATCCCCACGCCGTGGGACCCGGAGGACGTCAAGTTCACCATCACCGCCCTCCTGCGCCAGCGGGAGATGAAGCTCCTGAACGAGAAGCTGCTATCCGACCTGCAGGTGCGCAACCAGCAGCTGACGTCGGCGCTGGGCAATCTCGAGCAGGCGCGCCACGACCTGGAGGGCTCGTACATCCAGACGGTCGAATCGCTGGCCATCGCCCTGGAGGCGAAGGACCGCTACACGGCGGGCCACTCGCAGCGCGTCGCCAAGTTCGCGCGCCTGATCGCGCGCTCCCTGGGAATGCCCCAGGGGGAGGTGGATATCGTCGGGCAGGTCGCGCTGCTGCACGACATCGGAAAGATCGGCATGCTGGACAAGATCCTGAACAAGCCGGCGAACCTGACGCCGGAGGAGCGCGAGGCGATCAAGACCCACCCCGTCGTCGGCGCCCAGATCCTGGCGCCGGTCGCGACCTTCTCCAAGCACGTGGAGGGCATCAAGCACCATCACGAGATGTTCGACGGCACCGGCTACCCCGGGCGCCTCAAGGGGACCGACATCCCCCTGTCGGCGCGCATCGTCTGCCTGGCCGACGCCTTCGACGCCATGACCTCGACGCGTCCCTATCGCGTCGGCCTGCCACTGGAGTTCGCCATCCAGGAGATGCAGAAGATGTCGGGGCGGCAGTTCTGTCCCGACTGCGTCGAGGCCTTCGTCCGGGTCCTGCAGTCGACGGCCGGCGCCGGCGAACTGGCGGCCTCGGCGCCGGCCGCGCCACCCGTCCCGCGGGCGACGGACGAAGGCGAAGGCCAGGCATCCCATGACGACGCCGAGCCCCGCGTCCAACTCCCCACCGGGACCTGAAAGCTCCGTCCCACCGGAAAAACGCCAACAGACCCGAGCGACTTGACAGCGGACGGCCTGTGACTTATGATGTTATTCGTAAAATATACATAAGTTATATAAGAAGATCCTGACGCAGGAGTAACGCATGCCCGTGTACAAGAAAATCCGCACGTTCACCGCGACGGACCAGGAGCTGGACATGCTGGAGACGGTCGCGCGCTACCACGGCTTCTCGAAAAGCGCGACGATCACCAGCCTGATCAAGAAGGAGTTCTGGAGGGTGTTCCCGGCAGGGACCCGCGCCATCAGGCCCGATCGCGGGGCGCGCGTGTTCGACCGGGGCGCCGACCGGGGAGAGTGACATGAGCGGCGTCGGGAGCGTCGGGGAGATCGTCACGATCGCGGCAGCATCGGTCCCGGAGCTCTGGCGGGTGGCCGACCCGAGGGAGGCGACCCGTCGAATCGGACAGATCCGGGCTCTGGCGACGGCCCGGAATGCCGTTTTGCTGGCGCACAACTACCAGCTGCCGGAAGTTCAGGAGGCGGCCGACTTCGTGGGCGATTCCCTAGGGCTTTCTCTCGAGGCGCAAAAAACCGGCGCGGACGTCATCGTCTTCTGCGGCGTCCACTTCATGGCCGAATCGGCCAAGATCCTCAACCCCGGGAAGACCGTCCTCCTTCCGAACCTGTCGGCCGGCTGCGCCCTGGCCGACTCGATCACGCCCGAGTCGCTGCTCAAGTGGAAGGAGCGCTACCCCGGGTATCTCGTGGTCACTTACATCAACAGCAGTGCCGAGGTGAAGGCGCTGTCGGACATCTGCTGCACATCGGCGAACGCCGTCTCGGTCATCCGCAGCCTCCCGACGGACAGGATCTTGTTCACGCCGGACCGCAATCTGGGTCGCTGGGTCGCGCGCCAGGTGCCGGAGAAGGACATCGTCATCTATGACGGGGCCTGCCCGACGCATGACGTCCTGCGCGACGCCAGCGTCGAGAGGGTGAAGTCGGGGCACCCGGGCGCCGTCGTCATCGCGCACCCGGAGTGTCGCGAAGACGTCCTTCAAATGGCCGACGAGGTCTGCTCCACCTCCGGGATGGTGCAGGCGGTGCAGCGCCACCCTGAGGCGCGCACTTTCATCGTCGCCACCGAATGGGCCCTCATCCACCAGCTCAAGAAGCGCTTCCCGGACCGTGAGTTCATCCCGGCGGACGGCTGCATCGGCTGCCGGCTGCACTGTCCCTACATGAAAATGATCACTCTGGACACAGTCCGGCGCGCCCTCCTGGAGAACGTTTTTGAAATCACCGTCGATGCGGAGGACGCCGCCCTGGCGCGGCGCGCCCTCGAGCGGATGATGGCGGTGCCGCGCGACCGTTGAAGGCAGGTCGGCCGCGGTTCCGCGAACGCAAAGGCTGCTTCGGCCCTTCCCGGGTTGACTCTCCGCTCCGGCGGTCCCTATAATCACTGCGCTCTTTGTCCTTCCGCGCGCCCGGCCACCGTCCACGAGGCAGGTGACTCCGGCTCCACGATGACGCCCAACACCAGCCAGAAACTGAGCGACGCCGCCCGGCGCCCCACTCGCAAGATCGTCTACTGGTTCCTCCTGGTCCTCGCCGTCATGGGTCTTCTGCCGCTGGGCGTCTCCGCCTACAAGCTCATCAGCTACAGCCGCGAGGCGCTGGTCACCTCCCAGCAGGAAGTCCAGCTCCAGGTAGCGACGGCGGTGGCGCGTCAGCTCAACGCGGCGATCGAGGGAATCAAGACGCAAATGGCCCGGCTGGGAGAGGCCGTCGCCGCGCTGCCGAAGGGATCGCCAGGTGGGGGCCGAGCCGTTCCCGATCGGGCCCTGATGGAGCGGCTGCTCGGGTCGGACCTGCTCCTGGTGCGCTACACGCCGCGCCAGGGCGAATCGATCGAGGCCCGCCAGCCGGGGTTCCCGCGCTCCGCGGTCGAAGCCGTGATCCGCGAAGGGGTGGGCGTGGCGATGCAGGGGGGGCAGGACGTGAGCGATCCGATCCCGCTGCAAACAGACCAGGGGCAGCACTCGGTGCTGGTGGTGACGGTGCCGGTCGGGGCCGCCGGAGCGTCCTCCGGCGCGCTCACCGGGGTGGTCGATTTCGCCTCCTACTGGGATCCGGTCGTGGGCGGCCGGCGGACCAGCTATATCATTTACGCGCTCGACAGCCAGGGCCGTCTGTTCGCGTCGCAGGACGAAGACGGCATTCTGGGGCGCGGGGACCTCAAGACGTTCGGCGTGGTACGGGACTGCCTGCGGGCCGGAGGCCACTCGGCTCTGACCTCCGAGTACCTTCTGACGGTGGACGGCAAGCCGGTGCCGTACATCGCCTCGTGCGACACCACCGCGCAGGGCTGGAAGATCTTCGTCCAGCTCGAGAAGAAGCAGGCCTACGCCACGGTCAACCAGATGATCCAGACGACTCTGTTCTGGGCCGGTCTGGCGGTGGTCCTGGCGCTCGTCCTGGCGTACGCGCTGGCCGCCAACGTCACCCGGCCGATCAAGGCGCTGGCGGCGGGCACCGAGGCGTTCGCCAAGGGCCAGCTCGACCAGCGAGTCCGCGTGAAGAGCCGCAACGAGCTCGGGGCCCTGGCCGACACCTTCAACGCCATGGCCGACCAGCTGCAGAACTACATCCAGAGACTGAGCGCCGCCGTCTCCCTGAACAGCGAGCTGTTCATGGGCACGGTCAAGGCGCTGGCCGAGGCCATCGACGAGAAGGACCCGTACACGCGCGGGCACTCCGAGCGCGTCAACCAGTACGCCGTTCTGCTCGCCAAGCAGATGGGTCTCTCCAAGAAGGAGATCTACGAGGTGCACATCTCGTCGCTGTTCCACGACATCGGCAAGATCGGCATGCTGGACAAGATCCTGAACAAGCCGGCGAACCTGACGCCGGAGGAGCGCGAGGCGATCAAGACCCACCCCGTCGTCGGCGCCCAGATCCTGGCGCCGGTCGCGACCTTCTCCAAGCACGTGGAGGGCATCAAGCACCATCACGAGATGTTCGACGGCACCGGCTACCCCGGGCGCCTCAAGGGGACCGACATCCCCCTGTCGGCGCGCATCGTCTGCCTGGCCGACGCCTTCGACGCCATGACCTCGACGCGTCCCTATCGCGTCGGCCTGCCACTGGAGTTCGCCATCCAGGAGATGCAGAAGATGTCGGGGCGGCAGTTCTGTCCCGACTGCGTCGAGGCCTTCGTCCGGGTCCTGCAGTCGACGGCCGGCGCCGGCGAACTGGCGGCCTCGGCGCCGGCCGCGCCACCCGTCCCGCGGGCGACGGACGAAGGCGAAGGCCAGGCATCCCATGACGACGCCGAGCCCCGCGTCCAACTCCCCACCGGGACCTGAAAGCTCCGTCCCACCGGAAAAACGCCAACAGACCCGAGCGACTTGACAGCGGACGGCCTGTGACTTATGATGTTATTCGTAAAATATACATAAGTTATATAAGAAGATCCTGACGCAGGAGTAACGCATGCCCGTGTACAAGAAAATCCGCACGTTCACCGCGACGGACCAGGAGCTGGACATGCTGGAGACGGTCGCGCGCTACCACGGCTTCTCGAAAAGCGCGACGATCACCAGCCTGATCAAGAAGGAGTTCTGGAGGGTGTTCCCGGCAGGGACCCGCGCCATCAGGCCCGATCGCGGGGCGCGCGTGTTCGACCGGGGCGCCGACCGGGGAGAGTGACATGAGCGGCGTCGGGAGCGTCGGGGAGATCGTCACGATCGCGGCAGCATCGGTCCCGGAGCTCTGGCGGGTGGCCGACCCGAGGGAGGCGACCCGTCGAATCGGACAGATCCGGGCTCTGGCGACGGCCCGGAATGCCGTTTTGCTGGCGCACAACTACCAGCTGCCGGAAGTTCAGGAGGCGGCCGACTTCGTGGGCGATTCCCTGGGGCTTTCTCTCGAGGCGCAAAAAACCGGCGCGGACGTCATCGTCTTCTGCGGCGTCCACTTCATGGCCGAATCGGCCAAGATCCTCAACCCCGGGAAGACCGTCCTCCTTCCGAACCTGTCGGCCGGCTGCGCCCTGGCCGACTCGATCACGCCCGAGTCGCTGCTCAAGTGGAAGGAGCGCTACCCCGGGTATCTCGTGGTCACTTACATCAACAGCAGTGCCGAGGTGAAGGCGCTGTCGGACATCTGCTGCACATCGGCGAACGCCGTCTCGGTCATCCGCAGCCTCCCGACGGACAGGATCTTGTTCACGCCGGACCGCAATCTGGGTCGCTGGGTCGCGCGCCAGGTGCCGGAGAAGGACATCGTCATCTATGACGGGGCCTGCCCGACGCATGACGTCCTGCGCGACGCCAGCGTCGAGAGGGTGAAGTCGGGGCACCCGGGCGCCGTCGTCATCGCGCACCCGGAGTGTCGCGAAGACGTCCTTCAAATGGCCGACGAGGTCTGCTCCACCTCCGGGATGGTGCAGGCGGTGCAGCGCCACCCTGAGGCGCGCACTTTCATCGTCGCCACCGAATGGGCCCTCATCCACCAGCTCAAGAAGCGCTTCCCGGACCGTGAGTTCATCCCGGCGGACGGCTGCATCGGCTGCCGGCTGCACTGTCCCTACATGAAAATGATCACTCTGGACACAGTCCGGCGCGCCCTCCTGGAGAACGTTTTTGAAATCACCGTCGATGCGGAGGACGCCGCCCTGGCGCGGCGCGCCCTCGAGCGGATGATGGCGGTGCCGCGCGACCGTTGAAGGCAGGTCGGCCGCGGTTCCGCGAACGCAAAGGCTGCTTCGGCCCTTCCCGGGTTGACTCTCCGCTCCGGCGGTCCCTATAATCACTGCGCTCTTTGTCCTTCCGCGCGCCCGGCCACCGTCCACGAGGCAGGTGACTCCGGCTCCACGATGACGCCCAACACCAGCCAGAAACTGAGCGACGCCGCCCGGCGCCCCACTCGCAAGATCGTCTACTGGTTCCTCCTGGTCCTCGCCGTCATGGGTCTTCTGCCGCTGGGCGTCTCCGCCTACAAGCTCATCAGCTACAGCCGCGAGGCGCTGGTCACCTCCCAGCAGGAAGTCCAGCTCCAGGTAGCGACGGCGGTGGCGCGTCAGCTCAACGCGGCGATCGAGGGAATCAAGACGCAAATGGCCCGGCTGGGAGAGGCCGTCGCCGCGCTGCCGAAGGGATCGCCAGGTGGGGGCCGAGCCGTTCCCGATCGGGCCCTGATGGAGCGGCTGCTCGGGTCGGACCTGCTCCTGGTGCGCTACACGCCGCGCCAGGGCGAATCGATCGAGGCCCGCCAGCCGGGGTTCCCGCGCTCCGCGGTCGAAGCCGTGATCCGCGAAGGGGTGGGCGTGGCGATGCAGGGGGGGCAGGACGTGAGCGATCCGATCCCGCTGCAAACAGACCAGGGGCAGCACTCGGTGCTGGTGGTGACGGTGCCGGTCGGGGCCGCCGGAGCGTCCTCCGGCGCGCTCACCGGGGTGGTCGATTTCGCCTCCTACTGGGATCCGGTGGTGGGCGGCCGGCGGACCAGCTATATCATCTACGCGCTCGACAGCCAGGGCCGTCTGTTCGCGTCGCAGGACGAAGACGGCATTCTGGGGCGCGGGGACCTCAAGACGTTCGGCGTGGTACGGGACTGCCTGCGGGCCGGAGGCCACTCGGCTCTGACCTCCGAGTACCTTCTGACGGTGGACGGCAAGCCGGTGCCGTACATCGCCTCGTGCGACACCACCGCGCAGGGCTGGAAGATCTTCGTCCAGCTCGAGAAGAAGCAGGCCTACGCCACGGTCAACCAGATGATCCAGACGACTCTGTTCTGGGCCGGTCTGGCGGTGGCCCTGGCGCTCGTCCTGGCGTACGCGCTGGCCGCCAACGTCACCCGGCCGATCAAGGCGCTGGCGGCGGGCACCGAGGCGTTCGCCAAGGGCCAGCTCGACCAGCGAGTCCGCGTGAAGAGCCGCAACGAGCTCGGGGCCCTGGCCGACACCTTCAACGCCATGGCCGACCAGCTGCAGAACTACATCCAGAGACTGAGCGCCGCCGTCTCCCTGAACAGCGAGCTGTTCATGGGCACGGTCAAGGCGCTGGCCGAGGCCATCGACGAGAAGGACCCGTACACGCGCGGGCACTCCGAGCGCGTCAACCAGTACGCCGTTCTGCTCGCCAAGCAGATGGGTCTCTCCAAGAAGGAGATCTACGAGGTGCACATCTCGTCGCTGTTCCACGACATCGGCAAGATCGGCATCGAAGACAAAATCCTCCGCAAGCCGGCGGCCCTGACCGACGAGGAGTACACTGTGATGAAGCAGCATCCGAACAAGGGGTACCAGATGCTGTCGAAGATCCGGGCGATGAAGGACATCATCCCGGGGATCCGTTTCCACCACGAGCGCTGGGACGGAAGCGGCTACCCGATGGGGCTGAAGGCCGATCAGATCCCGCTGCCGGCGCGCATCGTGGCGGTGGCCGATGCCTTCGACGCCATGACCACGAACCGGCCGTACCAGAAGGCCATGCCGTTCGAGAAGGCGATCGCGCGGCTGTTCGAGCTCAGCGAGCGCGCCTACGATCGACGAGTGGTGGCGGCGTTCTCGGAGGCCTACAAGGCGGGGGCCTTCAAGGAGCCCGCCAAGGCCGCGGCGTACCAGGAACTGTGAAGACGACCTACCGCGCAGTCCTGTTCGACCTCGACGGCACGCTCACGCCCGTGGTCAGCGTCTGGCAGCACATCCACGAGGTCCTGGGCCTGTGGGTGGGCGATGCCGCCCGGCACCAGAAGGCGTTCGAGGGCGGCGCCATCAGCTACGAGGAGTTCTGCGCCCGCGACGCGGCCCACTGGAAGGGGATGCCCGAGTCCCGGCTCCGGGCGATCACGGACGCGATCCCCTATCGTCCGGGCGTGCGCGAGTGCGCGGAGCTGCTCCGGCAGGAGAACCTCCTGGTCGGTGTCATCTCCACGGGGCTGACGATCCTGATCGAGCGCGTGAACCACGATCTGGATCTGGCGTATGCCATCGCCAACCGCCTGGTGGCCCGGCACGGAATCCTGACGGGCGAGGTCAAGGTGAACGTCGAGCACGGGCGGAAGGGGGAGGCGGTGGACCTGTTCTGCGGGCAGTTCGGCGTCGACTACCGGGAGGTCATCACCGTCGGTGACAGCGACGGGGACATCTCGATGTTCGAGCACTCGGGCTTCTCCATCGCGTTCAACCCGGCCTCGGAAAGGACCGCCCGGGCCGCCAGCGCGATCGCCCGTGGCGAGTCGCTCCTGGCGATCGTCGACCGTCTACCGCTCGAGCGCCTGGCACCGCAGTGAACGCAACGCGTCAGCTGGGAGGAGAGCCGCATGAGCGATGACCCGCAGACCGGGCTGGACCGGGGAGCCGTGAAGTGGGCCCTGAAAGACGCGCTGGACGAGCTCCTCGGGCTGTCCGACGTTCGCATGGCGGCGCGTTACGAAGGGGGCACCCTGGTCATCAAACCGGGGAAGGCGGAGACGCAGGAGAAGGCGATCCCGCTGGAGGTGTTCTTCCATAAGATCACCATGGCGCGGGATCGGCTGCGCGTGCTGGAGCAGCGGATCAACGCCCACCCCAAGCTCAGCGAGGAGGACAAGATCGAGCTGCAGCAGTACATCACCCGGGTCTACGGGTCGCTGACGTCGTTCAATGTGCTGTTCAAGGACAAGGACGACTGGTTCATCGGGGCCCGCTCGACGGCCGGGTCCTGACGGAGAGCGGGCATGCTTCCGACGCACCGACAAAGGGAGATCCTGGAGGCGATACGGTCCCACGTCGCCCGTCATGGACGCGCTCCGACCCTGATGGAGATCGCGCACCGCGTCGGGCTGGCCTCCGTCTCGACCGTGCACAAGCACCTCGAGCTCCTCGAAGAGAGAGGCCTGGTGCGCCGCAAGAGGAAGGGGCGCCGGCAGATCATCGATCTCCTGCCGCAGGCGAGACGGGGCTCAGCGGTCGACGTGCCGCTCCTCGGTCGCATCGCCGCCGGGCATCCGATCGAGGCGATCGCCGACGAGCGCGTCGTGCCGCTCTCCCGCGAATTCGTCGCGCAGGGCCGCACCTACGTCCTCGAGGTCAAGGGCGATTCCATGGTGCAGGAGCAGATTCTGGACGGCGACTACGTCGTCGTGGAGGACCGGCGCACGCCGAAGCTGGGCGAGGTGGTTGTCGCCTTGATCGACGGTCGCGAGGCCACGCTCAAGACGTTCCGCCGCGACCGGGGACGCGTCCGCCTGCAGCCCGCCAATCCGTCCATGGAACCGATCATCGTCCGTCCCGAATCTCTCCAGATCCAGGGCGTCGTCAGGGGCGTGTTGCGCCGGTACGCCTAGGAGCCGGTCCGGACAGTCGCGGCTCCCTCGCTGTCCGCGGGCCGCCTCGACGATGACCTCGCCCAAGTCGACGTGTCTGAGGGTCGTTCGCGCCGAAAGCCTTGGCCATCCGCTGGTTGGAGAGATTGGCCGACCGGGAGGCGCTTGAGCGCTGGATTATGGCCGACAGATATGCGGGCTACCATTTATGGGGTCAATGACATTCGGCGCCGCCTCTGGGTGTATTTCCGGGACTATTTCTTGACGCTCCGTCGGGCCCATGATAGCCTCAGGAGCCTTTGCGAGATATGTCTGGCGTCCGATGAAATCACGCTACGCAGCCCCGCTCCTGCTCCTGCCGATCCTCGCCGCGCTCTCCAGCCCTGCGATGGCGCAGGGAACCGCCCACATCGCCTTCCGCGGCTGGGGAGTACGCGCCGGATTGAGCAACAATCCCGACCAGGTCTACGCCGGGTTCCACTGGGATCTGGGGGAGTTCGCGCGCAACGTCCGCTTCCGGCCGTACGTCGAGGTCGGCTTCGGAGACCACGTCACCACGCTTCAGGCCATGGGCGAGGTGCACTACATCTTCTCCAAGGTGCAGGTCTGGAAGCCGTTCGTCGGCGGCGGAGCCGGCCTGATCTACGCCGATCCCGATCACGCGAACAGTGAGACGAATCTGAGCATCATGGGAGTGGGCGGCGTCGAAACCAAGCTCAAATCGGCCACCTCGTTCTTCATCGAAGGCAAGGTCGGGCTCACCAACGACGATCCCGATTTCAAGGCGGGGGTCGGCTGGACCTGGAAGTAGCCGGTCCACCCGCGCCCGGCGGGTCCCTTCCGCGTCTGGAGAGGATTGGCACAGACCCTCGGGAGACTCCTGCGCGCCGCGCTCGAGGCGGCGCTCCGCCTGGGCGATGCCCTCGGGATGCGCGGCGCGCGCTGGGAGTGGAAAAAACAGACCTGGAAGCAGGCGCTCGAGACCCGCGTCGCCGGCTGGGAAAATCTCGAGCGCGGCGTGCGCGCCCGCACGCGCATGTGCCGGGAATGCCGCACCCTGGTGCTCCGCAACGAGCGCACCTGCCCATCGTGCGGCGCCTCCATGTTCGGGGTCCCGTCCGGCGGGTTTGGCCGGCTGGTCACGTTGACCTTCCCCGGATCGATGACGGTGACCACTCTGCTCATCACCGTCAACGTCGGCATGAGCCTGTTGATCCTCCTGGTCTGGGGGACAGGCGGTCCCTCCGCGGGTCCGATGCGGTTCCTGTCACCGCCGGGCGCGGCGCTCTATCTGTTCGGGGACAAGTCGACCCATGAGATCTTCCACGGCGAAGCCTGGCGGCTCATCACTGCCAACTATCTGCATGGCGGGCTCCTGCACCTGCTCATGAACTGCTACGCCCTCGCGACCCTGGGGACGCTGGTCGAAGAATCGTTCGGCGCGCGCAAATTGTTCCTGGTCTACACGGTCTGCGGCGTGTGCGCGTTCCTGACCAGCGCCCTGTTCAGCCCGGCGCCCGCCGTCGGCGCCTCCGGGGCGCTGTTCGGGTTGATGGGATTCGGGATCGTCTACGGGAAATTCCGCGGCGGCGGTGCCGGGCGGATGGTGGCGGAGCATCTCATGCGCTGGCTGATCTACGGCGCCGTCATGCTGTTCATGCCCGGCATCGATAACCTGGCGCACTTCGGCGGTCTGATCGCGGGAGGTCTGTTGGGAGCCGTCGTACCTCCGGGCGAGCCCAAGAGCCGCGCCGGGGAGATGACGCTGCGTCTGCTTGCCGGCGCGGCGCTCCTCGTCACGCTCGGCTCGTTTGCCGCGATGGCGCTGACGTACGGAGGGCACCTCGAGATGCTGCGGCAAAGAGGTCTGCTGGGCGGCTGATGCCGGCGAACGTCTCAGCGAGCCGAGGCGTCTGACAGCGCCTCGAAATAGCCGAGACAGCGCTCCTCTTCAGTGAGCTCCTTGCAGCGCCGATCGATCGCCCCATATTCCGCGGCGTGCTTCTGAGAGAACGCGCGGTACGCCTCGAGGTCGGTCCAGACGTCAATCGTCAGGTAGCGGGAGGGGTCCTCCCGGTCGCGCAGCAGGCGGGTCTCCTGGTATCCGGACCCGTTGCGGAAGAAGGCCGCCCAGGTCCCCGCGCCGCCGTAATGCTCCTCGAACTCCCGCCGCCGGTCGGCCCTGACCCGGAACTCCCAGACGATGTGCAGCAAGACCCGTCTCCTCAGGCGGTGCGTATCTCCAAGCGAGGGAGCACGGCCCGCAGGCCGGCGAGGAAGGTCTTCATCTCCTCCGGCGTGCCGATCGACACGCGCAGCCAGGTCGGCAGGGAGGGGAACTTCCGGCCGACCAGAAGATGGCGCTCGCGCAGGGCGCCGATCACCGGCTCGACATCCGAGCCGACGTCGATCATGACGAAGTTCGCCTCCGACGGGATGTGGGCGCGGCCGTCCTTGTCGAGCTCGGCGCACAGCCACCGTCTCGTCTCGTTGATTGCCCGGCGATAGCGCGGCACGTGGCCGGCGTCTTCGAGACTGGCCAGCGCCGCCTCGAGCACCGACGCGTTGGTGTTGCTCCAGATCCGGTGCCGGCGCATCGCCTCGATGGTCTCGAGTGTCCCGACCCCGTACCCCAGCCGCATGCCGGCCAGGCCGTAGATCTTCGAGAAGGTGCGGACGACGAGCAGGTTGGGGATCTTGCCGACCCACTCGAAGGCGCTGGCATAGCGGGCGTCCTCGACAAAGTGGTGATACGCCTCGTCGACCAGGACCAGCGCGGTCTTCGGCACACGCCCGAGGAACGGCCCCAGATCGTCGCGCGTCACGATCGTCCCGGTGGGATTGTTCGGATTGCAGACGTACACGAGTCCCGTCCGCTCCCCGCACGCGGCGGCCATGCGCGGCAGATCGTGGCGATGGTCGGCGGTCAGG
>QHXY01000071.1:0-2214 GCA_003223145.1 Acidobacteriota bacterium
GAACTCACGATCAAGCGATTGCGTGACGAGGCGCGCGCCCTCGATCGCTCGAGAGCCTTCGGTCTGCGGCCCGATATCGGTACCGCCCCGGATCGGCGCCACGCCGCCGCCCGCTCCGATGGCGACCTCGACTCCGGCGATACGCGCTCTCCCCTATCCGATGCCGACTGGCACGCCTCGCTCCGCCGGGCGCCGGGGACCGCGCGCCGGCGGGTCGCCGCGCTCGGCCTGATCGCGCTCGGTGTCCGTCCGATCGCACCGGGTGCTCCTCCGGCGCCGTCTTCGCCCGCGTTCTGTCCCGCCACCGCCCTCATCCCGGAGCCGGATGTTTTCCTTCGTCTGACACTCCCCGACGATCTGGCCGGCCGTTTCCTCGCCGCCGTCGAGACCTCGCGGCGGCAACTCACTGAACAGGTCGAGCCGATCCCGTGGGACGTCGACTGGCCGGTCGACGACCACTCGCCGGATGGCACTCCCTCGCCAGGTGACAATACCTCTCCGCGCCCGGCGGCAGCGGCGACCCCCGCGCTCCTGGCCGCTCGGACGTTTTCCATCCGCTGCCGTCGGATCCCGGCGTGGGTCGGGCTCCTCGCGCTCATCGAGGACTTCGTGGCGACCTGGGACCCGGACGAGCGCGCCGACGACGTCCCCGACGATCCGGTCCTGGTGCGCGACGGCTGGCGCTGCGTGGCGCCCGGGTGTTCCTCGCGCCGCAATCTCGAGGTCCACCACGTCCTCTATCGCTCGCGCGGCGGAGGCGACGAGGAGTGGAATCGCGTCTGTCTGTGCCGTTTTCACCATCAGCGTGGCGAGCACGGCGGCCTCGCCCGCTGCACCGGCCGCGCGCCGCTGGGCCTGACCTGGCGCCTCGGCGCCGGGGAGATCGCGTCCTGGTACCGCAATGAGCGGCGTATCCGGTCGCCGGCATCGTCGCCGGTGGAGGCATGACACGTGCCGCACCGCTGCCGGGAACCCTCACCGGCGCTTGCCGCCGCCTGCGGTCTGCAGCGGGTGCTGAACGGGCGGCGCCTGATCCTATCGTTTGCGGGCGAGGCGCCAGAATTGCCGCTCGTCGAGCAGCGTGATCTTGTGTCCCTTGGCGCGCAGCCGCTTGATCTCCATCAGCTTGAGGCCGGCGTCCCTTCCGGCCGCCTGCAGCGGGTTCGGTCGTCCGCGCACGACGACGGTCGTCCGCGCCGACGGCCCGCCGTGAACCCTGGCGCCGGCCCTGCGTGCGGCCCTGGCGGCCTCGTCGCGGCGCTTGCTCAGGATGCCGGTGAAGGCGAGATGCACTCCCTTGAGGGACCGCAGCACGCCCGCCTTGAGCGGTGCCGGCGGATTGCGCAGCGCCTCGATCAGGTCGTCGGCGCTCTCGTACCGCTTGCGACGCTCGCCCAGGCAGCGGTGGATGATCTCCTTCAGATGGTCCCCGCACGCAAGACGGCGGATCTCGAAGGTCCGGAGGCGCGCGCTCGCGTCGCCCCTCACCAGCATCCCGAGGAGCTGCCCCACCTGATACACGTCGTCGCGGGCCTGCCATTTCGGGACCGCGCCCGCGAGGATGTCGCTGGGGGCCGTCAGCGCGTTCATCGTGCCCGCCGCGACCCCGCCCCGGTCGCTCTGCTGGCGCACGATCCCGAAATCCCCCAGCTTGAGGCTCGGCCCGTCGCACACGAACACGTTCATCGGCGTGAGGTCGCGGTGCAGCAGCTGGCCGCGGTGCAGTTTGCGCAGCACCTCGAGAATGCCCGCGATCTCGCGCCGGACCGTCTTCTCGGGCCATCCAGCCTCCGCGCGGTGCAGGAATGCCCTCAGGTCACCGTGACACGCGTACTCGAGCGCCAGGCAGTACGCGCGGATGTCCGTCCAGCAGCTGGCCGAAGTACGCCTCGCGCAGCCATCCGTCGATGCGCCCGCTGATCTTGATGCAGACCGCCTCCGCGACCACCGAGGAGTGCCCGAGGCGCCGGGCCAGATAGACCTGGCCGAAGCCCCCCTCGCCGAGGAACCGCTCGACTCGGTACGACAGCAGCGTCTCCGGACTCTCGATCGTCTGCCCGGGCGACAGCAGGCGGCGCGCCGAGTCGGTCCCGACGCGCGCCGGCCCACCGCTACGGGTCGTGGCGGAGTAGAACCTCTTCGCGGGTCTCTCGCCTTCGTGGCCGGCCATGACACTCCAGCGCGCGTCGCGCGACTGATACCTGTATGAATAGG
>QHXY01000071.1:2228-4724 GCA_003223145.1 Acidobacteriota bacterium
CGAGGTGAAATGCTCCATGAGGCGCTCGCTCGGAACGGTGTTCATTGCGACGTGCGCGGTGGTTCTGGCCATCACGGGGCTCGCGCCCGGCAGCCCCCCGGCGAATCCCGGATCGTACGAGTCCCTCCCTCCGGAGCTCGACCGGATCCTCCGGGACTATGAGCGTGCCTGGCGGGCGAAGGACGCTTCCGCGCTCGCCGATCTGTTCGCCGAGGACGGCTTCGTCCTGTCGGACGGCAGCCCGCCCGCCAAGGGACGGGTGGCGATCCGCAAGGCTTACGCCAACGCCGGCGGTCCACTCTGGCTGCGGGCGCTCGGTCACGCCACCGACGGCGACGTCGGGTACATCATCGGGGTCTTCGGGCACAAACAGGACGGACCCGTGGCGGGAAAGTTCATCCTGGCGCTCCGCCGCCGCGCCGGCGGTCCGTGGTTGATCGCCGCCGACATGGACAACTCCATTGCCCAACCTGATGCAACGAGACCCTAAGACTCTTTTCGTCCTGTCCCTCGCGGTGCTCGCCAACGGTGCGGGCAATCTGTGCCTCAGCTACGGGATGAAGTCGGTCGGCCCGCCCGGGGCCTGGACGCTGCCGGACGTCTGGGATGTCGTCTGTAGCGCGTTGTCGAGCGCGCCGGTGATCGCGGGCGGGCTTCTGCTCCTGGTCTTCTTCGCGCTGTTCCTCGCGCTGCTCTCGTGGGCCGATCTCAGCTACGTCCTGCCGATGATCTCGTCCTGCTTCGTCGTGAGCGCGCTGTTGGGTCATCTGGTGCTTGGCGAGCGGATCTCCCCGGTCCGCTGGGCGGGTATCGCACTGGTGTCGGCAGGCGTGCTTCTCGTCGGCCGGACCGGGCATTCTAGGCACGCTTCGAAGTCCCCGGCCGCGTGACGACGCTTCTGCTGGTCGGCGTCATCGTCCTCTGTTTCTCGTCCGGAGACATTGCGCTGACGCGCGGCATGAAGCAGGTCGGCGAGGTCTCCTCCCTGCGCCTGGCGGTCCTCGACCAGGTCGGCGGCCGCGCCATCCGATCGCCGTTCGTTCTGCTCGGCGGCGCGCTGCAAGTCGTGGCCTTCGTCACCTATCTCGTCGCCCTGTCGCGGCGCGACCTGAGCTATGTGTTCCCTCTGACCGCCGCGAGCGACATCGTCACGACGCTCGCCGCCCGCTTCCTGCTGCACGAACAGGTGACCCCCACGCGCTGGGCCGGGGTGGTGATCGTCTCCCTCGGCATCGCACTGATCTCGGCTTCCTGATCCCGCCATCTTCGCGAGTATTGTCACTTGACATTCATGAATATCAAGGGTAAATTCATGCAGGAACCGCAAGCGAATGGCCATTCACGACGATGTCCTGAACACCGCCCGGCGACTGTGCCGCGAGCGGGGCGGCTGGACGTTCCGGCCGGATGAGGTCGTCCGAGCGCTGCCCCACCGCAATCCCAGCTCGGTCCGCACGCACATCGTCAGCCGCTGCTGCGTGAATGCGCCGAAACATCACGCGCATCGCTGGGCCTATTTCCGGCGCGTCGCCCGTGGGTTGTACGAGATTCTGCCCGCCCTGAGGCGTGCCCGGCGACCGGCGGGCGCGGCGAGCGGTGTCTTCCGACCCAACCGCGTGGCCGGATTGCCGCTGGTCCGCGAACCCTCCGGCTCGCACCGGCAGCGGGTCAGGGTCCCGCCGCGCGACACGGTACACGCCGTGGTCACCCGGGACCGGGACTGGTATGTCGCCGAGTGCCTGGAGCTCGCTGTGGTGACCCAGGGGCGCACGCTCGATGAGCTGGTCGTCAACCTGCGCGAAGCCATCACCCTGCACCTCGAGGGAGAGGATGTCGCGAATATCGGGGTCGTGGCGGAGCCGAGGGTCTCCCTCACCTACGAGGTCACGGCGCCAATCGGCTGATGGCGAATCGCCTGCGAAGACTTTCCGCGCGGGAGATCTGCCAGGGACTGGGCGGCCTGGGATTCGAAGTCGTGGCCGTGCGCGGCAGCCACGCGAAGCTGCGGCGCACGACACCCGACGGCCGGCGTCAGACCCTCACCGTGCCCCTGCACCGCGAGCTTGCCTCCGGCACCCTTCGGGCCATTTTCCGTCAGGCCTGCCGCTTCGTGCCCGAGGAAGAACTGCGGTCGCTGTTCTTCAGGGACGGATGACCTCGTCCCGGAGGGCGAGGCGCCGACATTCCGCACCAGCCCGGGTCGATTTGCTACACTCCCTCCTTCGATGAGCAGGAGCTGAGTCCCCCGCAGATGGAATTTGCTGCGAACCAGGTGTTCGGCCACTATCGCCTCGTCGAGAAGATCGGCGAGGGTGGGATGGGTGTGGTGTGGCGCGCGCTCGACACCACGCTCGACCGCGAGGTGGCGATCAAGATCCTGCCGGATCTTTTCTCCGAGGACCCCGACCGGCTGGCGCGCTTCGAGCGCGAGGCCAAGCTGCTCGCGTCGCTCAATCATCCCGGCATCGCCACGATCCACGGTCTGCACCAGGCCGA
>QHXY01000347.1 GCA_003223145.1 Acidobacteriota bacterium
TGAAGGTGCTTATGCGCCCCTCCCGGCGCACGGCACACGCCCTTTCTCGGGCGATTTGATGTTGAGTCCCAACCCGCTCTCGAAGACGAACGTGCCGGTGTCCCTCGAGATCTCCCTCCAGAGCATCAGCCTCGGCCCGAAGCCGGCGACGCCCTAGGCTCGGGCGCCACGACCCTGAACGTCTCTTCGCGCTCCGCGACCGCGCGCGTGCGATTGTCGGTCACCCGGACACGCAGGCGGCAGGACGTCTCGGGCCATCCCAGCAGTGGCAACGAGTATTCGAACGACTCGATCCTCTGGCGGCGCAGGACGACCGGCCTCCCGGCCGGGCGCGGCCCGTCGTCGCCGTCGGCCAGGAACTCGTATTGCACATCGAGGTCAGGGGTCGCGCCTCCCTTGTGCTCGGCGTTGTAGACCTCGAAGGCGACGGATATCGTCTCACCGTCCCGGAAGACCGCGTCCGGGTCCGGGACGAGCGCCGCGCCACCGGGCGCCCCTGTCCTGCGACCCAAGACCAGGGAGCTGAGAGCCAGGCCCCGTCCGAAGTCGGGCGCCACGAGCGTCTCGGTGCGCGTGACGCCGCGGTGACTCCGCCTGTCGAGGAAGCTGAAGACCGCCTCGTACTTCCCCGGTTCGATGGTGAGCTCTCCCTGGAAGAACAGTTGCGCGTCGGGCCTCCCCGGCGCCGCGGCCGCCGGACGCATCGTCGTCGTGAAGCCTTCCGCCGGCTTGCCCGACTTCGCGTCGGTCAGCGTGACGGACAGCGTCATGTCGGGCGCGGGGGCGTCGTCCTCTTCGCCCTGGAACTGATCCGCCCGCGCCGCGAGCGTCACCACGACCCGGGTCGAGCTCTTCCTGGTCTTGTAGAAGTCGCAGTGCAGGCGGCAGTCGAGAGGCGCGCGGACTGGCGCCGACGCCGGGGCCATAGCGGCGTTCCCGATCGACGAAGAGCACGCCGCGACGACGCAAGTCACCATCGCGACACCGAGTCCGCTCATGGTCCTCCGCGAACGCGTTCCGGGAATCTACGGCTCGAGGATGAGCAGCGCGAAGGTCCCCGGGACGATGCTGGGCCGGGGATGAGGATGGTCCGGGGTGGGCGCCGGCGGCGGCCCCAGTTCCGCCGTGACGGTGAAGACGCGGTGCGACTTTTCGTCGAGCGCCATGGTGCGGGCGCCTTTACGCGTGGCGACGTTGGCCACGACGCGGAAACGCGCGGGCGTGTCTTCGTGCACGACCGTCAGCGTCCCATCGCCATTCGACGCGAAGGCGAGCTGAGTGCCGGGATCGAAACCGCAGCCGTCGACGCCCTCGCCGATGGGCAACGTGGTCACCAGCTTGCCGGCGGGGACGTCGGAGATCGCCATCAGCTTGTTCCGGCAACCGCTGAACAGCCGGTGGTGCACGCGATCGATGGCGAGACCGGTCGGCGACTCGCACGGCGCGATCGGCCACTGACGGACGATCTTCATGGCGGCCGCGTCGATCTCCGCCACCGCGCCCTTGTCCTCGAGATTGACGTACAGCTTGCCGTCACCGGCCGAGACGGCGAACTCCGGTGTCGCGCCGAGATCGATCGCGCCGACCTTCTGGCCCGAGGCGGCGTCGATCACCGTCGAGCTCTGCGAGTCTCCATTGAAGGTGAAGACACGCTTCGCGGCCGGGTCGTACAGGACGGCGTCGGCGTCCGGCGCCGCCGTAATCTTCCCGAGCACCTTGAGGGTCTTGAGGTCGAACATGGTCACCGTACCGTCGCGACCCGAGGTCGCGAACCCGTGGCCCTCCGCCTCGGCGAGCGCGACGCCGTGCGCCCCATCCAGACCCGGAATCTCCGCCAGCACCGCCCCCTTGTCGGGGTCGACGACCATGACGCGCGTTTCCCGCGCGATGAACAGACGATGGCCGACGGCATCGAAGACGACGTAATCCCACCGCCCTTCCCCGCCCAGGGTGATGCTCTTCGCGACGTGATAGGACTGCGCCATGGCAGGCAGAACGCCGCCGCACAGGACGAGAGCCGCACATGAGAGCCTGAAAAACGGAAGTTTCATGGACCCCCCCTAATGTGATTCGCTCGCCGTCGGCTGCGACAGGAGCGCGGCCGGAGCGGGCCGGTTCGTCCTGCGTCCCAGCAGCTCGACCACCGCCTGGTACAGCCGCGAGCGTACCTGGTGCCGCTCGTTGGCGCGGGTCATGTAGCGGATGAGCACGTCGAAACCGGCGCCGACCGGCCGGATGCTGACGGCGGGCTCGGCGGAAAATCCCTTCAGCTCCTTCGATTGCGCCACGCGGCGCCACTCCTGCTCGGCGAGCCGCGCGTTCGCCCGGGTCTCGGTCGAGACCACGGCCGAGATCGCCTCGACCATCGGACGGGGGTCTTCGTTCGATGAAAGGTGGATTCGCAGCTCGTCCCAGAGCCACTGGCCCGACGTGGAGAAGTTGAAGTAGTGACCCTCGGTCGCGAAGCTGTTGGGGAAGGTGACGCGCCGCCCGGTGGGATGCCCCGACTCGGCCCAGTTGCCGGTCTCCAGGAGAACCGTGTGGAACGGACCGAGATCGACGACCTCGCCGCTGACACCGTTGATCTCGACCCAGTCGCCGAGGCGGATGCCGTTCTTTCCCATCAGCACGAACCACCCGATGAAGCTCACGATGAAATCCTTCAGCGCCACGGTGAGGCCGGCCCCGGCGAAGCCGAGGAACGTCGCAAGCTGACCGGGCGGTCCGATGACGACCAGAAGGACGAGGAGCACCCCGGCGACGCGCAGACTCACCCGCGTCAGCATGCGCAGCTGCTCGATCCGCCGGCGCTCGAGCGCGAGCCTGCCGACGCCGCGTTCCAGCCACGTGTCGGAGAACAGACCGACCAGCGCGATCAGAAAAACCGCCAGGACGCCGATCAGCCCGCCGTGAATCGCGGCGCGCTGGCGCGTCGCGAGCACGGCGCTCCAGCGCGCGTAGACCTGGGCGAGCTCCCTCTGATCGCCGATCCGCTTGTCAAGCGAGGACAGGGCCTTCCGGTCGGACGAGAGCCGCTTCGTCGTCGCGATCAGGGACGCCGACTCGCCGGTGGCTCCTGCCGGGCACGCGACAGATCCCGCCGCTGACGGCGCAGAGCGAGCCACTGACGGGCCTGGCGCACCAGCCCGCGCTCGCCCAACTGGCCGCCGCTCACGGCCGCGGGCGGCGCTCCGGCGGTTCCGTGCGCCGTCGCCTCGTGCTCCTGGACGAGCCGCTGGATGCGGTCCTGAGGGGCGCCGCCCGCCCGGCTCAAGTCCTCGCCGGCGTCGTCCACCTCGTCCTGATCGAGCTCGACCTGCGCATGCGCCAGCTCGAGATCGCTCTCGAGCGTCTCCTTGGCGCTTCCGGCGGCCCGGGCCGCTTCCGCGGTGAGCCGCGCGACCCGGGCCTGATCCTCTTGCAGCGATTTCTGCGCTTTCTGCAGCCGGGCCTGGATGGTGCGCCCCTCCGCGCTCAACACCGGCGGATGCTCCGCCGCCTGGCGCAGCGCCTCCGCGAACGCGACATCCACCTCGTGGTCGGCGATACGCATCGCCTCCTGCGCCAGGCGCTGCTCGTCCGGTGTCGTCGCCAGAGCGGCGAGTCGCTGGGCGGTCTTCAGCGGAGACTGGTCCACGAGGGAATCCCCGCCCGTCGAGCCGCCGGTCGCCGTTCCCTGGGTCGCCGGGAGGCCCGCGTCCCCGCCGGTGCAGAGCACACCGACGATCGTCGCTCCGAGGAGCGCGAGCAGGGCCACCGTCCCGAGGCGCTTCGAGTGTCTCATGCGACGCTATGGTAGCCCGGGAACCGCCGCTCCGCCCAGCGGGAACGGCCGGCGTGCGAGCGGGCTCATTCGAGCCCGGCCAGGCTCCAGATCGCGGCTCCCTGCGGCCGGAAGCGGTCGAACAGGACCCACCTCCCGTCGGGCGACCAGACGGGATAGTCGATGCGCACCTCCGGGTCCTCGAAGGCAAAGACCCGCGCGGGCGCCCCTCCCCTGAGAGGCGACACCCACAGGGTCTTGTGCGCCAGCACGTCCATGATCGAGGCGCCGTCCGGCGAGAACGACATGTGCGATCCGCCGGTGACTTCCGGAAGCGGCCCGGGCTGGGCGCCGTCGAGAGGCACTTGCATGCTCACGGGCTTGCCGCCGCCGGGACAACGGAACACGACCCCGCGGCCGTCCCTCGTCCAACGCAGAAAGTGCCCGGTGACGCCGACGCGCGTCAGCTGGCGGGGCTCGGACCCGTCGACGTTCATGACCCAGACCTCCAGCCTGCCACTGCGGTCCGACTGGAACGCGATCGATCGGCCGTCCGGCGAGAAGGCGGGATTGATGTCGATGGACGGCGTCCGGGTCGCCTGGCGCAGCGCGCCGGTGACGACATCGACCATCCAGATGTCCGCGTTGCCGGAGCGCGCGGAGAAAAAGGCGATGGTCTTTCCATCGGGAGACCAGGCGGGCTGGAAGTCCCCGCCGGGACCCTTCGTGAGCTGCCGGCTGGCCGATTCGCGATTCGAATAGAGCCAGAGATTCATCTGGCCGGAGCGGTCGGAGTTGAACGCGATCGCGGCGCCGTCCGGCGACCAGGATCCGCGGCTGTCCTCGCGCGTCGTCGAGACGACCTCCTGGGGCGGACCGGTCGACCGGCCGGTCCCGGGATCCACCGGCAGCTTCCAGAGATCGGCGTTCTGCCGGAGAATGGCGAACGCCAGGCGCCCTCCGTCCGCCGACACCGCCGCCTCGACGTCCTGCCCCGCCCCGGTTGTCAACTGCTGGAGCCCCCCGGACGGCCTGCCGTCCGGGGACACCGCGATTCGATGTGAAATAGATGAAACCACCCCGGGGCGACCAGACCGGCTGGATGTTCTGGAACAGATCGTTGGTGACCTGGACGAGTCTCTTGGAACCCAGGTCGATGGCGCGCACCTCGAATTTGGTCCGCTCGATCTCCTGGAACACCAGACGCTTGCCGTCCGGCGACCAGCGCGGCCGGACGTGGACGATCGCCTCGGACACGTCGGTCGTCGCCTGCTGCGGATTCTGGCCCAGTGCGTCGGTCACCCAGATGCGACGCGGCCCGGCCCACGATGCGTCGACGGCCAGGCGCCGCCCGTCGGGTGAGAACGACGGGTTGAAGGCGCTCTCGACGAGGCGGGTCTCCTTGCGCGTCGCGGCGTCCACGGCCCACACATCCCCTCCGTCGTACTGGCCGAAGACATCACCGGGCTCGAGCCTCTTCCCCGACTCGCGCGCGCGCACGAAGACGATCGTCCTGCCGTCCGGCGACCAGGCCGGCTGGATGTCGTCGAACGCGCCGGACGTCAGCGCCGTCCCGTCGCCTCCGGCGAGCCGCCGGGTGAAGATCTTGCGCACGCCGCCGCGCTCCGCGGTGTAGGCAATCGACTGGCCGTCCGGCGCCCAGGAGGGTGATTGCTCGAGACCTTCGGCCAGCGTGAGCTGCGTGAGCGTCGGCGCCGGCGGCGGTGTCTTGCGGACGAGGAACAGGCCGATGACGGCGACGGCGACCGGCGACACTTCCGCGGCATCGGGTCTCCGCCGGGAATCCTTCTCCAGGCAGCGTGCCAGCAGCCGGCGGATCGGCGCGGGTGTGGCGCGCGGCAGAGAGCTCCAATCGGGCTCCTCGTGCAGGATGGCGGCCAGGCAGTCGGGGGCGGTCTCACCGCCGAACGCCCGGCGACCGGCGAGCATCTCGTACAGCAGACACCCGAACGACCAGACGTCGCTGCGCTGATCGAGGGGTTTGCCGCGCGCCTGCTCCGGACTCATGTAGGCGGGTGTGCCGAGGATGGCGCCGGCCGCGGTCGGGCCGGCGGTGGCGGTGGCGAACGCCGAGGCCGAGGGCGACGCTTCCGCGACGCTCTTCGCCAGACCGAAATCGAGGACCTTCGCCCTGCCGCCCGGCGTCACGCGTACGTTCGCGGGCTTCAGGTCCCGGTGGATGACTCCCCGGTCGTGCGCCGCCTCGAGCGCGCCGGCGATCTATCTCGTCGAGAGTTGTCCCCTCGACCAGCTCCAGCACCAGGAAGCGGAGCCCATGCTGTTCTTCGATGCCGTGGATGGCGGCGACGTTCGGGTGGTCGACCGAGGCGAGCAGACGCGCCTCGCGTTCGAAGCGGGCCCTGTGCTCGGGATCCGCCGCCAGGGCTTCACTGACGATCTTGATTGCGACGTCCCGGCCGAGCTGCGTGTCCCGGGCGCGATAGACCTCGCCCATCCCGCCCGCGCCGATGGCAGCGAGGATCTCGTAAGGGCCGAGACGAGTTCCAGCCGAGAGAGTTGCAGGTGGTGTCACGCGGGATGCTCAGGACGCCCGGCCGGGTGCCGGGCGGCCGGCGGTCATTATAGTGCCTTCCGGGCGGAGCGACCGCATCCCTGGAGCCGCCCGCCTGCCGTCGGCCGCCTCG
>QHXY01000348.1 GCA_003223145.1 Acidobacteriota bacterium
CGACGATCCTCCGCACCCGAGCGACTCGAGGCGGACGGCGAAGGCGCGCGCGTTCTTCAGACTGTTGATCACGGAGGGATCGATCCTGGGGTCCATGCTGAACCTCCTCGCGCCGGGGCCATCGCGCCCGGCGGGTCGAGAAGCGTGGGCATCATGCCGCACGCTGCGAATGGTGCGGCTAGATTATGACGGCCTGCGGCGGGAGTCAAGCTCCGGCAGGCTCGCGCCAGGCGCTAGGTCGGGGGTTCGACCTCGAACGACAGCCGGGAGTGCGCCACCCGCAGGGCGCTCTCGACCTGGGCCGGGCTGTCGGCGCGCGCGAAGATGAAGCCGAGGTACGACGATCCCTCCGGCAGCGGCACGAGCGGCCTGCCGATGGTGGCGCTGATCGTGATGTCGTCGATGCCGGGGACGCGACGGGCGGCGGCGACCCCGGAGACGCCGCGCAGGACGCCCGCGTGCGGGATCGGGATCATCATGACGCCGGCGGGGCGCGGCTCGCGCTGGATCTCCTCCACGCTCCGGCCGAGGGCGTGCATCAGGACGACCTCCTCCAGCGATAAGCCGGTGCCGAAGCGCAGGGTGCGGGAGCACAGGCCACCGATCGAGCGCGCCGCCAGCTCGATGAGCCAGGGGCCGCGATCGTTGACGCGCAGCTCGGCATGGACAGGACCTTCGCGCAGGCCGAGGGCGCGACCCGCGGAGGCGGTCGTTGTGGCGATGGCATCCTGGATGCCGGCCGCCAGACGGGACGGCGTGACGTAGATGGTCTCCTCGAAGAACGGACCATCGAGCGGGTCGGGTTTGTCGAACAGGGCGAGGACCTTGAGACGGCCGCCGATCAGGAGGCCTTCCACCGCGACCTCGACGCCAGGGACGAACTCTTCGGCGACAATCAGGCGGGCCGCGTCCCCCCCCTTGTCCAGGATATCGGGTTCGTGCAGCAGGGCCTCGATGCGACGGAAGGCCGCGACGAACTGCTCCGGGTTGTCGGCGCGAATGACGCCCCGGCTCGCCGCCAGGAAGGTCGGCTTGAGCACGACGGGGAAGCCCTGCTTCAGGGCGCTGGCGCCCGGGTCGTGGTCCAGGGTCATCACGGAGTAGCGCGGGGTCTGGACCCGCGCGGCGTGCAGGATGCGGCGCAGCTCGTCCTTGCGCCGGGCGGCGCGCGCGGCCTCCGGCGGATTGTGCGGCAGCCCGAGTCGCGCCGACGCCGCCGCGGCCACGACCGCGGTCTCGTCGTCGGTCGGGATGATGGCGTGCAGGGGATGTTTCGCGGCGAACGCCGCGATCTGACCGGCCGCCCTCCCGGGGTCGCGCAGGTCGAGGGTGAGACTGCGGGCGGGCTGAAGATCCTGAAGGGCCTGCTTCTGGTCGGAGCCGACCACGGTCTCGGCGCCGAGCCGCGTGGCCGCCTTGATGAAGTCGTGCGCGCGGTAGGTGGTCGTCGGGAGCAGAAGCAGAACGCGCGCCGGCCTGCCCCGTCTCACATCCTGTCGTCCATCGACCGGTAGTCGCGGCGGGGAGAGCCGGTGTAGACCTGGCGCGGG
Organism: Acidobacteriota bacterium; assembly: GCA_003223145.1. GTDB lineage: Bacteria > Acidobacteriota > Polarisedimenticolia > Gp22-AA2 > Gp22-AA2 > Gp22-AA3. The sequence continues at coordinate 1,551 of QHXY01000348.1, forward strand.
CGGGCGATCTTCTGCTCGGGGTCGAGGAGCATTTCCTCCCACTGCGCCAGCCAGCCGGCGGTGCGCGGGATGGCGAACAGGACCGGGAACGTCTCCACGGGGAACTTCATGCTCTGATAGATCAGCCCGGAGTAGAAGTCGACGTTGGGGTAGAGCTTGCGGCTGACGAAGTAGTCGTCCTGCAGGGCGATGCGCTCCAGCTCCAGGGCGATGTCGAGGAGCGGGTTGCGGCCGGTGACCTCGAACACCTGGTCGGCGATCTGCTTGATGATGCGGGCGCGCGGGTCGTAGTTCTTGTAGACACGGTGGCCGAAGCCCATCAGGCGGACCTGACCCTGCTTGACGCGCTGGATGTACCCGGGCACGCGGTCCTTCGAGCCGATCTCCTTCAGCATGCGCAGGACCATCTCGTTGGCGCCGCCATGCAGCGGTCCGTACAGGGCGGCGACGGCGGCGGCGACCGACGAGTACGGATCGGGGTGCGACGAGCCGACGGCGCGCATGGCGAGCGTCGAGCAGTTCTGCTCGTGGTCCGCGTGCAGGATGAACAGCACGTCGAGGGCGCGCTCGAGCACCGGATTAGGGCGGTACTTGGACTCGGCCATCCGGAACAGCATGTTCAGGAAGTTGCCGGTGTACGACAGGTCGTTGTCGGGATACACGAACGGCATGCCGACGCTGGCGCGGTAGGCGAACGCGGCGAGCGTCGGCATCTTGGCGATGAGACGCACCATCTGCTGGCGTCGCGCCTCCGGGTCGAAGATGCTCTTCGCCTCGCTGTAGAAAGTGGACAGCGCTCCCACCGTGCTGACCAGGATGCCCATCGGGTGCGCGTCGTAGCGGAACGCCTCGATGAGCCGCTTCATGTTCTCGTGCAGGAAGGTGTGGTGCGTGATGCTGAAGACCCATTCCTCGTATTGCCCGCGCGTGGGCAGCTCGCCGTGGACGATGAGGTAGGCGACCTCGAGGTAGGTGCTGTGCTCGGCCAGCTGCTCGATCGGATAGCCGCGGTAGTTGAGGATGCCCTTGTCCCCGTCGATCATGGTGATCCGGCTCTTGCAGTGCGCCGTGTTGGTGAACGCCGGGTCGTAGGACATCAGCCCGAAGTCGTCCGGCGCCGTCTTGATGTCGCGCAGGGCGGCGGCCGGGACGGTGCCGTTCTCGATCGGCAGCTCGTAAGTCCTGCCGGTTCGGTTGTCGGTGACCGAGAGGGTGTCGCGCCCGGCGCTGCGGTCGTTGGTGGCGATCCGCCCGGCGGGGGCGTCTTGGCTGCCGGAGTTGCCGGCGTTGGCTGGACGGGGCAAGGGGGAAGCCTCCGGTGCTCGGCGTACGACGCTTAGGATACTTCAACATAAAGCCAGGAGCGACAGAGATCAACCCTCGCCTCTCCGCAGCGTCTTGATCAGAAGGCGCAGATCGCGGGGCAGAGACGACTCGAACACGACGGGCTTTCCGGTTACAGGGTGGATGAAGCGCAGGCTCCGGGCGTGCAAGGCGGTCCGGCCGATGAGACGCGACGGCTTGCCGTACTGCCGGTCGCCGACGAGCGCGTGGCCGGCCTCGGCCAGGTGGACGCGGATCTGATTCCTGCGGCCGGTGCGCAGGCGGACGTCCAGCACGGTGGCCCCTGTGAGCCGCTCGGTCACCCGGTACTCGGTGATCGCCTCCTTCCCCTCGCCCGGGCGGCGGGTGGAGCGCATTCTCAGGTTCCTCGGGTCCTCGACCAGCCGGCTCTCGAAGCGCCCCTGGTCGGGCTCGACCGCGCCGTTCGCGACGGCGGTGTACAGGCGCTCGATGGTGCGGGTCTTGAACTGGGACTCGAGCCCCTCGAAGGCGCGCCGGGAGCGCGCGAACAGGAGCAGCCCCGAGGTGTCGCGGTCGAGGCGGTTCAGGGCGTACAGCGCCGGGTTGCGGACCCCCCTTTCCCGTTCGGATTCGAGCAGCCGCCCGACGAGGCTGTCTTCCTTCTCGCGCAGCGGTGTCGGGACGCTCAAAAGGTGGGGCTGCTTCTCGACCACCAGCAGCTCGCGCTCCCCATGGACGACTCTGTAGCCGGGCCCGGGGCGCGGCGGTGGCTTGGGGCGATACCGCCGCCCGGGCTCGAGGCAAATCTCGTAGCGCTCGCCGGCGGCGACGCGGCGGGCGTAATCGCCGGGCGCAACCGCGCCGGCGGCGCGCCCCCGTCCGCGGCCAGGCCCGTGTCCCGGAGCGCCTCCGAGCGGCCCGCGCACGGCCCCGGCGTCGATGAGACCGCGCGCCTGGCCGTGGCTGAATCCGCCGTGATCGTGCAGGACGGCCTGCAGCGTGCGGCCGGAATCCTCGGCCGCTACCTCGATGAGGACGGTCTCGACGGCTGGGGGCATGGGAGAGCGGCGGCGCGGTGCGGACCGCCGCGGGTACGTCAGGTCGGGAACGCGCGGACAGCCTTGGCCTCGTCCTGGAAGATCTCGTAGATCAGGTGCAGCGAGAGCATCGACAGGACCTTGTACACGGTCTGGCTCGGCATCAGGAGCTTCACGTCTCCCTTCTTCTCGACCGCCCGCTTCTTGGTGGCGACCAGTTCGCCGATGCCCGCGCTGTCCACGTAGTCGACGTCCTTGAGATTGACGATCAGGCGGGTGTGACCGTCGGCGACGAGACGTTTCACGGTCTCTTCCAGGGTCGCCACCGGCTCGCCGAGGACGAGCTTCCCCTGCAGGTCCAGGATGCTGATGCTGCCCGATTCGCGGATCTTCACCTTCATGACTCTCACCTCCGGCAGTACGATGACCATCATTCTACGGCAGGCGGCGCCCCGGGGATCAAAGATTCCGCAGCGGCGCGGCGGCCCCCGGCCCCTTTCTTGAGCGCTCCCAGGCGTTTCTGCGCCAGGGTGTAGGTGGACTGCATCACGTCGGTGTCGGGCCCGGGCGGCGTCACCTTGGCGTAGGCGGAAACCGCCGCTTCCCGCACGCCGTACTGCTCCGCGATGCGGCCGAAGACGTACCAGTCGTCCGGCCGCGGCTCCTCGCTGCCGTTCATCTGCATCTCCTTCAGGATCAGCTCGCGCGCCTCCGCGGTCTTGCCCGCCTCGGCGTAGAGGGCCGCCAGCGTATGCAGATCGGCGGCGTTCCCCTGCCGCGTCAGGACGACGGCCCGCTGCGCCTTCTCGGTCGCCTTGTCGGTCACCCCGCCCCGAAACAGGGCCAGCCACGCCAGGTTGTTGAGGTCCGACGCCTCGGCCTTTCCGGTCTCGACCAGGCGCCCGTAGAGCTTCTCCTCGGTCTCGAAGTCTCCGGTCCTGCCGGCCACCAAGGCGAGGATGCGAATGGCGTAGATATCGTCGGGCAGTTGCTTCAGCCGATCCCCCGCCAGTCTCCGGCATTCGTCCCAGCCTCTGGCGCGAACCAGCGCCCGGCCCAGGTAGCTGAAGCCGGCGTCCGAGTCCGGGCGCAGCGCCAGCAAGATCCGCCCGGCGCGCACCATGTCGTCGACCCGCCCGAGCTTCTGGTAGGCGGTGGCGAGGGCGTGCTGGCAGCGCAGCCGCTCCTCGTCGGTCGTGGCTTTTGCCAGGGCGTCCTGGAGGATCGGGAGGGCGCGGTCCGCCGCGTCGCTGACAGCCAGCAGGCTGGCCGCGGCCCGGCGCATCCCGTCCGGACCGGCGGTCGAGCCTTTCTTCCAGAACAGCAGGAACGGCGGCCCGGCGAGCGGGTCGTCGTCCGGCGGGCGCGGCACCTCCTCGCGGGCCCACTCCAGCCAGCGGCGCGCCCCCGCTTCGTCCCCGGCGTCCAGACGGCGGAGCACTTCGCCGCCCATGTCCCAGGGGTCGGAGCCGACGGCCAGGATCCGGTACTTCCCCTCCTCGCGCAGGAGGAACAGATCCATCGCGTTCCCCGGCATCCCGGCCATCCCTTGCAGCCGCAGACGGTATCCGACCGCGTCATCCCCCTCGCTGGAGGCCTGAAGGAAGCCGAGGGCCAGATCGAGGGCCACCTCGCCCGGCATGCCGGCCTGCTCGAGGGGGGCGGAGATCCCCTGCCGCAGGCGGCGCAGATCGTCGCCCGTGAAGTGATCCGACAGGCCGGCGGCGACGCTCCGGGCGAGCAGCGGAAGGAGCTTCTCCCGGGAGGCATCCGGATCGAATACGACCAGCATGAGTCTCTTGACGACGTTCATCGGCTCGTCCTCGGACAGCGCGAGATCCTCGTGCCTCCGGGTCTTGCGCAGCATGTCGGCGAGAGACAGGACGTTGGCGCCGTTGGCCGCCCCCTTCGCCCCTTCCGAGAACAGGAGCGCCGCCACGGGGTAGTTGCGCAGCGTCATCTGCCAGCGCGCCGCTCCGAGCAGAAGGGCGCTGCGCGCGTCAGTGGTCGTCGCGAGGCTCGTGGCCTGCCGGATCGCCGCCTCGACACCCTCGGTCGCGGAGCTCGCCAGGACGAGATAGATGTCGCGCGCCTGTCCCGGATCAAGCTCCAAGGCGAACTGCCGGACCCCCTTGAAGTCTCCCGTGCGGGCCAGATCGACAAGCAGGTTGAAGTCGAAGCGCCGGTCGTCGAGGTCCCCCCGCAGCGATCGGTACTCGGCGATCGCCTCGGTCATCCTGGCCTTCGGCCCGAAGTGCGTCCCGCCCGGGTCGTACTCGAGCAGGATGGCCAGGTTGCCGCGCGCCGGCGCGTCCGACGCGTCCAGCTCCTTCGCCTTGCGGTAGGCCTTCTCCGCGGCGGCCAGATCGCACCCCTTGTTGAACGGCCGTCCGACCAGATCGTTCGACAGGACCCACCCGAGAACACGCTCGGCCACGGCCGAGGACGGGTCGAGGGCGACCGCCCGGCGGGCCTCATCGCGCGCCGCCTCACCCATGCCTCCGGCCAGGAGGGCCCGCGCGATGTCGGTGCGATGCAGCGCCTCCTTCGGGTGCAGCACCGCCAGGCGGTTGAACTCGTCCAGCGCCTCCTTGATCCGGCCGGCCCCGAGATGCACTTCCCCGATCTCGCCGAAGGTCAGCAGGATCGGCCTCTCCTTCTTCAGCTCGCGGACGCTTTTCTGCAGCTCCCGCACCTCGCCGGGGCTCAGCCTGCGTCTGGGAATCTCGAAGCGCAGGTCCGCGGTGATGGTGCCGTCCGCGCCGGCCGCGAAGCTCTTCGAAAGCTTCGCGGGGCCCAGGCTCTTCTCCTCCGACTCCGGGAGAGGACGCGGCGCGAAGCCGGGCGGCGGGACGATGCGGTAGTGCCATTCGGTCCGGAACGGCTTCGGGAGGAACAGATCGTTCACCCGCGGCTCCTCCTTCTCCCCGGCGTCGGCGATCTCCTCCGGCAGCTCCGCGGTGATCGGACCCGGCTCGATCGCCACCGCCGCCTCCCCGCCGGACGTGGTGCCACGCGCCGCGCCCGTCGCCTCGAGGGTCAGGCGGAACGGGATCGCCACGTTCGACGGATCGGTCGCCTCGTACTTCTCCAGCTTCTTCGCCCGGTAGCGCCCTTTCACGTACTCCTCCAGCCCCTTCTTGATCTTGTCGCGGTCCACCTCGGCGTAATACCTTCGGTAGTTCCGCTCCGGCGCGCCCCACACCTCCGTCGTCTCGACGACGCGCGCCTCGCCCTCCTCGGCCAGGAAGAACTCGCGGGTCTCCAGCGTGCGGTTGTCGGCGGCCGCGGACTCGGGCGTCTTTTGGAGACCTGTCGTCCCGGGGGCCGCCTCGAGCGCCAGCCGTCCCTGGTCGGGAGTGGGCAGGTCGCCGGACGCCGCATACGGATCGGTTGGATCGATCCACAGGGGCGGCTCGCCGGCGACCCGGACGATGGCGTGGTCGAACACCCCGAGCCCCGGAAGATCGGGATCGACGTCGGGTCCCTCGCCCGCGCGCAGCAGGGCCACACGGGCCGGTACACCGGCGGCCCGTAGCATGGCGACGAGGAGCGCCGCCTGGTCCTTGCAGTCGCCGTACTTCCTGCGCAGCGTCTCCGACGGGGGACGCGGGACGATCGCGGCCTCATCGAACTCGACCCCGGTGTAACGCACGTCCTTGTGCAGGATCTCCAGGAGTGACCTGGCGATCTCCTGGCGCGATTTCGCCTTGCCGGTGGAGTCGTGGACCAGTTTCTTGAGATCCGCGCCGGCAATCTGCTGCTCGACGATCTGGCTGTATCGGGCGGCGATCTCGCCCCAGGAGCGCCCGGTCGAGAGTGAGACGGCAGGCCACCACGGCACCTCCGGAGGCAGGAACGGCTCCGACGGCTTGAGCGCCTCGATCGGACCGTTCTCGAAGGTGTACCGGACGACCCCGGCGCTCTCCTCCCGCCGCTCCTCGAGCCTCGGCAGGAGCCGGACGACCCGCTTGAGCGGCAGGGTCGCCGGCGCCTCCACCGTCAGCCGGGTGCGGCGGACCGGAACGTCCTTGCCGAAGTAGAACTCCGCGACTTCCCCGCGATCGAAGAACGGCGACGCCTCCCGTGTGACCATCTCCTCCTCGAGGATGGCCCCCGCCGCGACGGCGGGCAGGGGGGCGCGCAGCACCCGGCGGTTGTCGAACACGTCATCGCCGTCACCCGAGGCCGGCGACTCGTCGATCGACTTCGGGTCGAGCTCGTGCGCCACGCCGTCCGCGGTGACGACGCGGGCGCGGATGACCGGTCGATCCTGGTACCAGGGAGACCACGGCACGGCGGTCGTTCCCCAGGCGCGCACACCCGACGGGGTCAGGATGCGCGACACGAGACGGTGCGTGGACGACTTGCGCCCCGCCTCATCGAACACGATCCTCTCCTCGTCGAGAAGGACCTGGACGTCCGCCCCTTCGACCGCAGGCAGGGACGAGGCGGCGCGGATCATCTCCGCCGGTTCCGCCACGAAGGCCCCCCGGAC
>QHXY01000349.1 GCA_003223145.1 Acidobacteriota bacterium
CGCGTGGTCCGCCGGGTCGTAGCCGCGGCGCAGCGACACCGAGCGGATGGCGTCCGCCATCCGTTCGTTGGCGATCTCCAGGAAGCCGGCGAGCAGGCCGTCGGTCTCGGGCCGTTCACCGGTCCTGTCGCGCACGGCGTGCGCCAGGCCGTCGAGGGCCCGCGCCGCGGCGTCCGCCCGGATCGGGATCTCGAAGCGGTCCGGCTCGAGCCGTCCGAGCAGCAGGTTGACGTCGGTCAGGGTGAGCGGCCCGCCGGCCCCGTAGCAGGCGGGCCCCGGGCTCGCCCCCGCGCTGTGCGGCCCGACCCGCAGGCGGCCGCCGTCGAACCAGCAGACCGACCCGCCGCCGGCGGCGACGCTCTCGATCGCCAGGGAAGGAGCGACCAGGTGCGCGTCCCCCACCCGGTGCTCGAAGGTGTACTCGTAGTCGCCGTCGTAGCGCGCCACGTCGGTGCTGGTGCCACCCATGTCGAAGGCGATCACCCTGCTGAAGCCCGCCCGGCGACCGGCCGCGGCGGCGCCGACGACGCCGCCGGCCGGCCCGCTCAGAAGCATGTCCTTCGGACGGATCGTTTCGAGCGCCGCCAGCCCGCCGGCGCTGGTCATGACGTGCAGTCTTCCGCCGGCGCCGGCCCGCACACGCTCGAGGTAGGCGCGCACGACCGGCGCCAGGCAGGCGTCGACGACCACGGTCTCGGCGCGCGGCAGGAGCCTGATGAACGGCGCCAGCTCCGATGAGCAGGAGATGTGGCGGAAGCCCCGGCGCGCCAGGATGTCGCGCAGGCGCAGCTCGTGCTCGGGGTTGCGGTGGCTGTGGGCCAGGGCGACGGCCAGAGGTCGCAGGACCGCGCCGTCCGCGGTCAGCCGCTCCTCGACCTCCACGACCTCCCGATAGAACGGCTCGGGCACGCGGACCTCGAGGGCGAACAGGTCGGGGCGCTGCTGGGTGCCGATGCGCAGCAGATCCGCGAAGCCGCGCGTGATGAACAACGCGGTCGGAGCCACCTGCCGCGTCAGGAGCGCGTTCGTTCCGAGGGTCGTCGCCAGACGGATTGTCTCGACCGGCAGGGGACGATCCGGCGGGGTGCGCGTCAGGAGGCGGGCCGCGAGGACGGGCGCCTCCTCCGGCGAGACGACCTCGAACAGGGCGCCCGGCGAAAGACCGCCGGCCGGCGGATGAGACAGGCCCAAAGTGGCCGCGCCGGCGTCGTAGCTCGAGACCACCGACTCCTGCCCGGGGCCGGCCGGCCCGCTCTCGGCGCCCTCGAGGGCACGGAAGCGAAGGCCACGGACGAAATCGTCCGGCAGCGTCCAGTCCGCCCTGATGGTGATCCGCGTCGGGGAGAGACGGCGCTCGATCGTCCCGCGCAGGGCGGCGCTGCTGAGGATCTTGGCGCGCTGCAGGCGGCCCAGCGGATCGAGTCCCAGGGCGTCGGTGAAGGTCCCGCCGGTGTCGATCCAGATCTGCCAGCCGCTGCCGCCCGCGCTCACCCCTCCCTCCGGCCGTGCCGGGTGGTGATCACGTCGATGCCCAGGCCCTGCAGATAGTCGAGCAGCTCCTGAGGCTCGACGTGCCGGTCGGGCGGCACCAGTCCGCGCGGCTCGAAGCGGCCCTGGGCGATGGCCCGCGCCGCCAGCACCGCGGGGGCGACGGCGGCGAAATAGCCGTCCGCCGGAGCGGCCAGTGCCAGACTCCAGAGGCTCCCGTCGTGCCGTTCGACTTCGAACACCAGACACCCGGTCCGCGCGCCGATCAGACGCGACAGGACGAGACCGGCCGGCAGGAGCGTTTCGATCAGCCGGCGGACGGCCGGCGAGCGCGCGGCCAGGACGAGGGCCGAGTCCAGCAGCGGCACGCCGCTGCGCACGTAGAAGTCGACCCGCCACAGCCCCGGCCACACCGTCGGCAGGAGGAGGCCGTCGGAGCACTCGCACAGAAAGCCGCGCGCCCGGCCGCCTCGCGGCATCTCGAAGGTCCGCGACTCGCTCCATCCGGCGCGCTCCACCAGACGGCCGTCGCGGCGCACGCGGATCGGGGCGCCGACCGAGCGCAGCAGCGAGCGGGACGTGCCACGGTTCGCCGTGAACCGGGCGGCCGGCAGGAGGAAGACGCTGAGCC
>QHXY01000351.1 GCA_003223145.1 Acidobacteriota bacterium
GGCGATCCTCCAGGAGAGGCGGATCCCCGTCGAGCACTTCGAAGTCGCCCGCATGCCGGTCGAGGAGATCTTCGTGCGCACCGTCCGGGCGCGCGGTCCGGCGCCGGCGCCGCAGCCCGTGGCGGCCCCGGCGGGGATGGGGCGGCGGGCATGAGCCGCGCGGGGTGGGAGGCGTGAGCAAGGTCGGCGTAGTGATCGCGCGCGAATTCTTGTCGACAGTGAGGCGCCGCTCGTACCTGATCGTCACGCTCGGAATGCCGTTCTTTCTCGGCACCTACCTGGCGCTGGTCGGCCTGCTGCCAGCCTATTTCATGGCCCGCGCCGGACGGTCGCAGAAGCCGGTCGGCGTCGTCGACCTGGCGCGGGTCGTCCGCCTCGGACCGGCGACGGACCGGGAGCGCGAGGGGGCCGGGCCGGGAGGCGAGGCGCAGGATATCCTGGGTCGGCTGGCGCCCGCCTCCGCCCGGGCGAAGGGCCTCACCGCCCTCCTGGAGGAAGTCGACGCGCCGGTCGAGTTCGTGGCGCTGCCGGCGAAGGAGGAGGCCCTGAAGCGTCTCCGTGCGGGAGACCTGCAGCGCGTCTACCTGGTGCCGGCCGACTATCTCGAGAGGGGAGCGATCGAGATCTATCGGACGGATAGCTCGGCGTTCAGCGTGAGCAACGCGCACATCGAGCGGGCCTTGGTTCGCCTGCTGCGGCGGTCGCTGTCGGAGGGCCGGGTGCCCCCGGAGATCCGCGAGCGGCTCGACCGGCCGATCGACGAGCTGGCCTCCGCCTCGTACCTGGTGCGCGCCGACGGCGGCGTCGAGCCGCTGGAAGACGCCATGCGCATCGCCCGCATGGCGATCCCGGGTGTCTTCGCGATCGTCCTGGTGCTGTCGCTCATGACCAGCGCCAGCTACCTGTTGCAGGGGGTGGTGGAGGAGAAGGAGAGCCGCGTCATCGAGGTGATCCTGTCGTCGGTGAGACCGAAGGACCTCCTGTTCGGCAAGCTCATCGGCCTGGGCGCGGCGGGGCTCCTGCAGCTCGCCGTCTGGGTCTCGGTCGGCAGCTTCGCGACCAGCCTGCTGGCGGCGGCCGCCATGGCGATCCTGGACTGGAAGCTGTTCCTGTTCTGCCTGCTGTTCTTCGTCGGCGGCTTCCTGATGATGGGCAGCCTGATGACCGGCACCGGGGCGCTCGGCTCGAGCGCCCGCGAGAGTCAGCAGTTCTCGGCCATCTGGACGGTCAGCCTGGTGATCCCCCCCCTCGTCACCTGGATGCTGATCATGGACGAGCCGAACAGCTGGATGGCGCGCGCCCTCGGCTGGTTCCCCCTGACCGGACCGCTCACCATGATGATCCGACTCGGCACCGGCAAGGTCCCGCTCTGGGACGTCGTCGTCGCCCTGCTCTGCCTCGCGGCGGGCGTCTACGTCGCCATCCGCGGCGCCGCCGCGCTGTTCCGCCTGGGGCTCCTGATGTACGGCAAGCGGCCGACGCTCGCCGAGATCGCCCGCCAGCTCCGGCACGCCTGAGGCGGAATTCATGCGTAGGAAGCACGACCTCCCGACAGTGGCCGCTGCAGGCGCAGGATCCCGCGTCCCGCCTCGATCCTCATCTCGGCGCCGGCCGGCCCCGAGATTTGGGCTAGTCGGCGAAGCGCCCTGTCCGCTCCGGTTCCCCTGAGCACCTTCGGCTGGTAGCGCACGCGTGGATCGCGATTCTTGACGTACAAAGGGTAGGCGTTCACAGCAGTCTGACGGTCCTCGAATCGAATGGCGACCAGGAGCCCCTCGGCGTGGCTGTTGCGGGAGCCGAAGGTGAAATTTCCGACACTGTAGAAGATGGGGCAGCCGCGGTAGATCTCGAACGGCTGGACGATATGCGGGTGATGTCCGATCACCGCATCCGCGCCGCAGTCCACCGCGAATCGCGCCTTGTCCCGGTTCTCCGGTGAGGGCTCGCGGTAATAGGGAACACCCCAGTGGAAGGTGACCACGACCCGATCCACCCGGTCCCGAAGAGCGCCGATGTCGGCTTTCAAGTCTTGGGGGGTGTCCATCGCGGCGCCCGGCAGATCGTTCGTCGCGGAGCACCGCTCGTTCCAGTAATAACCGAGGAGACCGACTCGCCAGGGACCTGCCTGACGGATCAGCGGCTGGTGGGCCGCCCGCCGGTCCGTCCCGGCGCCGATGACGCCGACACCGGCTGTCGCCAGGGCCTCGAGGGTCTCCAGAATTCCGTCCCGTCCGCAATCGAGCGCATGGTTGTTCGCGAGCGTCAGCACGTTGACCCGCGCCCGTGCCAGCGCGGCGGCCAGGTCAGGATTCACCTTGTAGGAGTAGTTGCGGGTCTCCCTGGCGGACTTGCGCGCCAGGGGGCCCTCGAGGTTCCCCAGGACAATGGAGGCGTTTCTGAGGAGCGGGAGGACGGCTTCGAACGGATAGTCGACGCCCCCGCCTCTCAAGGCCTTCCGGGCGTGATCGCCCAGCATGATGTCCCCGACGACGATCACTGAGAAGGGCGGCTCTCCGGGGACGGCGAGATGCATGTCAAGGTCTGCCGCGGAAGACAAGTCCTCCGCGACCGGGATCTCCCCGGGGAGAACGTGTCGCAGCAGGATCCGCATATCACGATCGTCGGATTCGGCGAGCGTCGGCTCCGGCAACCCGTCTACCGGTGTGCCGTTCATGGCGTCATCTTCTCCTTGTCGCGCGCGCCGAAAGCGTATCCCAGGCTCACCGTGTAGAGGTTCTCGTCGAAATCGGTGGCGTCGCTCGGGTCGGTGGCGAGGCCGGGCGCGGCGAAGTGCGATCGGTTGGTGTCACGCTCGCCCGAGGCGGCCAGGAACCAGCCTCCCTTGAGGTCGGCACGGAACGTGAGCGTTGCGTACCGTCGCTTGTCCGTACGGTCGAAGTGAAAGGCGTCGTTCACGTCCGTCGTGACATAGACCCGCCTCTCGTCTTCGTACTCCGCGCTGATGGACTTTCTCCGTCCCTTGGCGCCCCAGCGCACCCGCGCCTCCGCGGTCACCACGTCCCGCCGGCTCGAGACGTCGTCGTGGATGAACGGATCGCCGCGGCTGCCGCGCGTGTGCAGGTCCTCCCTGCGAAAAGTGGCGCCCAGGCGGAGCCGGCCGCCCGTGAGCGGCGTCCAGATCGGTCCTGCCGCGTAGTACGGCATCTCGCTGTCGCGCTCGTTGAAGAAATGGTCGTAGTTCCGCTCCTCGTCCCCCGCAATCAGCTCCAGCCACAGCCGGTCGGGCAGCACCGCCTGGTCCATCTGGATCTGCAGGATGGCCTTCTTGTACCTGGCCTCGAGGCGACGCACAGGGCTGGTCAGAGGGACGACGCCTTCCTCGACGGCGATGTCGCTGACCATGTTGCGGACGTAGAAACTGGGGGTCAGGCTGTAATAGAGACGGACCGTGGTCGCATGCTTGCCGCGGTGCAGCGGTTGCAGAACGGAGAGGCGGTAGGACTCGTAGTTCTTGATCGGGTTGTCGCGGTACCGGTAAAACGATCCGTCCAGACTGAAAGTGGTCGGCAGATCGCGCAGCCACGTGGTGCGCAGGCCGGTCGACAGGCGCGGGATCGACACGAAATCGTCGGGCGTGTCGATGGAGAAGCGGTTGGCCGCGATGTTACGGGCCTGCTGCGACGGTGTGGGGTTCTGCAGCCGGTCGAGGTCGCGCGGCGAGAGCTGGATGATGTTGTCGTCGTACCGCTCGTCGAAGGCCAGGCGAAGGCTCCCCCAGCTCGGCTCCGCGGCCGCCGCGGGTGACGACGACCCCGTCATGCGCGCCGCGAGCACGAGCGCCGTCAGACCGAAGATGCGGATCCAGCGTCGACCTGGCGCGGCGCCCACTCGCTACTCCACCCGGTAGAAATAGGTCGTGCCGTCACCGTCGGCGCCCACATCGGTGAAGGATGTGGCGGTGGTGATCGCGAGAAACTGAAGCTGGCCGAACTGACGGGCCGAGGTGCTGCGGTAGACCGTGTAAGTGGCCTGCCCGGTCGAGGGCCAGGACAGGACGATGCTGGATGAGCCCCGGGTCACCGTGACATCGACCGGAACGGCTGCCGGTGTGAAGGTGAAAGCCGAAGGAAGAACCGCCGAGCCCGCACCGATGTTGCTGACCGCAAGGTCGACGACGGCGCCCTGCGAGCCGACCGGACAGGCGGGGGCCAGAGCGTTGATCTGCCCGGAGTTCACCACGCTGACGCTGAGCAGATTGAGGCCGCCCAGGGTCACCGTCGCCCCCAGCTGGAAATTGGTCCCCAGGATGGTGACGGCGGTGCCGCCCGACGACGGTCCCGAGCTCGGGGCGATCGAGGCCAAGCCGGGTGTCAGCGCCTGGCCGAGGATGACATCGGGGAGCGTGACATCCCCCTGAACGACCACACCGTTCACCCTCGCCATCTCCAACCCGGGCAATGTAACGGGCGGCGTGAAGACAATGTCGTAGGTCCCGGGCGGCACGAACACGCTGTAGAACCCGGTCGTGTCGGTGTTGTCGAGCGACACGATCTGCCGGGTCGTGGTCCCGGACAGGTAGAAATTCAGATCCACCGACGGCAGGACCTGACCCGATGAGTTGCGGACGAAGCCGGAGACCGCGAAGGCGTCGGGGAGGACGGCGTTGAACCCGCTCCGGCTCGCCGTGATCACGACGTTGGGGACACGCACCGTCGCCAGCGGGACGCCGGCCGGTGGGATGAAGTTGACGTTGTAGGTCCGCGGCGGCACGACCACGCTGTAGTTGCCGTTCGCATCGGTGTTGTCGTGCGGCGTGTCGGACTTCAGGCCTGTGTAGACATCAAAGAAGTTGAGATCGGCGAGGTCCACCGGAGCGCCGGTGGAATCCGTCACCTGGCCCGAGACCACAAACCCCTTCTCCAGGAGGACGTCCCCCAGATTCCGATCTCCGCTGACGCCGATGCCGAGCAATCGCTTGGCGGCCAAGTCGGTCGTCGCGGGTTCGAATCGGACGTCGTAGCTCCCCGGCACGACGACCACCGCGAAGTTGCCGGAGCTGTCGCTGTGATGGTGACCCACGAACACCTTGTTGGTCGAGCTGCCTGCCACGTAGAAGCTCAGATCGACGTTGACGATCGGCACGCCAGTGACCGTGACGTTCCTGCCGCTCACCAGGAAGCCGTCGGGAAACTGGACCGTCGGCAACGGCGGGGGATTGCCGTTGATGCCGAGGCCCGCCAGCCGCACGGCGGCGAGACGCTGCACCACCGGGGGGCAGCCCACCGTGAACGGCGGGAAGTAATCGATCGTGTAGGTATCGTTCCCAGGGACGACGGCGCTGTAGGCGCCCGTGGCGTCCGAGTGGTCGTCCCAAGTCAGGATCTGAGCCAGCTTGTTGGTCACGGGATCGGTGTGAAAGTAATTGGTGTTGGCGTCCGCCACCGGCGTGCCCCGCGTGTCCGTCACCAGGCCCTTCACCAGGACGCCGGCCGCCAGAATGAAGCCGGGAAGCGTCGTGTCGGCGGCCACCGTGGCGGGCGCGGATTCCTGGGCGACGAGCAGGGTGCATTTCTCCGGTTTGGCGTCGATGAGATAAGTTCCCGGCGGTACGGCGAGCGTGTAAGTGCCCGTGGCGTCGGTGCGATCGTGCGACAGATCAAGATCGGCGCCCGAGGCGGCGTCGACGACGTCCATGTTGACGTTGATGACCGGCTGTCCGGCGCCGGCCGGGGTGTTGACGGTACCGGTCACCAGGATTCCGGTCGCAAGCGCCACCGTCGCCAGCGTGATGTTCCCGGCGATCGGGACCGAGGGTCGGGTCAGGGCGAGGTATCGAGTCCCCAGCGGCGGGCCGTACTTGACGTCGTAGAGGCCGCAGGCGATGGTCGGAACGACCACGCTGTAGTTCCCCGCGGGGTCGGTCTTGTCGCGCACCGTGAAGAAGCGCTCGTTCGATCCGGGCGGAAAGAAGTGGACGTAGACGTCGGCCACGGCGAGGCCGGCGCTGTCGGTGACGCGTCCGGAGACGATGATCCCGAAGGGCAGGACGACCGTCGCCAGCGTCTTGCTCGAGGTGAGGTCGAAGCTGCGGATCCTCTGCGCCGTGAACAGGCTCCCTGCCGGAGGGCTGATCTCCAGATCATAGATCCCCGCGTTGACGGTCGCCTGGAACGAGCCGGTGGACGAGGTGACGTTGTTGATCGCTCCCGCCGTGACCCCGGTGCAGGAGTCGACGAAGTTGATCGTGACGCCGAAGATACCCGCGCCGTTCTGGTCGGTCACCTTGCCCGTGAGCGTCACCAGAGTCGCCGAAGCCGGGGAGACGAACAGCAGCCAGAGACCCGCCGGAACGATGATTCGACCCAACCTGCCCAGCTTCATGTCGGGATCCTTTCGAGCAGCAACTGCTCCCTGCAAATGCGCGTGTAAGGTCCGTTCTTCAGATAAAGCGTGTCGTGCGTCCCTTCCTCGACGATGAGACCGCCGTCCATCACCAGGATCCGGTCGGCGCGCTGGACTGTTGAGATGCGATGCGCGATGACGAAGACCGTCCGTCCCTGCATCAGACGGAGGAGGGCCTCGCGGATGAGACGGTCGGACTCGGCGTCGACCGCCGAGGTCGCCTCGTCGAGAATCAGCAGGGGCGGGTTGTTGATGATGGCCCGCGCCAATGCGATCCTCTGGATTTGCCCGCCGCTCAGGCGCTGGCCGCGCTCGCCGACCTGGGTACGAAAGCCCTCGGGCAGGACGCTGATGAAGTCGAAGGCGTTGGCGACCCTCGTCGCCTGCCACACCTCCTCCTCGCTGGCGCCCGGGCGGCCGTAGCGGATGTTGTCCTCGATCGTCCCCGAAAACAGGAACGGCTCCTGGGTCACGATGCCGATCTGCCGCCGCAGCGAGGCCAGCGTCGCCTCGCGCAGGTCCCGGCCGTCGATCAGCACCCGTCCCCCGTCCGGG
>QHXY01000350.1 GCA_003223145.1 Acidobacteriota bacterium
CTTGACATTTTCCAAGCGACAGAACTGTAAGGATTTCTTTACAGATCGCGTGCTTGACTGGGCCGGAGTGATCCAGTATATAGACAGTGTTTCCGCTGCCTGACGCGGCCTGTGCCGCCGAGTGAGGGACGTCGATGAAGCTACACGGATGGAACGTCAAGCCCCTGAAACCCCGGATCTCACCTGCAGCGAAGGACGAGCCGCTCGCGGAGGATATCTTCGTCAACAGCATCGTCGCGGTGAAGGACAACAAGAGGATGGTTCTTCACCGGGTGGTCAAGGTCAATCCCGACGGCAGCGAAGAAGTCTTCATCATCAAGGCATCGCCGAAGATCATCGAGACCAATCACTGACGGGCCCGGCCCGGGGGGCTCACCCGCGCGCGCGACGACCAGGCAGCCTGTGGCTGCTTTTTTTGTGCGCCGCGGCCGGAGCGGTCGGCGGGAGCGGTCCCGGAGACCCGAACGCCCGGCGTCGTTCCTTGTGCTAACGTAACGATCATGCAGCGCGGCTCTCGTCCGCCTCACTGTCTCCTTCTCCTGGTCGTCCTTGCGGGGACCTTCGTCGTCGCGCCGCCACCCCTTGCCCGGGGGGCGCCGCGGGTCGAGGCTCCCTATCGCATCCTGGCCGGACCCTTCTTGAAGAAAGCCCGGCAGGATGCCGGCGTGACCACGAGCAGCTTCAACCTGAAAGGGGTGACGATCTCCGTGGAATTCCTCGAGCCCGCGGCGCGGGCCGCCTTCGTGCGGACGATCGCGCCGGCCGCGCAGGACCCGTTCGCAGTTCCGCCGGGACGACCCGAGAACTATCACGCGGTCCGCGTCGGCTTCGACAACGGTTCGGCCGCCGACGTGGTGTTCCAGGCCGGCAACGTGGTCGTTTACACCGACGGGAAGACCCAGGAGTTCGGCATCGATCTGACCGACTTGTACCGGGTCGCGGCCGAGGCGGGCGCCGACGACCCGCAGGCCATGATCAACCGCGTGGCTCCCCTGCTCTACGACAGCAGCACGACGATCCCGAAGGGGAGGAAGATGGAGCGGCTCCTGCTGTTCGGCCCCCTGCAGGGAAAATGGAGGGAGATCCAGATGATCTTCTCCTTCCTGCAGATCGGCGCCGAGACCCACACCGTGTCGTTCACCTTCCACAAGCAGGCCTCGAAGGGGTGAGCCGCTTGACGGCCCAGCTGCTCGACGGGAAAGCGGTGTCGCAGGCGATCCGGAGCGAGATCGCGCACGACGTTGCGGCGCTGAAGCGGAGCGCCGGCGTCGCCCCGAGCCTGGCCGCGGTGCTGGTCGGAGATGATCCGGCCTCCCAGGTGTACGTCAGGAACAAGATCATCGCCTGTGCCGAGGTCGGCATGCGCTCGGTGGAGGTCCGTCTTCCGCCGACCGCCACGCAGGACCAGCTCATGGCCCGCCTGCGGCGCCTCAACGAGGACCCCGACGTGGACGGGATCCTCGTGCAGCTGCCGCTGCCACCGACGCTGGACCGCACGGCGGTGATCCTCGCCCTCGACCCCGCCAAGGACGTCGACGGGCTGCATCCGCTCAATGCCGGCCGGCTGCTGATGCGGCTCGAGGCGCCGGTCCCGTGCACCCCGGCCGGCATCGTCGAGCTCCTGGAACGCTACCGGCTGCCGATCGCCGGCCAGCACGCCGTGATCGTCGGCCGCAGCGAAATCGTCGGGCGCCCCCTGGGGATCCTGCTCCTGCAGCGCGACGCCACGGTCACCATGTGCCACTCGAAGACACGGGAGCTTCCGGTCATCACGCGCCAGGCCGATCTGCTGGTCGCCGCCATCGGCCGGCCCGCTTTCATCCGGGCGGAACACATCCGGGAAGGGGCGACGGTGATCGACGTCGGGGTCAACCGCCTGGGCGACGCCCGGGCGGCGGCCGCGTTGTTCGGGGAGGATTCCCCGCGCGTGCACCAGGTGCGGGAGCGCGGCTACACTCTCGTGGGGGACGTGCATCCGCGCGAGGCGGCGGAGCGCGCCGCTCATCTCACCCCGGTGCCGGGCGGCATCGGACCCCTGACCATCGCCTGCCTGCTGCGCAACACGCTGCGCGCGGCGCAGGCGCGGCGCCAGGCGGCCGTGCGATGACCCAGGGTCCCGACCCGGCCCAGGCCGGGTCCCCCGCGTTCGGCGCCGCCCGACCGGTTCCCGCCGCCCGCCGCGGCAAGCCGTTCGTTCTGCGCGTCGGTTTGACCGGGGGCATCGCCGCCGGCAAGACCACCGTGGGACGGATCTTCGCCTCGCTCGGCGCGACGATTCTCGACGCCGACGAGATCGCCCACCGCCAGGTCGAGAAGGGCGCCCCTGCCTACGATCGGGTGGTCGAGGCCTTCGGCGGGGCGATCCTGAACCAGGACGGATCGATCAACCGCTCCCGCCTGGCGCGCATCATCTTCGCCGACACCGAGAGGCGCTCGGTCCTCGAATCGATCCTCCATCCGCTCATCCGCAAGGAAGAGGCGAGCCTGGTCCAACTCCTCGCCGACACCGGCCAGGGACGCATCGCCGTCTCCAACGCCGCGCTGCTCATCGAGACCGGCTTCTACCGGGATTACCATCGCGTCGTGGTGGTGCACTGCGGTCCGGAGGTCCAGTTGGACCGCATCATGAAGCGCGACGGTCTTCCCGAAGACGAGGCCCGGGCCCGGATCGGGGCCCAGATGGACACCAAGGAGAAGCTGAAGGTCGCCCACTACGCCATCGACACCACCGCCGGTCTCCAGGCAACCGAGGGGCGCGCCCGCGCGGTCTTCCGCCACCTGCAGCAGGATCTCCAGGCTTTGTCGGACGTCTCCTAGAGAGCGATGTTGTCGATCAGGCGGGCGCCGCCGAACCAGACGGCCACCGCGAGGAGGAGGCCGGGGCGGGTGGTGGTCACGGGCTCCAGGGTCTCGCCGTCCACGACCTCGACGTAGTCGATGCGGGCGAGCGGCTCGCGCGCGATCGTCTCGCGCACCAGGGATGCGAGCCGCGCCGCGTCGGTCTCGCCGGAGCGGGCGCGCTCCGCCGCCGCCCGGAGGGCGCGGTACAACACCGGGGCGGCGCGTTTCTCCTCAGCGGACAGATAGATGTTGCGCGAGGACATGGCGAGTCCGTCCGCTTCGCGCACGATCGGGCAGGAGATGATACGCGTCTCCTCGTGCAGGTCGAGCGCCATCCGGCGGATGATGCGCACCTGCTGCGCGTCTTTTTCACCGAAGTAGGCGGCGTCGGGCTGCACGATCGCGAGCAGCTTCGCGACCACGGTGGTGACCCCCCGGAAGTGACCGGGGCGGCTCCGGCCGCACAGGAGATCCTGCATGCCCTGAACCTCGACGGTGGTCCGGTGGCCCGGGACGTGGATCTCCCCGTCCTGCGGGACGAAGAGGACGTCGCACCCGGAGGCGCGCAGGTGATCCTTGTCGCGCTCCAGGTCGCGTGGATAGGCCTTGAAGTCTTCCCGCGGCCCGAACTGGAGAGGATTGACGTAGATCGACACGACCACGGCGGTGCATTCGGTGCGGGCGCGTCCGACCAGGGAAAGATGTCCCTGATGCAGGGCGCCCATCGTCGGCACGAGCCCGATGCGCGCGCCCCGCGAGCGCGCCTCGCGCGAGA
>QHXY01000352.1 GCA_003223145.1 Acidobacteriota bacterium
TTCCTGGCTCTCGACGCGAACCGTCCCGCCGTGGAGGCCGGCGAGATCCTTGACCAAAGCGAGACCAATCCCCGTTCCTTCGAGAGTGCGCGATTTCGCTCCCTTCACGCGGTGGAACCGCTCGAACAGACGCGCCTGCTCGCCTTGGGAAATGCCGACACCCGTGTCCGCGACCGCCATCTCCGCATGGTCGCCGCACCATCGGAGGCGCACGTCGATGCCCCCCTGGAAGGTGTGCTTGAAGGCGTTGGAGAGAAGGTTGAGGACGATTTTCTCCCACATCTCCCGGTCGACATAGACCGGTTCCGGCAAGGGTGGACAGTCCACCGTGAGGGAAAGACCTGCCTTCTCGACCGCCGAGCGGAAGACGCCCGCCAGGTCCGCCGTACAGGTGGCCAGTTCGGTGGGTTCGTAACTCGCCTGGACACGCCCCGCCTCGATGCGCGAGAAGTCCAGGAGGGAGTTGACCAGCTTGAGAAGTCGGAGACTGTTCCGGTGGGCGGCGTCGAGCCGTTCGTGCCGGGCCGGAGGAAGCGGGCTCTGGCGCTCCGCCAATTCATCTTCCAGCGGACCCAGGATCAGCGTGAGCGGGGTGCGGAACTCGTGGCTGACGTTCGAGAAGAACGCCGTCTTGGCGCGGTCGATCTCCGCGAGAGCCTCCGCTCGCTTTCGCTCATCTTCGTAGGCGCGGGCACTGGCCACGGCCGTCGTGACGCCGGCCGCAAGGAGGTCGTAGAAAGCGCGATACGATTCATTGAGCGGCAGCCGGGCGCTGACTCCGGCCACGAGGATCCCGGCCGGTCGTTCGTACCCAGGGGGGATGAGCGGAAGCACCAGAGCGGTTTTTGGAGGTTCGGGATACGGGTCGCACGACAGGGAACGCAGCCGCCGGCCCAGATCGTCGGCCTGTCGAGGCTCGCGCGAACGTGCCACCTCGGCCAGGGGCCAGGCTGCTTCCTGAGATCCCTCCAGGTTGACGACCTCCGGGCTGGCCTCCGTCCCGGGGGGCAGTCCCGCGCGGGCGACGAGCCTGGCTTCCTTGCCTGCGGCGTCGAGCCTGTAGAAGAGAAGGAAGGGCAGGTCGAGCGCGGACTCCGAGAGCGTCTGAGCGGCGAGCGTGAAGGCATCTTCGAGGGTTCGCGCCTTGCCGGCGCGCCCGGCCAGGTCGCGCAGGCTGCGCGTGCGCCGCTCGTTGAGCATCTTGCTCGTGGTTTCGGTCACGGGGTGGAAGAGTCCCCCGACCTTGCCCGTCTCGTCCCGAATGGGGCTGAACGAGAAGGTGAAAAAGGTCTCTTCGAGATAGCCGTTGCGATCCAGGAACATCCGCTGGTTCTCGAGGTAGGAGGTCTGGCCCCCCAGGGCCCGTTCGAATGCCTCGCCGATGACCGGCCAGGCCGAGGCCCAGCACTCGCTGAAGTCCTGGCCCATGGAGTGGGGGTGCTTCGCGCCGCAGATCGGCCAGTACCCGTCGTTGTAGATTTGGACGTGCCTGGGCCCCCAGGCAAGGGAGATGGGGAAGTTGGAGGCCAGGCAGAGGCTGACCGTGGTGCGCAGGCTCTGAGGCCAAAACGAGCTGCGGCCCAGTGGCGTCCTCGACCAGTCCATCGATCGGACCAGCTTCCCCATCTCTCCGCCGCCGACCAGCCAATCCTCCGGGCGGGCGTCCTTTCGGTCCGAAGTTTGCCCAGCTTGAATCTTCTTGTTGATCCTGGCGTTCTTCATCTCTCAGTCCCATTCAAGGGCGCAAGCGCTGTCCGGGAGGCCGTCCTCGCTGCCGCATTCGAAAGGTGGGAGGGTGAGTCCGGCGGAGCGGCCCGAGGCGTAAATATTTGCGTCGCAGCGCTTCTGTCAAGCGCCTCCGGCTCGATCCGCCCCGCTCGAGACTTTGACCTGTCGGTCGGATCAGTACGGAATCGTTATCCCAGCGAGGACGATTTGTATCTGGTTACGCTCGAAGAAGCGCAAAGAAACCCCCATGTCCATGAAGCGAAACCGTATGGCTCAGCACCAAACAGCCCCACCAGGGCTCCCGCTTGCCGGCCATCGCATTGCGTAGGACGGCCATCGGCGTGCTACTTGAAACCTACCACTTGAGTAACGTCCCCCAGCCGGGGTTTGGCGGGTCGTGCTCGAGGCGCCAGCCGTCCGGGGA
>QHXY01000355.1:0-1578 GCA_003223145.1 Acidobacteriota bacterium
CTTCTTCGGCGCGGCGCGCAACGTGGAGGAGGGCGGCTCGCTGACCATCATCGCCACGGCGCTCATCGAGACCGGCAGCCGCATGGACGATGTGATCTTCGAGGAGTTCAAGGGCACGGGCAACATGGAGATCCACCTGGATCGCAAGCTGGCGGACCGCCGCATCTACCCGTCCATCGAGATCACCCGCTCCGGAACGCGCAAGGAAGAGCTGCTGCTCGCCAAGCTGGAGCTCGACCGCTCGTGGGTCCTCCGCAAGGTCCTGAACTCCCTGTCGCCTGTCGAGGCGATGGAGCTTCTCATCGAGCGGATGAACAAGACCAAGAACAACGAGGACTTCCTGTCAGCCATGAGCAACATGGGGTAGACGCGACCCGCACGCTGCGGCTATAATCCCAACGTTCGCGGAGCGGCGCTTCGGGGGCTTCGGCCCGAAGGGAGTGGTCACATGAAGAACGGGATCCATCCCGCCTACAAAGTCGTCACCGTCACCTGCGCCTGCGGGGAGACGTTCGTCACCCGCTCGACCAAGGACGACATGCGTCTCGAGATCTGCGCCAAGTGCCACCCGTTTTTCACCGGCAAGCAGAAGCTGATCGACACGGCCGGTCGAGTCGAGAGATTCGAGAAGCGCTACAAGGCCACGACCGAGGCGCGGGCCGCCGCGGCGAAGAACGCGGCCATCAAGGCCGCCAAAGCCGGCGCCGTGGCCGCGAAGACCGGCGTCGCCGCCGGCAAATCCGGTGCCGCCGCGGCCGAAGGCAAGGGCCCGGCGTCCGGCGCCTAGCCAGGTCGATGACCCCCACGGCACGCGTGGTTCCGACCCCGCTGTCCAGGTCAATCCCGAACTCCTAGGTACGTCCGCACGGCCGTCCGGCGGGGTCCGCCCCGCGGGGGGCCGCCCGCGCCCGGCCAAGGCGCGTTTCCGCCTCGAGGAGTGTTCGACGTGGAGATTCTCGATCGTCTTGCGGCTGTCGAAGAGAAATTCGAGCAGCTCGCCCATCAGATGAGCGACCCGGCCCTGACTTCCGACCAGGACCGCTACCGGCAGGTGACCAAGGCCTACGCCGAGCTGGAGAGGACCGTCGCCAGATACCGCGAGTACAAGGACGTGGCGCGCCAGATCCAGGAGTCCCAGGCGCTCATGCAGGACGAGGAGCTGCGCGCCATGGCCCGGGAGGAGCTGCAGACGCTGGAGCAGCGCCGGGAGGCGCTCCTCGTCGAGCTGCGCGCGCTTCTCCTGCCGAAGGACCCGAACGACGAGAAGAACGTCATCCTGGAGATCCGCGCCGGCACCGGCGGGGACGAGGCGTCGCTGTTCGCCGGCGAGCTGTTTCGGATGTACGGCCGCTACGCGGAGCGCCGCGGCTGGCAGGTCGAGGTGCTCAATCTGAGCCAGACCGGACTCGGGGGCCTCAAGGAGGTCATCGCCCTGATCTCCGGCAAACAGGTCTACAGCCGCCTCAAGCACGAGAGCGGCGTGCACCGCGTGCAGCGGGTGCCCGCCACCGAGGCCTCCGGGCGCATCCACACCTCGACCGCGACCGTCGCCGTGCTGCCGGAGGCCGACGATGTGCA
>QHXY01000355.1:1595-5731 GCA_003223145.1 Acidobacteriota bacterium
TGAACACGACCTACTCGGCGATCCGCATCACGCACCTGCCGACCGGCACCGTGGTGCAGTGCCAGGACGAGCGCTCGCAGCACAAGAACAAGGCGCGCGCCCTGAAGGTCCTGCGCTCGCGCCTGTTGGACCTCGAGGTCCAGAAGCAGCGCGACGCAATCGCGCAGAACCGCCGCAGCCAGGTCGGCACCGGCGAGCGCTCCGAAAAGATCCGCACCTACAATTTCCCGCAGAACCGTCTCACCGATCACCGCGTCAACCTCACCATCCACCGCCTGCCGGAGATCCTGGAGGGCGATCTCGATCCGGTCATCGAGCCGATCGCGGCGCACTTCCAGGCGGAGGCGCTGAAGGAAGAGGTGCGCGTCTGAGCAGGACCGCCGCGTCCTCCCTGGTCGATGAGGGGAGGGCGGCCCTGCAGGCCGCCGGTGTCCCGGAGGCCCGCCGTGACGCCGAGGTCCTTCTGACCCACGTCCTGGCCGTCGACAGCGCGCTCCTGCACGCGCGCCCCGAGACGCCCGTCGAGGCCGGGCAGGCGTCGCGTTACCGCGCGCTGGTGGCGCGGCGGGCGGCGCGCGAGCCGCTGCAATACCTGACCGGCGTCCAGGAGTTCTGGTCCCTGACGTTCGAGGTGACACCGGCCGTCCTGATCCCCCGGCCCGAGACCGAGGGGCTGGTCGAGGCGTTCCTGCGGCTGAACCGCGCGCCCGAACCGATCGTGGTGGATATCGGCACGGGGAGCGGCTGTCTGGCGGTGGTCGCGGCCCGGGAGATCCCCGGGGCCCGCGTCTACGCCTCCGACGTGTCCGCGGAGGCGCTGCAGGTGGCGCGCCGGAACGCCGCCGCCCACGCGGTCGCCGGCCGGATCGATTTCCGTCTGGGCGATCTGCTCGAGCCGTTTCGCGGCGCCGGTCTCGACGGGCGGGTGGATTTCATCGTGACCAATCCGCCCTACGTGAGCGACGCCGACCTGCCGGGCCTGATGCCCGAAGTCCGGGATCACGAGCCGCGCGCCGCGCTGCTCGGCGGCCCGGACGGTCTCGAGGCGCACCGCCGCCTCGCACGGGAGTCGCCGGAGTTCCTGAAGACCGGCGGCCACCTCCTCGCCGAGATCGGACTCGGCCAGGAATCGACCCTGCGCGCCCTGTACGCCGGGCAGCGCCGCCTCGATCTCGTCGCCATCCTGCCGGATCTCGCCGGCATCCCGCGCGTCCTGATCGCCTGCGCCCGGCCGTAGCGACCGCCCGGCGCGCTATACTGCGCGCATGGCGGATCTTCTCCCTGTCGAGCGCGCCCTGTCGATCGTGCTGGATGCCGCGCCCATCCTGCCGTTCGAGCAGGTCCAGGCGGACGACGCGCTCGGGCGCTGGCTGCAGGAGGAGATCCACGCCGACCACGACTATCCGGAGTTCGACAAGTCGCTCATGGACGGATACGCCGTCGTGGCCGCGGACCTGCAGCGCGATCTGCGGCCGCTGCGGGTGAACCAGGAGATCCCCGCCGGCATCGACCCCGCCCGGCTCGTGGCTGTCGTACCGGGAACCGCCGCGCGCATCATGACCGGCGCCCCGATCCCGCCCGGCGCCGACGCCGTCCTGATCGTCGAGGAGAGCGAGCCGGTCCCCGGCGATCCGGACGTCATCCGTCCGAAGAGCGGCGTCAGCCCAGGCGCGAGCCTGGCGCGCCGGGGGGCCGACGTACGCCGGGGCGAGGTCCTGCTCAGCCCCGGTGAGTTCGTCGGCCCCGGCGAAGCCGGCGTCCTCGCCGCCTGCGGCCGGACACGGGTCACGGTGGGCGGGCTCCCGCGCCTGTCGATCATCGCCACCGGCGACGAGCTGGTCGAGCCGGGGACGGCGCCGGCGCCTGGGAAGATCCGCAACAGCAACGGACCCCTCCTGCGCGCCCTCGCCGGTCGCGCCGGAGCCCGGGCGCGCTACCTCGGAATTGCCGCCGACGAGGAGACGGCGCTCAGGCGCATGATGGAGGACGGCCTGCGCGACGACGTTCTCGTGCTGTCGGGAGGAGTCTCCATGGGGACCCGCGACCTGGTGGGCAGGGCCCTGCGCGCCCTCGGCGTCGAGATCGCCTTCGAGAAGGTGGCCATCAAGCCCGGCAAGCCGTTCACGTTCGGCAGCCGCGGCGCCACCCTCGTCTTCGGCTGTCCCGGCAATCCGGTCTCGACCTATGTCATTTTCCAGGTCTTCGCCCGCGCCGCCCTGCGCCGCATGATGGGCTCGCCCACGCCCTCGCCGGCGCCGGTGCGCGGCGTCCTGGCGGCCCCCGTCCGCCAGCGCCCGGGCCGCGCCGGCTACTATCAGGCCCGTGCCCTCTGGTCGGGCTCCACCTACGAGGTGCGGATTCTTCCGACCAGCGGTTCCGCCGATTTCGTCTCCTGCGCGCGCGGCAACGCCCTGGCGATCGTCCCGTCCGACGTCGAGGCGCTGGCCGCGGGGGAGCCGGTCGCGCTCCTCCTGCTCGACGATCACGACGACCGATAGCTCACGAGTCAGGCAGTCTTCGCCGCAGGATCCGCCTCAGGTCCTTGCGGCCCGGCGCCGGAGGAGGCGGTCTTCGAGCCTTCGTCGCTCCGCACGAGCGGCAGGGTGATGATGAAGGTCGCGCCGTGGCCGGGTTCGCTGTGCAGCCGGATCTCGCCGCCGTGGTCCTTGACGATGCCGTAGGTGACTGCCAGCCCGAGTCCTGTTCCCTTGCCTCTCGGCTTGGTGGTGAAGAACGGCTCGAAGAGCTTTCCCTGGATCTCCTTCGGGATTCCGGGACCGGTGTCGGTCACCCGCACCTCGATGCGATCGGCGTCGGATAGCGCCGTGGTGATCGTGACCGTTCCCGGGCTCCCCTCCATGGCGTCCTGGGCGTTGATCATCAGATTCATCAGCACCTGCTGGAGCTGATCCGCGTGACCGCGGACCATCGGCAGGTCGAGGGCCAGCTGTTTGCGAATCTTCACCTGCTGCAGCTCGAGCTGATGACTGACGATCGCGATCGCGTCCTCGACCACCCGGTTCACCTCGATCGGCTCGAGAACCGTCTTCTCCTGGCGGGCGAATCGGAGCAGATTATCGATGATGGTCCTGCACCGCTTGGTTTCCTTTTCGATGAGCAGCAGATTCTTCTCGAGCGGCGTGCCGCGCTCGGCCTTCCTCAGGGAGAGCTGGGCGCATCCCAGGATGCCGGCGAGGGGATTCTTCACCTCGTGCGCGATACCCGCGCCGAGCTGTCCGACGGCGGCCAGCTTCTCCGACTGGAGGATCCTCGCGTGCGCCTCCTGGAGAGCGGCTTCGCGGACTCGGAGCTCGGACGCCATCCGGTTGAATGACGCCGCGAGGGTGCCGATCTCGTCGCTCGAGGTGACCTGGACCTGTACGTCGAACTGTCCCCTGGCGATCACGCGCGTCGCGCCCGAGAGCTGTTCGACGGGCCGGGTGAAGCGGCGCGACCAGAAGAGACCGGCGAGCGCGGTCGCGACGAGGAGGCCCAGGGCGGCGAACAGGAGACGGTTCAGGAGATCCCGCGAGGCGAGGTAGGCCGCCGACTTCGGGATCTGCGCCACCGCGATCAGCCCGCCGTAATCGAGGCTCGCGAACCCGCCGATCATGCCGGCCCCCCCCTGGTCGTACTCCAGCGCGATCCCGGCGCTGTGCTCGGACTGCAGGGTGGCGGCTTCGGGCGGCAGAGCGATCGAGTCCCGCCGTGCCACGCGCCCCGCGTCGGGGTGCGCCAGGAGCGTCCCCGAGCGATCGACCACGAAGACCTCGAAGACGCCCGACCGGGAGCTGAGACGCAGGAGACTGTCCAGGCGAATGATCCCGGTCACGACCGCCGCCCGGGTCCTTCCCGCGATGCGATGCGCGAGCGCCAGAGTCAGGGCGGGCAACCTCTCCGACAGCGTCGAGTTCTCGACGAAGACTTCACCCGCCGCGATGCGCTCCATGGGCAGCGCGACCTTCCGGCGATACTTCTGGATGTCGTGCCGCGAGAGTCCGGCGGCGTTCAGCTTGCCGGCGTCGCAGACGGAGGCCCCCTCCTTCCCGTTCTCGTAGAGCGCCACGGCGACCAGTGCCGGGACGTCCCGGAAGAACTCGTTCAGGAGCTCGGACTTCTGGCTTTGCGTGACATCG
>QHXY01000354.1:0-3657 GCA_003223145.1 Acidobacteriota bacterium
CAACACCACAACTAGAGGAGCGGATGTCTGTGAAGCAGATGCAAGTATCTATATACCAGCGAGTCCGGGTACGAGGCAAGAGGGGTCTATACCCCATGGGATGTCTAGGGGCGTTCCCTCATTCCGCTTGCAAGGTCAGCGTCCCGTTTTGATCTCGTCGTAGACCGTGGCGACGTCGTTT
Source organism: Acidobacteriota bacterium (assembly GCA_003223145.1). GTDB lineage: Bacteria > Acidobacteriota > Polarisedimenticolia > Gp22-AA2 > Gp22-AA2 > Gp22-AA3. The sequence goes on from QHXY01000354.1 coordinate 182, forward strand.
CCCAGCGTGCGGGACAGGGGCTTGATCTCGGGGTACTGATCCATCTTGATGAAGCGCACCGCGTCCGGTTTCGACATGCCGGACTGGGTCGCCTTGCGCACCTGGTCGATGAGATCGGACATGAACGCCCGGAAGTGCCGCAGCGCGGCGACGTCGGCCGTGCTGCCGTGGCCCGGAATGACCTTGGTGTCGGAAGGGACCATCGACAGGACGCGATCGATGTTGGTGACGAAGCCGCGCGCCGACCCGCCCGCCAGGTCGTCGATGAACGGGTACCTGCCGTTCACGAACAGGTCGCCCATGTGCACGACCTTCTCCTTCGGGAAATAGACGATCGAGTCGCCGTCCGTGTGACCGGGGGCGACGTGGAAGACATCCACCTCCTCACCGCCGAGCCACAGGCGCACCTGCCCCTCGTAGGTCAGCCCCGGTGGCGCGGCCGGCTTCACCTTGAAGGCCTCGGCGGTCTTCAGGAAGAAATCCAGCAGGCCCAGGTCGTTTTCGAGGGCGAGGCGGTAGGGGTCCGCCGGATCCTTCAAACCGGCGATCTCCGCTTCGATCTGCTTCCTGCGATCCGGAAAGGAGCGTCGGATCGTCTCGGGGTAGTCCAGCAGGCGGGGACGGACCGTTTCGTGCGCGATGAACTCGGCGAACTTGACGAACACGGGGTTTCCCCCGGTGTGATCGCCGTGGTAGTGGGTGTTCACCAGATAGCGGATCGGCCGGTCGGTGACCGAGCGGATCTGGTCGACGATCCCCTGCGCCACCTCCTCGAACTCGTCGTCCACCACCACGACCCCCGTATCGGTCACCAGGAAGCCGACGTTCCCGCCCTGTCCGTACAGGCAGTAGGCCCGGTCGGTCAGCTTCTCCAGCTTGAACTTGGGGGTCTGCGCCTCCTCGGGCTGAGCCGCGGGCGGGGCTCCGGAATGGGCCATCACCGGGCCGGCACCAAGCCAGGCACCGGCCGCCGCACAGAGAAGAGACCTCGTCCACGAACGGCGTCGCGCCATCATCGAAGATCGCACGGTTGCCTCCCGAAGAATCCCGGCCCCGAAGGGGGCACACTCTAGCACGGGTGTCGGGCCGCCGGGTTATGATCGGGCCGGCGGGCGCGGCAGAGGAGAGCCACACGATGCGATCCGGGCGGCAGGCACACGATCACGCCGAGGCGATCGGGGCGCTGACACGATCCGACCCGATCCTGGCACGACTGATCGATCGGGTCGGGCCCTGCCGCCTCGAGCTCGAAACGATGCAGAGCGCGTTCAGGGCGCTGGCCGAGGCGATCGTCTATCAGCAGCTGACCGGCCGGGCCGCCGCCACCATCCTGGGACGCGTGGTCCGTCTGTTCAGGCCGAAGCGCTTCCCGCGCCCCGAGGATATCCTGGGTGCGCCGGAGTCCCGGCTGCGCGCTGCGGGCCTGTCGCGCGCCAAAGTGGCGGCGCTGAAGGACCTGTCCGCCAAGACCCTCGACGGCACGGTGCCGCCGCTGGCGACCCTGTCTCGGATGGAGGAGGAGGAGATCGTGACGCGCCTCACGTCGATCCGCGGCGTCGGCCGATGGACGGTGGAGATGCTGCTGATCTTCCGTCTAGCGCGTCCCGACGTCCTGCCGGTCGGCGACTACGGCATCCGCAAGGGTTTCGCCCGCGTCTTCCGGACGCGTGGTCTGCCGACGCCGCAGCAGGTGGCCCGTCGCGGCGAGCGCTGGCGGCCGCACCGCACCGTGGCGAGCTGGTACCTCTGGCGGGCGCTCGATCCTTCGATCGGGAAGACGCGCCGCGATCAGTGAGCGCGCTCACTCCAGGATCGCGTCGTCGTCGAGCAGCAGATAGGGCTCGCCGAACGGCTCGCGCCCGTCGCGCGGCGTCAGGCGGATTCCCCAGTCGCCGCCGTACAGAAGCGTGGCCGTGCCGGCACCGGAGTCCTCCACGCTGACGGCGCGGGCCGCGCAAGGGGTGCCGTTCCCGGCGCTCGACCAGCCGGTCACTTCGCACTGGACGGTCTCGGCCCCGCCGGTTGAGTAGCGGATGAGGCGGATGCTCCGGGCCGCCGAAGTGGTCTGGAAGCGCTGCGAGCAGCCCTCGGGACAGTTCGGGTTCGGTTCGATGAACAGATTGACGAAGCGCGGGGCGGTCATTGGAAATGCCCGCACTGGGCGTAACCGTGGTCCGTGCGCGTCTCGTAGGCGACCTGCAGCCCCTTGATCTCTTCCAGCAAGGCGTGCGCCAGCGCGTCGAGGGCCGTGGACAGCTCGTCGCACGTGGGGCGCGCACCGAGCCCCCGGGCACGCCGTCTGAACTGCGGCAGGGAGTCGAGGTAGATCCGCCGGTGGCCCGACTCGTGCAGGCGGGCGCAATCGACATAGGCGGCCCATCTGGTCACGAGGTCGGACGGAGCGCCCGGATCGGCCGTCCATCTCGGCAGGATGGTGGTGATCTGCGCGTTCAGGTCGAGGTCGCCGACGGCGCACCCCCCGCGCGATTCATCGAAGCCGTAGGTGTACTCGAAGCGCCACCTGGTGATCGCGTCGTGGCGCTCGCCCTCTTCGTTCTTCGGGCCGAGGCGGTCGAGCGCCCAGCGCAGGTCACGCGCGGACGAGCCCGCGATCGGGTAGTCCTCCGACTTGTCCGTGACCGTGTCGTTCCCCTCGCCCTTGCCGCCCGGTGCGCAGGCGCACAGGACGGAGCATACCAGCGCCAGGATCGGGAAAGGGTCCGGGGCGCCCGTCCGCATACCGACGCTATTTCAATCCCGCGGGTGGCTCGGGACCGACGCCCGGGGGATAGCCGACGGTGATCTTCGACTTGGAAGTCTCCTTGCCGACCTTCAGCGTGAGGTCGTATTCGCCGGGGGCCACGAAATTGCTCTGGCCGGCCTCGCGCGCCTCGGGCGGGTCGATGCGCTGCGCCTTGGCGCGCGTCAGGTCCCAGGTGATGCGATTGAGCCCCGGCTCGGACGGCCCCTCGAGCTCGCGCACCGTGGCGCCCTTGGCATCGGCGATCGTCAGCTTGGCGCCGTCGGGCGCGTGCTCCTTGACCCAGTAGTTGACGATGGCGTACGGGGGGTTCTTGGCGCCGAACTGGTCGTTGCCCCACACGGCGCCGCGCTCCGCCAGGTAGAAGCCGCGCGCCGGTCGCGGGTTGAACAGGACGACCGCCTTCGCCAGGCTCTCCGGCGTCATCTGCTCCAGAGCCGTGATGTCGTCCAGGACATAGATCGAGCGGCCGTGGGTCCCCGCCACCAGGTCCCGGTCGCGCGGGTGGATCTGCAGATCGTGCACCTGCACCGGCGGGAGGGAATCGCCGCGCAGCGACACCCAGTGACGGCCGCGATCGAAGGTGACGTAGAGGCCGAACTCCGTGCCGGCGAACAACAGACTCTGGTTGGATGGGTCCTCGCGCACCACCCGGACCGGGCCGCCTTCGGGCAGGTTGCCGGCGAGGGGGCGCCAGGTGGCGCCGAAATCACGC
>QHXY01000354.1:3709-7219 GCA_003223145.1 Acidobacteriota bacterium
CCCCTTCGGAACGCCACTCAGCTTCGAGGTCACGTTCTGCCAGGTCCGGCCGTCGTCCCGGGTGAGGTGCACGTTGCCGTCGTCGGTGCCGGCCCAGATCGTCCCCCGGGCGAGCGGCGACTCGGAGAGCGTCACGATCGTTCCGTGCGTCTCCGCGCCGGAGCCGACGGTGACGATCTTCTCCACCTCCCGGCTCGAGAGGTCGGGCGAGATCATCTCCCACGCGTCACCGCGGCGCGTCAGCTTGAACAGGTAGTTCCCGCCGAGATACAGGACGTCCGGGTCGTGCTTCGACACGGCGAACGGGCTGTTCCAGTTGAAGCGGAAATGCAGCATGCCTTCCTTCGGCTCGGGCCGCAGGAACTTGATCCGGTTCGTGGAGAGGTCGACGCGGCCCAGAACGCCCTCCTGCGCCTCGGCGTACAGCACGCGGGCGTTGCGCGGGTCGATCTGGACGTAGTAGCCGTCGCCGCCCCACACCGTGAACCAGTCGCGATTCGAGATGTTCATCCGCTTCTCGTCGCTCTCGCCGAACAGGTCGGTGCCGCGCGACGGGCCGCACCACGAGCCGTTGTCCTGCAGTCCGCCGCAGACGGTGTAGGGGAAATCCATCCCGAGCCCGATCTCGTAGAACTCACCGAGCGGCACGTTGTCGACGTAGCGCCAGGTCTTCGATCGGTCGCGGCTCTCGTAGATGCCGCCGTCGGTCCCCATCAGCAGGTGGTCGGTGTCGGCGGGGTCGATCACCAGGGTGTGCAGGTCGCCGTGCGGGAGCGGGGCGCCGTCGGCCCTGAAGGTCCTGCCGCCGTCGTCCGAGACCGCCAGCCCGAAGCCGAGGACATACACGCGATCCTCGTCCTTCGGGTCGACGACGATCTTGCTGAAGTAGAAGGGTCGCGGCGTCAGCGGGCTGAGGCGCGTGAAGTGCGCCCCACCGTCGGCGCTCTTGAACACGCCGCCCGCCCGGCTCTGCACGTCGTCGATGCTGACCGTGCCCGCCTCGTCCGATTCGATGACGGCGAAGACGTGCCCCGGGTTGCCGGCGAACAGCGCCAGGCCGATGCGGCCGGTCCTCTTCGGCAGACCCTCCGTGAGGCGCTTGAACGACCTGCCGCCGTCGCTCGACTTGTAGATCCCTCCCTTGTCGCCGAAGCCGCCGCTCTGGAACGACCAGGGCGTGCGCCGGCGCGCGTACATGGCGGCGTACACCACCTCGGGATTCGCAGGATCGAGGACGACGTCGATGCAGCCGTGGTTCTCGTCGATCTGCAGGACCGCCTGCCACGTCTTGCCGCCGTCCGACGTCTGGTACAGGCCGCGCTCCCGGCTGGCGTCCCACAGGTGACCCATGACCGCGGCGTAGACCACGTCGGCCGATTTCGGGTGGATGGCGAGCCGGGGGATGTCGCGCGAGTCGTCGAGCCCCAGGTGCGCGAAGGTCGCGCCACCGTCGGTCGACTTGTAGACACCGTCGCCCCAGGTCGAGGAGTTGCGGCCGTTCCCCTCGCCGCTGCCGACGTAAACGATCTTCGAGTCGCTCGGCGCGATCGCCAGACTGCCGATCGACAGGACCGGCTGGTCGTCGAAGACCGGGCTGAAGGTGGTGCCGCCGTTCACGGTCTTGAACAGCCCGCCGGTCCCGGTGCCGGCGAAAAACTGCGACGGCTTGCCCGGGACCAGGACGATCTCGCTGACTCGCCCGCCCATGTTGGCCGGGCCGATCGAGCGCCAGGAAAGGGCGCGCAGCTGCTCGGTGGTGACCGGGCCGGCTTCGCCCGCGGGCTGCCCGGCGGCGGTCCTCCTGTCCCGGGCAGAAGGTTTGCTTTTCGGGCCCGCAGCCGCTCGATGAGGCGCCGGCGCGAGCAGGATCAGACAGACCAATGGCAGAACAAACCGGAAGACCGGGTACGACGGCATAGACTATCCTCCAGCATCACGGAAAATGGGTGGCGGCGAAGGATAGGACCGCGGGCTGGGTGGCGTCAACCGGATCCGACGTATCGGGCGTTCGAGGAGGCGTCCGGCTCAGCGCTGTGCGGGGCCGGGCATGGCCGTCGGTGGGACCGGCACCAGGCACTGCGGCAGGCGCTGCAACGACTCCAGGCCGAAGACGAGGCGCTGGCCGTCCTGGTAGCCGCGGGTATAGCGGCCGGCGGCGTCGCCGCCGAAGCCGGCGACACGTGGCGGGGCCGGGGCGACGTTCGCGAAGTCGCGGCTCATCAGATCGTTGCACTGGCCGAGATCGACGGCGCGCATCGCCTCGATGCCGGCCGCGAATCCCTTGAGATAGTCCGGGTCGCTGGTGACGCGGTCGGCGAGCCGCGAGGTCTCCTCGCGCGCCTTGTCGATGCGGGCCTGGATCGCGACGTTCACCTGCTGCGCCTTCCAGGCGGCGTGCTGGGCGAGGGTGCGGTCATAGTCGGCGGGGTAAGCCTCGCGCTTGCGGTGGTTCCAGTCCTTCGCCTGCATCGCCTCGTCCTGGCTGTTGAACCGCCTCACCAGCGCCTGCAGCGCCGCCTCGATGCCGTCGGCATTGTCCCCCGAGATCAGCGAGCGGGGCAGCTCGACGTCCAGCTCGAGGAGACAGCGGGTCTCGTTGAACAGCGTGAATGGCCCGTCCTGGTAAGAGGTCAGGACCGGCTCCGGCAGACCGAGAAAGACATCGATGCGCGAGCGCTTCACGTCGATCTTCCCGACCTGCGCCAGCTCGCCGGGGCGGAAGCGCAACCTTCCCCGGCTGTTGACCAGCGTGCCGCTGACGTTGTTGTTGGTGTGCGTCCCCGAGCAGTCGGAATAGGTGTCCACGGCGGTGATGACCCAGGCGCCGCGCCAGCGCGATTCGAGCCTGCGCTCCAGGTCGGACGCGAAGGCCGGCGCGGAGGCCGCCATCGGTAGCAGAACCAGGGTCGATGCCGCCAGCAGCCTTCGTCTCATGGGACGCTCCTCCCGTTTCCCGCGGGTCATCTCATGTTGGCGGCGGGCGTCCCGCGGGTTTCCTGGGAGAGGAGCATCCGCGGGGCCCGCCACGAACCGAGGCGTAAACGTAGGTTTCGCGCCTCGGCCTGTCAATGAAGAGGCCGGCCGGTGCCGGGTCGGCGCGGGGATCGGGTGTCAAAAAACCGTTGCTTCCTTCTCCCGGGACGGTATTCTTCCGGGCTGTGAAGCTCCGACCCCTTGCGGTCCTGATCCTCGTCTCCCTGGCGGCCCCGCTGGCGGCCCAGACGACCTCGCCGGAAATCAACCTGACCGTGAAGCGCGGACCCGGCGCCCTCGATGTGACCCTGGAGTGGACGGGAGGGCAGCCGAGCTTCGAGGTCTACCGCTCAGCCGATCCAAGCGCCGTATGTCGCGCCGACACGCTGCTGGGCGTCACGGACATCCCGAGCTGGATCGACGTGGCGCCGCCTGACACGGTGTTCTACAAGGTGCACAATCCCTCTTCGGCCGAGCCCGCCGAGGTGTGCAACGGAGTGGACGACGACTGCGACGGCATCATCGACGACAATGCCA
>QHXY01000061.1 GCA_003223145.1 Acidobacteriota bacterium
TTCGATCGCCTGCGCGTGTTTGTACTGCTCCATCAGCGCCGCGCCGCGGTTGTTGGCGTGGATCACCTCGTCCAGGCCGGCCGCTTTGTCCGCGGGCGCGGACGCCGGCGCGCCGAGCCACAGCGCTCCGGAGGCGGCGAGACCCGCAACGAGGGCCGAGAGGCCGCGCCGGGTCATGCTCCCCTCCGCAGGACACGGCCCCCCGGACGGGGTTGGAACTCGCCGTCTCTGACGACGGGGCGGCCGTTGATCAGGACCGCGTCGACCCCCTCGGCGAATCGGCGCGGCTCCGTGAACGTCGAGCGATCGGCGATAGTGCGCGGATCGAACACCACCAGATCGGCGGCACAGCCCGTCTGCACGCGCCCGCGATCGCGCAGGCCCAGCCGCTGAGCCGGCAGGCTGGTCATCTTGCGCACCGCCTCCTCCAGCCCGAGGAGCCGCCGATCACGGACGTAGCGTCCGAGAACCCTCGGGAAGGCTCCGTAGGCCCCCGGATGGGGGAAGCCCTTGCCGATCTCCCAGGCGTCGGTCACCAGCGCCAGCCGCGGGTCGGCGAGCAGCGGCAGGAGCGGTTCGTCCGTGGTGTCGTCCCCCGAGATACCGAAGATGAGCTGCGTCGCGACCCCCGATTCCTCCAGCAGCAGCTCGGAGAGGGCGTCGAACGGGTCGGCGCGGCGCCTGCGGCCGATCTCGGCGATGCTGAGATGCCCGTACTCTTTGTTCGCCGCGCCGTCGACGTGCGCCAGCCGGATGTGGTCCCAGCCGCACTCGCGGGCGATGTTCATCGTCCAGCGACCGGCCCCCTCCCAGGGCGGCCAGACGGGCGAGGTCTCCTCGATTTCCTGTTTCATGCGGGCCCGCTGGATCGGATCCTTCAGCCGATCCAGGAAGGCCTGCGTGCCGCCGGCGAGCGACCAGGGAGGATAGAGGGCGAGCATCGTGGTGCACACGGCCGTGTACGGGATGACGTCGGCGGTGATTTCGATCCCGTCGCGGGCCGCGCCTTCCTCGACGCGGAGGACGCCGGACGCGCCGGGCCAGGCACGGCGGCCGACTGTCTCGACGTGAGAATGATGCACCGGGACGTCTCCCCGCCTGCCGACCTCCACCAGCTCCATCACGGCCTGCGTGAGGGTCTCGAGACTGCTGCCCCGCTGGTGGAACGCGCAGAACCCCCCCGACGCCGCCGCCGCTCTGGCCACCGACACGAGCTCGTCGGTGTCGGCGAACTGACCGGGGGGATAGATCAGCCCGAAAGACACCCCGAAGGCCCCTTCGTCCACCGCCTGGCGCGCCAGTCGGTCCATGAGCTCCTGCTCGTCCTCGGTGGGCCGGCCCGACCGGGCCCCCATGGCCGCCAGCCGCAGGGGCCCGTGCGCCACGAGCGAGGCCAGGTTCGGCACGCATCCCTGCGCCTCGAGATGATCCAGGTAGGAGGAGAACGAGCCCCAGCACCAGGGAACTCCGTCCGGCGCGATGAAGCCGCACACCCGCTCGATGTCGCGTCGGGTCCGGTCGAAGAGGGGGACGCAGCCGATGCCGCAGTTGCCGAGGAGCTCCGTGGTGATCCCCTGGCGCACGCGCCCTTCGAACAAGGGGGCCTGGCGGTGCAGGGGCAGGGTCGCGCACAGGTCGGAATGAGAATGCAGGTCGATGAAGCCGGGAGCGACCACGCGGTCCCGCGCGTCGAGGGTGGCCGGCGCTCCCGACAGGCCCTGCCCCACCGCGACGATGCGATCCCCCGCGATCCCGACGTCGGCGCGGAACGCGGGCCGTCCCGTCCCGTCCACCACCTGGCCGTTGGCGATGATCAGATCCAGGGTGGGCTCCGCGTCAGCGGCCGTGGCGAGGTCGATCACCCAGGTGCCTGATCGACTGGAAGCGCTCCTTGTTGACCTTCAGATTATTCGCCCCCTGCCCGCAGCTCGTGCACCCGGAGTAGGTCTGGCGCGCATGTCGGTAGCAGCAGTCCATGACGTTGTACCAGACGCCGTACTTCCAGCAGAAAAAGTCGGCGTCCGGCGGACGGTACTCGCACTTGAGGAGGCTCCGGCGCCGCGGCCGACTGGACTCCTCCTGCCCCGCCGGGTCCGCTGGATCGATGGTCCGGAGCTGTCCCCTCGCTGAGCTCATGGCGGGCATTCTAATGCATCCGCCGTCCATCAGAAAGCGCCTCTCGACATTCATCCCCGGGGAACGCGTTCGGTTGGATCGTGCGTCCTCTGGGCGCTTCTCGCCGGCTGTCCAGGCTGCGGACCGGGCGGCGCCGGCCAGCCGGCCGAGGAGGTGGTCAAGGTGCCGGGCCAGGGATCGGTGGTCGTTTACGTCGAGGCCGCGAAGCGCACCGCCGGGCCGCTCCTCAAGACCTTCCAGGACCAGACCGGCATCAGCGTCAGCGCGACGTACCGGGAGATCCTTGGGGAGCGTTTCGCGACGGTTCTGAGGGAGGACGCGGTGAAGGGGAAAGTCGACCTGTTCTGGGGCGAAACGCCGTTGTCGGCCTGCGATCTCGTCGATGCGGACCTGGCCGTCCCGTTCCGCACGGCGGGAGCCCGCCCCGTGCCCGAGCAGTACCGCGACCGCCAGTACCGCTGGATCGGGTTCGCCGCCAACCCGCGGGTGATCGTCTACAACAGCACGCGGCTGAAGCCCGCCGAGGCACCCACCGCGACCGCCGATCTGGTGCGGGCACCCTGGGCGGGACACGGCGCGGTACCGCGCATCTCCACGGGACCCGCGGCGTTCCATGCCGCCGCGCTGTTCACCCTCTGGGGCTCCGAGCGGGCCCGCTCGTTCTTCGACGCCTTGCGCTCCGACGGCACGCGCATCGTCGACGATGATGGCGCGGCGCGCCGGCTGGTGTCGTCGGGCGAGGCGCTGTGGGGTCTCATCGGTCTCGACGAGGCGATCTGCGCCAAACGCGAGGCGGAGCCGATCAACATCCTGTTCCCCGACCGGATGGGGCAGGGCGCCGTGGTGCCTCCCCAGGTCGCGGTCCTGCTGCGCGGCGCCCCGCACCCCGCGCAGGCGAAGGGTCTGTACGGCTACCTGTTCGCCTCCGAAGGAGCGTGGCTGCTCGCGCAGAACGATTGCGCCCTCATCACTTTCTTGCCCGACGTGCCGAAGCCCGATTGGGTCCCGGCCCTCGGCGCCCTCAACGTCGCCCGGGTCGATCCCCTGGAGGCCTGGAAGGCTTACCGCGGCGAAGCCGCCTTCCTCGACTCGTGGGGTGCGACCGGAGCTGCCGCCCCCTCGCCACGCCCTTGACGGTGTGACGTTCACCTGACGTCGGGATCGCTGCAAACCCGCGTCAAACCTGGATTTTCACGTTGCGGACGCATTCGGCCGGTGGTATAGAATACGCAGGCGACCGGGGAAAGGAGAGACCCCCCGAGTCCGGGGGTGTCGATGCAGGGAGAGCTCACCACCACCCCACCGAAATCCCCCACGGTGGCGACGCGAAAATTCCGCATCCTGATCGTGGATGACGATCGGGACAGCGTTGATCTGCTCTCCCAGTGGCTGACCATGGGCGGGTACGAGGTGACGACCGCCGCCACCGGCCAGGAGGCGCTGCGCCGGGTCCCCGCCGACCGTCCCGACCTCGTTCTTCTCGACCTGCTGATCCCGCCGCCCGACGGGCTGCAGGTCATGCGCGCCATCAAGCGGGACCGCGTCCTGTCCACCATCCCGGTCGTCGTGATGACGGTGAAGCGGGACGTGAAGAGCAAGGTGGAGTGCCTGAAGAACGGCGCCGACGATTTCATCGTCAAGCCGTTCCACTTCGACGAGCTCGACGCCGTCCTGCGCTCGTCTCTCAAGAAGCGCTACCTCTACACGTCCCTGGAGCGCGCCAACCAGCAACTGCGCGACGCCAACGACCGGCTCCTGAAGCTCACGGTCACCGACGAGCGGACCAATCTCCTGAACGACCGTTACCTGAAGCGCCGCCTGGCGGAGGAGTTCAAGAGGGCGCAGCGTTACGGAACGCCGCTGTCCGTCACCATGCTCGATCTCGATCACTTCAAGCAGGTGAACGACAAGTACGGGCACGACTGCGGCGACCTGGTGCTGCGGGAATTCGGGCGCCTTCTGTCCGAGAGCGCCCGCACCACCGATATCGTGGGGCGGTACGGCGGTGAAGAGTTCCTCGTCGTCCTGCCGAACACGGACGGGATCCGCGCCGCCATCGTGGCCGAGCGCATCCGCAAAGCGGCCGAAGAACACATCTACAAGTTCAAGGAGCTGCTGGTGCGCATCACGGTCAGCGCCGGCGTCGCGTCGTATCCCGCCAACGCCCAGGTGCGCGAGGAGAACGACCTGCTGCGGGCCGCCGACCAGGCGCTCTACCGCGCCAAGCAGGTGTCGCGCAACCGGGTGATTGTCGATCGCGCCTCCATGCCTCCCGACGTCCTGGACGGAGACCTGTCGGCGATCTTCAAGGCCTCCTACGAGGACAACCTCGGACAGGGCGGCAAGGACGAGACGCGCTGAGGCCGGCCCTCACCAGCGCTCGGCGATCAGCCTCACGAGCGCTCCCAGGTTGTCGAGATCACGCTCATGGATCACCTCCACCGGCGAGTGGGAGTGCACGGTCGGCCATGACAGCGCGAGGTCGGGAGCCCCGAACTCCGGGAAGACCGAGCCGTCGTTGCCGCCGCGCGTCAGGCCGTACTGGATCGGCAGGCCGCCCTGCCGCGCCAGGGAGAGCACGCGGTCGATGATCGCCGGATCGGTGATGTTGCTGCTGTCGATGGCGCGCACGACCGGCCCCTTGCCCAAGACGGCGTGCGCGAAGGCGTCGCGCTCGAGCGGGCTGTCCGACGACACGAAGGTGTCGACCGCGATCGCCAGGTCCGGATGCACCGACTGCGCCAGCGCCTGCGCCCCGTTGAGTCCGATCTCCTCCTCCACCGAAAACGCGAACATCACCCGGTTGCGCAGAGTCTTCGGCTCCAGCCCGCGCAGCGCCAGGAGGAGCGCGGTGCAGCCGGCGCGGTCGTCCACCGCCCGCCCCGAGCCGAACGATCCGTACAGGCGCTGGAACACCTTCGGGATGGTGATGGGATCGCCCGCGGCGACGCCGAGCGCCTCGGCCGCCTGCCGTGAGGCGACGCCAAGCTCCACCCGGACGGCGTCCCCTGCGAACGCCGAAGGAGCCTCCGCGGCGGCCGCCTCGAAATAGTTCGGCCGCGGCGGCACGACGCCGCCGACGTCCCCCTTCGCCGCGTGGACCAGGACCACCTGCCCCTCGTAGAGCGTCTCGAAGAATCCGCCGGCCGGCCTGACTTCGAGCGAGCCGTCGTCGCGGATCGCCTTCACGAGATAACCGGTCTCGTCCATGTGCGCGATGAACAGCAGGGTCCTGGCGCCGTGTTCCGGGCCGGCCGCGACCAGCAGGTTGCCTTTGGCGTCGACGTCGGCCTTCGCCCAGGATGGCAGAAGCGCCCGGATCCGATCGCGCACCGCCTGCTCGCGGGTGGAGACACCGGGTGTGTTGATGAGGGTCTCCAGGATCGAGAAGCTCCCGCCCTCGCGCGCCGGTCGCGCCGCCATCGTCTCGCCGCCCAGGGCGAGACCGGCGCAGACGACCACCGCGCAGCGCCGGCGCCCTTTCATCGCTCGGCCTCCGCGATCGCCTTGAGCAGTTGCGCGAGCGCCAGGACGTCATGCGCGTCGGCCACCTCGCCCGGAGTCCCCGGGTAGAGAACCGGCACGCCCATCGCCAGGACCTGCGCCTTCCCCTGGAAACCGCTCTGATCGCCGCCGGGAGCGAAGACGACGTTCTGCAGCGGCATCTGCAGGCCGGCGGCCCGCTCCGCCGCCAGGTTGTACAGGCGTTGCGAGTAGCCGTCCTTGCCGCCCGGGGCGGAGACCGCCGGGCCGCCGCCCGGGACCGCCGCCGTCCTCCCCGTGGTCCCCGTGGAGGGCGCATCGATCACCAGCACGTCGCCGGCATGGAGGCGGTTGCCGAGACGCGCGGCCCCGCGGCCCCCCATGACCTCCTGGGAGGAAAAGGCGACGGTCAGGGTGCCGCGCAGCTTGGATGGCTCGAGCGTTTGCAGCAGCCACAGCAGAGCCGCGCAGCCGGTCCGGTCGTCCATCGCGGGACCGGCGATCTTTCCGGCCGCCAGGTCCACCACCCGCCGGGCG
>QHXY01000353.1 GCA_003223145.1 Acidobacteriota bacterium
TACATCCTCCAGGCCCTGCGGACGGGCATTCACGGCTATGTCCTGAAGACCCAGTCGTCGACCGATCTGATCCAGGCGATCCGGGACGTCAACCGCGGGAAGCTCTATGTCAGCCCGGCGATCTCCACCGCCGTGATCGGCGCCTATCGCGAGCAGGCGGCACTGCCGTCGGACCCGCTCACCCCCCGGGAGCGGGAGGTCCTGCAGCTCATCGCCGAGGGCTGCTCCACCAAGAGCGCCGCCGAGACCCTGGGGATCACGGTGAAGACCGCCGAGTCGCACCGCAGCCGCATCATGCTCAAGCTGGGAATCCACGCCACCGCCGGTCTGGTCCGCTACGCCGTCCGACGCGGCTTGGTCCAGCCGTGAACATCGGGAATTTCCTCTAACGCAATTGAGGGGTTTCCCGATTGTTGCGCCTGGGGGAAAGGGGTACCAATCGTGGTGATCATCCGGGAGTCTCGCACGGGAGGTCAAGGGGGGCAGCATGATTCAGAGCGCACGGACCCCTGAGGAGAGGCAGGCCGGTTGGCACGTTCTCTGGACGCAGAGCCACTGTGAGCAGTTGGTGCACGACCAGCTCGCGGGAAAGGGGTTCGAGCCGTTTCTCCCCAAGATGAACGTCTGGTCGAGGCGCTCGGGACAGCGCCATCTCATCCGGCGGCCGATGTTTCCGGGGTACCTGTTCCTCCGCGACGCCCTGGACAAGGAAGCCTACATCGAGGTGCGCAAGGCGCGCGGTCTGGTCACCGTGCTCGGGGAGACGTGGGATCGGCTGGCGGTGGTCAGCGACGGAGAGATCGAATCGGTCCGCGCACTGTCGCATTGCGATCTGCCGTCACTGCCCTACCCGTACCTCAAGGAGGGGATGCGGGTGCGCATCGCGAGCGGCCCGCTGGTGGGTGTGGAGGGGATCCTCGATCGGCGGAAGGTCGCGAAGGGGTTCCTGGTGCTCTCCGTCGATCTGCTCTGCAGGAGCGTGGCCGTGGAAGTCGACTGCACGTCGGTGGTTCCTGCCTGATGACCGGAGGCGGTTAATTGGCTCGTCCGGGTCGACGTTCGGCGGTGGGGCCGGGGATCCTGGCAGGGGTCGTCCTGGCGGGCACGGCGGCCGCGCAGCCGGACCTCGACCTCAAGGGCTCGCTGTCGATCTCGGGCGTGCAGGACGACAATCTGTTCTACACCTCGGAGTCCAGGGAGAGGGATGTCATCACCCGCCTCACCCCCGGAGCGGAGGCGGGCCTGCGGTCGGATCGCTTCTCGCTCGCCGGGCGGTACAGTCTCGACGTGGAGCGCTTCGCGCAGCACCCTGAGCTGGATTCCGACCGGGCGCGCGAGTTCGCCGCGTTCGATCTCCAGTCGCGTCCCGGGCATCGCGCGACGCTGTCGCTGCACGGCGACTACGTGTCCACCCTGTCACCGGGCGAGCTCAACCTGACCACCGGACTGGCGGCCGGCCGGGCGCGCGCCCGGAGGCTGTCGGTGAGCCCTTCCCTGGGATGGAGGCTGGGTCCGGGCACGGACTGGAGCCTCGGCTACACCCAGACCAGGGACGATCTGGCGGGCGGTGTCGCGGGCGACACCCGCGCCGCGGCGCTCGGCCTGAATCACCGTCTGTCGCCGCGGGACACGGCGAGCGTCGGCTACAACTACAGCCGGTACGACTTCGAGGGAGGCGCTCCGGTCGCCGCGCACACCCTGACCCTGGGCTGGGACAGACGCTTCGGGCCGCAGAGCAGCTTGGCGCTGCGCGCCGGACCCCGATATTCCGCGGGACGGTTCGATCCGGAAGCGTCGCTGGGGCTGCAGCACGGCACGGAGAGACTGCAGACGTCGCTGACGTTCGCCCGCACCCTGACGACGGTGATCGGACTGGCCGGCACGGTGGTGACCGACAGCGTCCTGCCGGCCGTCTCGTTCCGGCCGGTGCCCTCGCTGCGGCTGAGCGCGGCGCCGGGGTACTACATGATACGGGACCCGCTCGGCGGGCCGGAGACCCGGGTCTACCGCGTTGGCCTGGAGGCGAGCTGGCGCCTCAGCGACTGGCTGTCTCTCGAGAGCGCCTACCGCAGGAATCTGCAGCGGGGGGTCCTGGGCGGCGTCTCGACCGTCGGCGCGCTCCAGGAAATCGCCCGCAATACGTTTTTTCTGGGCCTGGTCGCCGGCCGGACAGAAACGCGCACGAAAGCCGGCGGCCGGTCCGCGGGGGGGCCACGATGAACACCGGGGACGGCTCGAGGGCCGGACGAGGCAGCTCGCAGCGCTGTGCGTGGCGCTGGTGGCGGCCGGAGTTCTGCCGGCGCGCGCCCAGGACAAGGGCAAGGCGGCGCCGGAGCCGGCACCGGAGACTGCCGGCGACTACCGGATCGGTCCGGAGGACCTGCTCTACATCGGCGTCTGGAAGAACGAGGCACTCAGCCGGCAGGTGCCGGTC
>QHXY01000358.1 GCA_003223145.1 Acidobacteriota bacterium
ACGCAGGGCCGCTTTCAGATCGACGGCATCCCGCCTGGAGACTACCGGGCCGTGGGCTGGCACGAGCGGGCCCGACCGCAGGTCTTGAAGGTGCGGATCGAGCCGGGCCAGGCGTCCGTCCTGAATTTCCGCATCCCTCTGATGGAGCCGTCGGACGGTGGCTGACGGCCGCGGCCTGCGGTCCAGGTGGCATTCCGCCAGTCTGGGCGCCAAGCTCGTCCTGTTCAGCGCCGTCCTGACCGCCGTCTCGGTGCTCGCGGCGTTCCTCGCCCTCGACATCGAGATCCGGAGAAGCGTCCGCGAGCTCCTGGCCACGACGCTGGCCCACCACCAACGGATGCTCCTGAATCTGCAGAAACGCGATCTCGAGCAGCTGGTGCGCACCTCCACCCTGATGACCGACAGCCCCACGCTCAGGGCGGCGATGGAGATCTACCGGTCGGAGGCGGCCCCAGGGGTCCACGTCAGGTCCGACCTCCTCGCGACCATCCAGAACGAGGCGGCCAAGATCGCCGCCGGCCTGGCGCGGGACCTGTTGATCGTCACGGACAGCGAGGGGAAGGTCCTGGCGTCCGGCGGCCGGGCCGCCCCCGGTCCCCTGGCTGGCGCCGACCTGGCGTCCCGGCCAGTTCTTCGCCGGGCGCTGGCGCAGGATGCGCCGGTCGGCCCGCAGAACTTCGCCGTCATGCGCCTCGGCGATCGGTACTTCCAGGTCGGCTGCGTCCCGATCCTGCTGCAGGGGTACGTCATCGGCGCGTTGGCGCTGGGCGACCGGATCGACGGGGCCTACGTCGCGCGGCTGCGTGAATCGTTCGACAGCGACATCGTCGTGACCGCGGGAGCCCGCGTCCTCGGGTCGACGCTGGAGGCCGCGCTGCCGCCCGGCTCCTCCGTCACGATTCCGGAGTCCACCGGTGCCCGATCGCTCGTCCTGCCGATAGGCAGGGACGAGTATGTCGCGGCGCCCCTGTCTTTGAATTCGGACCAGGCGGGGCTTCCGGTCACCGTCGTGCTCCTGCACTCGCTCACCCGCGCCCTCGCCCCCCTCAACCAGTCCCTTCTTTGGACCCTGCTCTCCTGCGGCTCTCTCGCCGTGATCCTGGCCGGCGTCGCGGCATCGATGATGTCGCGCTCGGTGCTGCGCCCGCTGGAAGGCTTCGTGACGTTCATGCGCTCGGTCGCCGAGACCGGGGACCATGCCCATCGCTTCGAGAGCTCGAACGCGGGCATCGAGGTGCGGGTGCTCAGCGACACCTACAACCAACTGATGGAATCGTTGCACCAGCACGAGCAGCGCATCTTGAAAACGGCCCGGGAGGAGCTCGATCGGCTCGAGAGGCTGAAGGAGTCGGAGAAGCTCGCGGCCCTCGGGCGCCTGCTCTCAGGAGCGGCCCACGAGATCAACAATCCGCTGACCGGGGTCGTCGGCAACGTCGAGATCCTGCTGGATCGCGAAAAGCTTCCCGATGCCGTGCGCCAGCGCCTCGAGACCGTTCGCCGGGAGGGCCAGAGGATCGTCGCCCTGGTCCGCAACCTGCTTAAGGTGGCGCACCGGGGCGGCGGCGAGCGCACGCCCCTGGACGTCAACCAGGTCATCCGCGACACCGTGGCCGTGCGCCGGCACGATTTCGAGAAGGCCGGGATGACGATCGAGCTCGATCTCGCGGCGTCGGGCGTGACGCTGTCAGCCAGCGAGCTCGAGCTGCAGCAGGTCTTCCTCAACATCATCAACAACGCCCACGACGCCCTGCGGACGACGAAGACCCACCCGACCCTCTCGATCCGGACCATCGCCGAATCCGGCGAGGTGACCATCAGCTTCTCCGACAACGGCCCCGGCATCGAGGAGCCGGCGCGGGTGTTCGAGCACTTCTACACCACCAAGCCGGTCGGTCAAGGGACCGGCCTCGGCCTGAGCATCACGCACGCCATCGTTCAGAACCATGGCGGGAGCATCACCGCCGACAACCGGCCGGAGGGAGGCGCGCGATTCACGGTCGTGCTGCCCCGCGGCACCCCGCAGCGGCCCGCCGAGGAGATCCGCGCGCGGCCCCGGCCGGCCTCTGAGCCGGCCTCCCGGCGCTCCCTGCCGGCGTCGGTGCTGGTTGTCGACGACGAGCCGAACGTGGTGGAGCTGCAGATGGCCATTCTCGACTCGGTCGGAGCGACGGCGGTCGGCGTCGGCTCGGGGGCGGAGGCGGTCGAGCTGCTGCGGCGCCGGGACTTCGACATCATCGTTTCCGATCTGAAGATGCCCGGCGATCTCTCCGGCAAGGATCTGTATCGCTGGGTGGCGGCCCACCGGCCCTCCGGCACGAGGGGTTTCCTGTTCGTCACCGGAGACACCGTCGCCGAAGCCGCGTTTCTCGAGGAAGTCCGTTCACGCTGCCTGCTGAAGCCGTTCTCGATGGAAGAGTACCTCACGACGCTGCGCGAGGCCTGGCATGAGCTGCAGACCGCGGCCTGAGGAACGCGCCACGGAGCGCTCCGAATCGCGCCGCCGCCGCGGGCGCGGCGCGCTCCTGATCGCCGCCCTGCTCATGTTCCACGCCGCACCGGCCCGCTCCCAGGACGACAAGGTGCTCGTCCAGGGACTCTTCGACGCCGAGGTCTGGAAGACCGACTCCGGTTCCCGGCTGCTCAGCAAGAATGACGGCGACACGGCGCCTGCGGGGCGCCTGCGTCTCTGGGCCGTGGGCGAGTTCCTGCCGGGACTGCAGGGATTCGTGGTCGCGCGAGGGGAAGACGGTTCGGGGAGCTACGAGGGGGAGCGCCAGGGGCGGATCGAGCAGGCCGCCCTGCGCTACACGTTCCGCGCGCCGCTGCGGCTGGTCCTGGAGGCCGGGAGGATCGTTACGCCCCTGGGGAATTTTCCGCGCCGGCGGCTGTCGACCACCAACCCGCTGATCGGCTCCCCGGACAGCTACGACGTCTCCTACCCTCTCGGGGTCCAGGCCGGCGGCCAGGTCTCCCGGTTCGATTACCGCGTCGCCCTTCTCGACCTGCCGCTGATCAACGAGAAATACGTCCCCGAGCCCGGTACCATCCTGAGGCCCGCCCTGGCGCTCGGGATCACGCCGCGAACCGGCTTGCGGCTCGGCGGCTATGCCACGCGCGGCCCCTACCTGAACCGCGATCTCGACCTGTTCCTGCCGGCGGGTGCGGGCTGGAGGGATTTCGAGCAACGGATCGTCGGCGCCGACATCCAGTTCAGCCGCGGCTACCTCGAGCTGAACGGCGACTTCGCCCGCTCGTCGTACGACGTCCCCGCCCAGGCTCGCGCGGTGCGCGGCAAGGCCTATTTCATCGAGCCGAAGTACACCTGGACACCCCGCTTCTTCACGGCCCTGCGCCTCGAGCGCAACGACTACGCCTACATCCAGCCGCTCGGCCCCGGCGTCTGGATGGGCACGGCCGTCGATTTCTTCGACGTCGAGGCCGGCGCCGGCTATCGCCTCGGTCCCGGCGCCGTGCTCAAGGTCGCCTACCGCCGCGACCGCTGGAACGTCGACGACAGCCTGAAGGCCTACCTCCCGAACGGGTACTCGGTCGCCGCCCAGCTGTCGTACACCTTCAACCTCACCTCCTGGGTCGAGCGGCCGCGCTGACTCCAGTCGTATACTCGCCTTCGCGTCGAACGGAGGGACGGATGACTCCACAGGCTGTGATGCCCTGCCCCGCCTGCGGCGGCCGGATCGAGCTTCGCAAATGCAAGGAGGTCTGCACGCGGTGCGGCGCCCTGGTCCAGAACTGCAGCGGGGACTGACGGGAACGATCCCGGGGCGAGAACCCGTTTCTGGACGTATCGGCTCTTCCTTACGTAATGAGAGTCGGCCGCAGGAACGTGTCCTGCGATTGCCGAAGGAGGGCCGAATGCCGCGAAGACTCCTGACCATCGTTCCGCTCCTGCTCATCATCACCTGGTTCCTGGCTTTCGAGCCCGCCACATCCCTGCGATCCCAGGAAGATGTCCGGAGGGTTTTCATCACGAACCTTCCGCAGACGCAGCAGGTGGCCGGCACGGTCGCGATCGACGGCGTGGTACGCCACGCCACCCTGCAGCACCTGAAGGATCTGCTGGTGTCACCGGTCAGTCCGAAGGAGACCACACGC
>QHXY01000356.1 GCA_003223145.1 Acidobacteriota bacterium
CCAGAGCCTCCCCCGGTACATCGTGGGATGGACGCCGCGGGTGAACGGCGGCTCTCCCGGGAAGCCGAGTTTCCGGACCGGGTCCCAGCCCTTCAGGTCGTCCGGTGTACAGAGGCGCTCGACGGGCAGGCTCGAGACGGTGGTGAACGACGTCCTTCTCTCCGCCTTCTTGTCGAGCGCCTGGCGCAGGGTGGTCTCCTCCCAGTCCCGCCGCGTCCGCGCACCGAGCGTGGACGTTCTGCCTCCATTCTTCGGCTTCATCTCAGTCCTCTCTGAGGATCTCCTTGGCGATCACCAGGCGCTGGATTTCGGAGGTGCCTTCGTAGATCTCGGTGATCTTGGCGTCCCGGAACAACCGCTCGACGGTGAACTCGTTGATGTAGCCGTAGCCCCCGTGGATCTGCACGCCCTCCCGGGCCGCTCGCATGCACGCCTCCGAGGCGAACAGCTTGGCCATGCTGGTCTCCAGGGAGCAGCGCTCGCGGTGATCTCGCGTCCAGGCGGCGCGGTAGGCGAGGAGCCTGGCCGCCTCGATCTCCGTCGCCATGTCCGCAAGCTTCCACTGGATGGCCTGGAAGTCGGCGATGCGCTGCCCGAACGCCTGGCGGCCCTGGCTGTAGGCGAGCGATTCCTCCAGGGCCGCGCGCGCGATGCCGATCGCCTGAGCCGCGATGCCGATGCGGCCGCCGTCGAGGGTGGCCATGGCGATCTTGAACCCCTCCCCCTCCGTCCCCAGCAGGTTCTCCGCCGGCACCTCGCAGCCGTCCAGGACGATCTCCACCGAGCCGGAACAGGTGATCCCCAGCTTGTGCTCCGGCTTTCCGAGACTCAGCCCGGGGAATCCCCGCTCCACGATGAAGGCGCAGATTCCCTTGTGGCGCAGCCCGGGGTCGAGCGTGGCGTACACCACGAAGGTGTCGGCCGCGACACCGTTGGTGACGAACACCTTGTTACCCTTCAGGAGGTAGCGATCGCCCGTCCTCCGGGCGAGGGTGCTCAGCGCCGCCGCGTCCGATCCACACTGCGGCTCGGTGAGGCAGTAGGCGCCGATGCGCTCGCCTCGGGCATGCGGAACGAGGTACTTGCGCTTCTGCGTCTCGTTGCCGAACCGCAGGATCGGCGCGCAGAACAGCGAGTTGTTGACCGACAGGATGACGCCGGTCGACGCGCAGGCGCGTGACACCTCCTCGATGGCGATGACGTACGACACGCCGTCGAACCCGGCCCCGCCGTACGTCTCCGGGACCATCATCCCGCACAGACCCAGCTCGGCGCACCGCCGATAGTTGTCGACGGGAAACTCCCGCGAACGGTCCAGACCCGCGGCGCGCGGCTTCAGGACCTCCTCGGCGAAGGCCCGCACCGTCTCCCGCAACATGTCCTGCTCGCGCGTGAGGTGAAAGTCCATGGTCTCAGGTCTCCGGCTCGATCAGGCCGAAGCGGCCGTCCCCGCGCCGGAAGATGACCGAGACCTGCTGCGAATCGGCGTCGCGGAACACCAGGAACGGGTCGGGCGAGTCCTGCATGAGCAACAGGGCCTCCTCCACCGACATCGGCTTCACCGGCACGCGCCCCATCGGGACGATCACGGGACCATCCGTTTCGAGTGGCGCGTCGGGCCCCGGCGCGCCGAGAGCCGCGCCGCCGGACCGACGGGGGGAGTCCCGCATGGCCCGGCGCTTGCGCCCCCGGGCGATCTTCTCGTGATGCTTGCGCGCCTGGGCCACCAGGCGGTCGATCGCCTGGCCGAGGGACTCCTGAAAATCGGCGCCGTCCGCTTTCGCGGTGAGCGTGCCGACGCGGGCCCGGACGATGATCTCGGCCAGGTGTCGGTGCTTCTCCTGGGTGAGGATGATGTGCGCGTCGGGGTTCTCGTGCAGCAGGCGCTCCAGCTTCTCCAGCTTCCTTTCGGCGAGCGTCTTCAGGCCCGGCTTCAGATCGGCCTTCCTCGCGGTGAACAGGATCGTCATGGGACACCCAGTGTCGAGATTGGGACCGGGCTTCAGCTGAAGCCCTGACGCCTTTCGTTGGACGACGGGATACGCAGCTCCTCGCGATACTTGGCCACGGTGCGCCGCGCGATGCGCAGCCCGTCGTCGCTCAGGATCTGCACGATGGCGGCGTCGGAGAGAGGCCGCCGCGCGTCCTCCTCCCCCACCACCTTCTTGATGCGCTCCTTGACCGTCAGGGAGGAGACGTCCTCCCCCTGCGTGGAGCTGATGCTCGAGTGGAAGAAGAACTTCATCTCGAACAGGCCGCGCGGCGTGTGCATGTACTTGTGATTGACCACGCGGCTGACGGTCGACTCATGCATACCGATGTCGTCCGCCACGTCCTTGAGGATGAGGGGCCGCAGGTGCTCGTAACCCAGATCCAGGAACCCCTGCTGGTGCTTGACGATGCTCTTGGCGACCTTGTAGATGGTGCGCTGCCTCTCTTCCAGGCTCTTGATCAGCCGGAAGGCGGATCGGAATTTCTCGCGCACGTACTCCCGCGTCTCCCGCGTGACGTCGGTGTTGTTCCGGTCGATCATGCGGCGGTAAAATGGGCTGATGCGCAGACGCGGGAGGCCCTCTTCGTTGAGCACGATGGTGTACCCCTTGTCGACCTTCAGGACGTAGACGTCCGGGATCACGTAGTTGTTGCTGCCCGCGTTGTACTTCTTGCCGGGTTTCGGATCGAGGTGTCGGATGGTGTCGACGTAGTGCATGACCTCCTCGAGGCTGCACGCCAGCGTCTGCGCGAGATCCTTGAACCGGCGCCCCTGCAGGAGAGCCATGTGCTCCTTCACCATGGTCTCCGCCGGCGTGCCCTCCATGTCGTGGAACGATAGCTGGATCAGCAGGCACTCCTTCAGATCGCGCGCGCCGACTCCCGGCGGGTCGAATTCCTGGACGAAGTGCAGAGCGTGCTCCACCTCCTCCAGCGACCAGGGGCCCATGGCGGCGATGTCCTCGAGGGGCACCCTCAGATATCCATCGTCGTCCAGGTTGCCGACGATGGCGCGGGCGATCTCCTTCTGCCCCATCGGGACGATGCTCATGTCGAGTTGCCAGAGCAGGTGATCGGAGAGGCTTTGCGGCTTGCTCAGAATGTTCTCGAGCGGCGGCGTCTCGATCTCCTCCGCGGGCGCCTGCGGGCGGTAGCTCAAGTCCATGTAATCCTGGAAGTAGGACTCGTAGTCGATCTCGTCGAAGGAATCCCGCTCCGGCTCCTTGTCGGGGACCTCGGCGTCCGCGGCCGCGGCGCCCTCGGCTACCTGGCCGTCCTCTCCCTCCGGCTTGTCCGCCTCCGTGGCCCCCTCCTGCAGCTCCTCGAGTTGGTCATCTGCAGCAGCTTGATCGCCTGCTGCAGAGACGGCGTCATGATGAGCTTCTGCGTCATGCGCAGATTCAGTTTTTGCTCGAGCGCCATGGTTGTTCCGTCCCTCTCCGTACGCGCCGCGGGCGGATCGCGCCGCCGCCGGGCCTCAGTCCGCCGGGTAGGCGCTCGGCGGCGCCTCGACCGGCTCGCGGTCGACCAGCCGGAAGTTGGCTCCCAGGTAAATCTCCCTGACCTGGGGATCGGCGGCCAGCTGATCCGGACTGCCCTTCCGGAAGATCCGGCCCTCGGCGATGATGTAGGCCCGATCGGTGATCCGGAGGGTCTCCTGAACGTTGTGGTCGGTCATCAGGAGTCCGATCCCCTTCGCCTTCAATTGATAAATGATTTTTTGGATATCCGCAACCGCAATCGGGTCGATCCCCGAAAAAGGCTCGTCCAGCAGCATGAAGGACGGCGAGATCACCAGCGCACGGGCGATTTCAGCCCGCCGGCGCTCCCCCCCCGACAGGTTATAGGCGGGGCTCTTCGCCAGATGGGCGATCTTGAGCTCCTCCAGGACGGCGGCCGTGCGCTGGCGGATCTCCTCCCGTGGCATGTCCAGGGTTTCCAGGATGGCGATCAAGTTCTCTTCGACCGTCAGCTTGCGGAAGATCGACGGCTCCTGGGGCAGATAGCTGATGCCGCTGCGCGCCCGGAGGTACATCGGCAGTCGCGACACATCGTGCCCCCCGAGGAGGATGCGACCGGCGTCGGGTTGGACAAGACCGACGACACAGTAGAACGTGGTGGTCTTCCCCGCACCATTGGGCCCGAGAAGCCCGACCACTTCACCGCTCTGGATGTGGAGTGAGATGTCCCTGATCACGGGCCGCCCGCGGTAGCTCTTGGTCAGCCCCTCAATACTTAGTTTTCGGCTCAACCGACTGAGCGTCCTTGGCTTCGGGCTTGAGGGTAATCCAGGTCCGACCGCCGTGCGCGGATTCGGTCAGAATCCTATCCCTCGCCAGA
Source organism: Acidobacteriota bacterium (assembly GCA_003223145.1). GTDB lineage: Bacteria > Acidobacteriota > Polarisedimenticolia > Gp22-AA2 > Gp22-AA2 > Gp22-AA3. The sequence goes on from QHXY01000356.1 coordinate 4,333, forward strand.
TCGAATGTCAACGTTTGCCCGCGCAGGGTGCGGCCGGTGGCCGTGTCCACGACCTCCGCCAGCTTCTCCTCGTCCTTGAGGATCAGCATATCGTCCGCGGCGTGATACACCGCGGTCTTCGCCGTGCCGAAGCTCTGGTCCCGCTTGATCGCCACCGACCCGTAGGCCTCGATCCGGTCGAGCTCCCGGGCGCCGTCGCGCTCCACCTGGTAGGCGTCCATGGCGTCGGCGGTCAGGGTGGCGTCCTGGCGCGCCAGGTGCACGTTGTCGCGGTAGTGTCCGACGCCCTTCAGGTCGTCGAACACCATGCTCGAGGCGGTGAGGGCGGTGACGGTCGGTCGCCCCGGGGGCCCGCCGTCCGGTGACGGACGCTGCGTGAAGCGCGCCATGACGTTGTCCGTGGCGCGCAGCTGCCGCGAGGGCTGATCGACGACGATCTCATCCGCCTGGATACTGTTGTCCTCCTGCCAGGCCCGCGCCGCGCCCGTGTACACAGCGCGGCCCGCGGTCTGGTCGAACTGCAGCGTCCTCGCCTGGAACGAGATCGCCGAGCGGCCACCGAATCCGGGTGCCGCCGGACCCCCTTTCGATCCCGGCATCGACACGGTGCGCACGTCGCCGCGCGCCTGCACGGTCTTCGCCACCACCCTCATGTCGATCTCCTGCGCGGCGATCCTGTCGGTCGCGGTCAGAAGGACGGGCTCGCCACGCAGTTCCATGAGGTCGTCGGCGGCCTCGTAGCGTAGAGAGCGGCTGCGCGACGTTGTAGGCCCCGAGGTCACGCGACAGTTGCCCGAGGCCTCGGCCTCGTGGAGCTGATTCCCGGGACCGCTGAATCTCGCGACCAGGCTGTCGGCGCGCATCTCGTTGAGCGTGCCGTCCGGTCTCGGAGAGAGGGTCGCGACCACGTCTCCAAAGGCGTTCAACTGGCGCACCAGACGGCGCGCCTCGTCGAACTGGACCTTGAGGTAGTTGCCGTACAGGACGTCCCCGCCCCGCTCCATTCGGACGTTGTCGGTGAACACGGCCGTGTTGCCGTCCAGCGATGCGACCAGATCGCCCGACGAGATGACGACCGGCGCCCCGGCCTCCTCGGCCGACACGCGCAGCAGGACTCGATCCGGGATCTTGACCTGGCGCCCGGAGACCAGGTAATTCATGCCGCGCCCCTGACCCTCGAGCCCGCCGATCTTGAACACGATCTCGTCCGCCGTGAAGATCATGTCCCGGTCGTTATCGTAGAACAGCGTGCCGGTGCGCAGCGACAGGTTCTCCTCCTCGTTCTCGACCGTCACCGCTCCCGACAGGCTGGCGCGGCGTTCGTTGGCGTCGAACTGCCCGTTGATCCCCGACACCTTCACACTCCCGCCGCGCTCGTCGTGAATCGTCAGCTCGACTCCCTCGAGGAAGTTGCGATCCCCCGCGAACTTGGTGACGCTCTTCGCCCGGAGCGTGAAGGACGGACGACCTTCGTGGCTGCCGTTCACCTCGAATCGATCCGATCGGTCCACCAGCGGTCCCTGCTCGGGGGGGGTCGGCGACGAGGGCGCCATGGTGATCCGCGTCTGCGGCGCCCCTCGGTGACCGTAGCTCATCGCCACCGCCAGGACGAACCCGGCGAGGACCATCAGGACCAGGACGCGCAGCACCATCACCGCGCGCAGGGGGCGCCAGTGGATGCGCTGCGTCTCCGGTGCCTGTGGCATGGCGCTCCTCAGCGGCCCTTGAACGACGGCTTGCGCTTCTCGACGAAGGCGCGGGTCCCCTCACGCATGTCCTCCGTGGCGCAGGTCAGGCCGAACAGCGCGGCTTCCATGGCCAGGCCTTCGGCCAGCGTCATCTGCAGCCCCTCGTGCACCGCCTGCATGGCGTAGCGCAGCGCCAGCGGCCCCCGCGTCAGGAGCGTCCGCGCCAGGGTCTCGGCGGCGGCCGGCAGCTCGGCCGCCGGCACCACCCGGTTGACCAGACCGATGCGGTGCGCCTCACGCGCATCGATCGGCTCACCCGCCAGAATAAGCTCCAGGGCCCGGCCAGCACCCACCAGGCGGCTCAATCGCTGTGTTCCGCCGTAGCCAGGGATGATCCCCAGTGCCACCTCCGGCTGGCCGAGCTTCGCGGTGTCCGCCGCCAGCCGCAGCGTGCAGGCCATGGCCAGTTCCAGCCCGCCCCCGAGGGCGTATCCGTTCACGGCGGCGATGCTCGGCTTGCCGAGCCGCTCGAGCCGCACGAGGACGTCCTGCCCGCGGCGCGCGTAGGCGGCGCCCTCCACGGGCGACTGCGCCGCCAGTTCGGCGATGTCGGCGCCAGCGACAAACGCCTTCTCGCCCATACCTGTGACGATGTGAACGCCGACGGCTGGATCCGCTCCCGTAGCACCGATCGCCGCGTCGATCTCCTGCATGGTCCGGCCGTCCAGGGCGTTGAGCTTCTCAGGGCGGTTGATGATCAGCCGCGCGATGCCCTCCTTCTTCTCCAGCAGCACCCGGTCGGTCCCGCTCATCGTCGCTCCTCCGTCAACAGGCTCCCGTTAGCGCTGCGCCAGAAAGTCGTTCGGCCGTGGGGGCTCGGACGAGTAATCATAGAACCCCTTCCCCGTCTTGCGGCCGTTGAACCCCGCGAGCACCATCCGCTTCATCAGCGGGGGAGGCGCGAACCGCGGTTCCCGGAACTCGTCGAACATGATGTTGGCAATGTAATACGTCGTGTCGATCCCGACCAGATCGAGTAGCGTCAGGGGGCCCATCGGGTGTCCGCAGCCCAGCTTCATGCCCTGGTCGATGTCGGTGATGCTGCCGACGCCTTCCTCGAGGGCGCGTATGGCATCCAGGATGTAGGGAACCAGCAGCCGGTTCACGATGAACCCGGTGCGGTCCATGGTCCGGATCGGCACCTTTCCGAGGCTTTTTGCGAACCCCAGGACCGTTTCCTCCACCCCCGGACCGGTCTGGATGGTCCTGCTGACCTCCACGAGCTTCATGAGGGGCACCGGATTGAAGAAGTGTAGGCCGATGAAGCGCTCTGGCCGCTTCGTCGACACCGCCATTTCCGTAATCGACAGGGAGGAGGTGTTGCTGGCGACGATGGCGGCCGGCTTCAGGGTGCTTTCGAGTCGCGAGAACGCCTCGGTCTTGGCGGCCAGGTTCTCGACGACGGCTTCGATCACGATGTCGCAATCACCGAGCGCCTTGTAGTCTGTCGTCCCCGTCAGCCGGGACAGCGTCGCCTGCCGGTCCTCGGGCCGGACCTTGCCCTTGGCGACGCCGCCCGCCAGGAACTGGTCGATCCTCTTGAGACCGGCCTCGAGGAGCTCCCGATTGACTTCCAGGACCACCGTCGGGTAACCGGTCTGCGCCGCGACCTGCGCGATGCCGGCCCCCATGAGACCGCAACCGAGGACACCGACCTTCTTAATCTCCATCGTCTCACCTCCGTCCTGGTGCCCGGGCGTCGCCCGGACCGCCGCTATCGTCCGGCGGCTGCAGCCGACTGGACCAGGAGAGCGATCCCCTGCCCGCCTCCGATGCAGGCGCTGGCGATGCCGTATTTTCCGCCCCGCCTCCTCAGCTCGAGAAGGAGAGTCAGGGCCAGGCGCGTGCCGGTGGCCCCGAGGGGATGGCCCAGCGCCACCGCCCCTCCGTTGACGTTCACCCGTTCGCGATCCAGCCCGAGCTCCTTTTCGACCGCCAGGTACTGGGCGGCGAAGGCCTCGTTGATTTCGAACAGATCGATCTCTTTCAGAGAGAGCCCGGCGCGCTCCAGCGCCTGCCGGATTGCGGGGACGGGCCCGATCCCCATGATCCGTGGCGGGACCCCCGCCACGCCGTAGGTGAGGACCCGGCCCAGCGTTTGTCCCCCGAGGTCGCGCGCCGCCGTAGGTGACGCAAGCACGACCGCCGCGGCCCCGTCGACGATGCCCGAGGCGTTTCCGGCCGTGACGAATCCCTTGCCCTGGAAGGCCGGCGGCAGCTTCGCCAGGCCCTCGAGTGTCGTGTCGGGGCGCCGGTGGTTGTCGTCGGTCACCACCACCTCCTTGCCGCGCTCGCGCACGGTCACCGGGACGATCTCCTCCTTGAGGCGCCCCGCCCTGATGGCCGCATCGGCGGCCTGCTGGCTGCGCAGGGCGTAGCGGTCCGCCTCGTCCCGCGTGATGCCCCGCTCCACGGCCAGGTTCTCGGCCGTCTGCGCCATGGAGCATCCGCAGAAGGTGTCCAGGAGCCCGACCAGCAGCGAATCCTCGAGTTGTGCATGCCCCATCTTGAGCCCCGAGCGCAGGCCGCGCAGGACGTGCGGGGCCTGCGTCATGTTCTCCATCCCGCCGGCCAGAACCACGTCGGCCTCCTGGAGCTGGATCCATGAGGCGGCCGTGACGATCGACTGGAGTCCCGAGCCGCACAGTCGGTTGAGGGTCAGGGCAGGGACGGTGTCCGGAAGACCCGCTTCGAGCCCGACGTGGCGCGCCCCGTACATGGCGTTGCCGCTCGTCTGCATGGCGTTCCCGAACACCACGTGATCGACACGCGCCGGTTCCGTCCTCGACCGCCGCAGGGCCTCGCGCGCCGCGATCGCTCCCAGCTCAATCTCGGTGAGATTGCGGAAATGAGTGTTGTACTCGGCCATCGGCGTGCGGGCGCCCGCCAGCACGACGGCCTCGAAATTCGGGCTGCGACGCACGGTCATGCGCTCTCCTTGGGACGCTCGATCCGGTCCGCGAGGCGGTGGTGATCGGCCCGCTTGATGAGCTGCCTGAAGTCCTGGGCCTCGATCTTGACCACGTGGCACATCTCCTGGAGTCGGGAATGGACCCGCGGTCCGATGCGGTCCTTGAGCGTCGGTCCGCGGCCGCCGGCGGATTCATCCGTGTAGTTTGTGGTCACCAGCGTCGCCCGCTTGTCGTTGTAGCGGGTGGTCACGATGTGCGACAGGGTCTCCTCGAGCCAGGGGCTGAACTGCCGTCCCCCCAGGTCGTCCAGAAGAACTGCCTCGGTCTGCAGCACCGGCTGCAGGAGGTCAAGCTCGCTCATCCCGGACTGCCTGTCGAAGGTCGCCTGCAGCCGGCGCAGCAGGTCCTGAACATCGCAGAACAGGCCCGGCACGCCCTTGAGGAGCGCCAGACGCCGCAGCGTCGACACCGCCAGGTGGGTCTTGCCCACTCCCGGCGGGCCCATGAACAGCAGGCCGCGGTCGCTCAGAGGATACTCCTCCGCGTAACGCAGGGCCCAGGTCCGCGCGCCCTGCAGGGCCAGCTGGTGCGGCGGGATGGCGTCGAAGTTCTCGAAGTCACAATCATGGTACCGGCGCGGGATGCGCGCCGCCTGCAGAAAGTCCTCGATCCCCGCGGGGCGGCCACGCGAAAGTGCACGGCACGCACAGGGCCGGGCACGGGACGCACCCGCGGCCTCCAGGATGAGGAACCCGGTGCCGCCGCAGCGCTCGCACTCCCCGGTGTTGGACTCGCTCATCGACGGACCCCGTGCTCCGGACCGATCAGTTCAGATAACCCTGCAACTGCTGGCACTTCTGCGAGCGATTCAGCTTCTCCAGAGCCTGGGCCTCGATCTGGCGAATGCGCTCGCGCTACAGCCCCATCATCTCGCCGATTTCCTTGAGCGTCTTGGGCTCTCCTTCGTCCAGTCCGAATCGCAGCCGCAGCACCTTCTGCTCCTTCGGGTCGAGCTCTCCCAGACAGGCGTACAGATGGTCCTTGAGAGAGGATCGCAGCAGGGCCATGTCGGCCGGAGGGATCACGTCCTGCTCGAGCTTGTCCGAAAGGTGGAACTCGTGCTCCTCGTCGATCACCGTGGACAGAGAGACATTCTCGTCGGCCACCTGCAGCAGACTGGTGACCTCCTCCACCGGGATGCCCAGCTTCCCGGCGATCTCCTCCGGCGTCGGGTTGCGCTCGAGGTCGAGCGTCAGCTGCGAGATCGTCTTGCCGATGCGGTACAGGAGGTTGGCCTGCTTCTGCGGCAGCCGGAACGCCCCGCTCTGATCGGACAGCGCGTGGATAATGGCCTGACGCACCCACCACACAGCGTAGGTGATGAACTCGACGTTCTTCTTGGGGTTGAAGCGCTTCGCGGCCTCAATCAGGCCGATGTTCCCTTCGTTGATGAGGTCGAGAAAGGACAGTCCGCAGTTCCGGTATTTCTTGGCGAAGCTCACCACGAATCGCAGGTTCGCCTCGACCAGCTTGCGCAGCGCATCCCTGTCCCCCTTCTGGATGCGATCCCCGAGAACCTTTTCCTCGTCGGGCGTGATGCGCGGTAGCTTCGAGATCTCCTGAAGATACTTCTTCAGGGTCTCCGAGGACACGGCTGTGCGCTTGCCGGCCGCCCGTTCTTCTTCCACCCGTCACCCCTTGTCGGCTTTGGTGTTGCGCCCGGGGTCGAAGACTTTCACCAGCGCCCGGGACGATTCGATGCCGGCGTTCTGCCTCCTCTGGCTCAGCTCCTCCCGCACGCGGGCGATGAACCCCTCCA
>QHXY01000357.1 GCA_003223145.1 Acidobacteriota bacterium
AAGCTGCGGCCGGGCCGCGTCGCTGGCCAGGAAGAGGATGCGGCGCGCCAGCTTCGGTCTCTCGGAGCGCAGGATGTCGAGCAGGCTGCGGCCCTCGAGCCGGGGCATCTCGAAATCGGCGATCAGCGCCTCATAGTCCTGGCTGCGGAGCTTGGCGAGGGCCGATTCGCCGGTCTCGGCCGTGTCGGCCCGGTAGCCCAGGCTCCCCAGGAGCTCCACCAGCACGTCCAGCACGTGCGGCTCGGATTCGGCGATCAGGATGCGCGGCCCGGTGGGGACGAGCGGCGCGCCGCCGGCCGCCCCGGGCGCGGCCGCCGCGGCGGCCCGCTCCTCGTCCACTGCGCTCCCGCCCGCCGACGCCCCGCCCGTCTCGCTGTGCACGAGCTCGGCCGGGATCACCGGCAGCTCCACGGTGAAGACGGCGCCGCCCCCCGCGCCGCGTGACACGCGGATCACCCCGCCGTGGTCCCTGACGATGGCGAAGCAGACGGAGAGCCCCAGCCCCCGTCCCTTGCCGACCGCCTTGGTCGTGAAGAACGGATCGAATACGCGCCGGGCGTTCTCCGTGGCGACGCCCGGGCCGTCGTCGGCGAACGTCAGGACAACCCGGCCGTTCCGGTGCACGCCGCTGATGGTCAGAGTCCCCGAACCGCGGTGATCGAACATCGCCTGCTGGGCGTTGGTGATCAGGTTCATGAACACGAGCTGCAGCTGGTGGAAATCCCCCAGGACGAGGGGCAGCTCCGGGTCGAGCATCGTGCGCACCTCGACGCGCGATGACTTCAGGTCATAGGCCTTGCGCTCCAGCGTCTTCAGGAGCACCCCGCTCAGCCCCAGGGACCTCTTCTCGGGTCTCTCCCGCCGCGCGAACCGCAGCAGGTCCGAGACGATCGTGGCCGCGCGATCGGCCTCGCGGGTGATCACCTCGACACCCTTGCGCAGCTTGGGCTCGAGCTCCTCCTGGTGCATCAGCTGCGCGTATCCGAGGACGGCGCACAGCGGGTTGTTCAGCTCGTGCGCGACGCCGGACAGCAGGCTGCCGAGCGCGACCATCTTCTCGTTCTGGATGACCTCTTCCTGCGTGTCGCTGATTTGCTGAAGACGCGCCTGCAGCTCCTTGTGCAGACGGGCGTTGCCGAGCGCCAGCGCCACGAGCGACGACAGGATCATGGCGCTCTGTCGATCGCGCTCTCCGTACCGGGCCGTCTTCTTCACCCGGTTGACGTTCAGCACCCCCAGGAGCTCGCCGCGCATGGTGAGCGGGCAGACGATGGCCGCCTTGATCGACCGCAGCGCGCGCACGCCGGCGAACCGCTCGTCGCCCGTGACGTCGTCATTGATGACCGCCGGCTCCGGCTGCTGGGCCACCCGGCCGGCGACGCGCTCGCCGATCGCCAGGTGGGTCGCCGCCAGGATTTCCTGCTGCAGCGACGTGGAGATGGCGATCGACAGCTCGCGGTTCTCGTCCAGGAGCATGAGCGACGCATCATCCGCCCCCAGGACGTCGATCGCGGCCTTCACGATGCGCCCGTACAGCAGGTCCGGTTCGAGCGTCGAGAAGATCGTCCGGCTCAGCTCATAGAGCGCCAGCCGCTCCAGGAGATCGCGCCTCTCCAGCGCCTTGCCGACCGAGAACAGGAGATCCTTCAGGACGACCGGCTTCTGCAGGAAGTCGAAGGCCCCCACGCGGAGGCTCTCGATGGCGCTCTCGAACGTGCCGTGCGCGGTGATGACGATGAACTGGATGTCGCGGTGGATCGCCTGGATGCGCCGGATGGTCTCGAGACCGTCGATCCCCGGCATCTTGAGGTCGCAGATGACGACGTCGAAGCGCTTTCCCTCGACCTTCTCGATCGCCTGCGTGCCGTCCTCGGCCAGCTCGACGGAATAGCCCTGCCCGGTGAGGGCCTCCTCGAAGACCGTCCTCACCTGGGGTTCGTCGTCGATGACCAGGATGCTCGCCGCGTTCGGGCCCGCCAGCAAACGGGTCTCCGCGGACATGCCTTGTGGTTTCCTCCCCCCGCCCCCCCCGGCGCGGGTCCTGCTCAGGGCCGCGCCAGCGCGGTGTTCGGCATCAGCTTCCTGGCGGCGTCGGCCTCCTTGCTGCCGGGCCATCGCGACACGATCTCGTCCAGGATCGGCCGTGCCTCGTCGTCCCGCCCGCCTTTGACCAGCACTTCGGCCAGACGCATCTTGAACTGCGGCTCGTCCGGGCGCTCGCGCGCGCCACGCTCGAAGTAGCGCGCCGCGACGTTCATGTCGCCCGACTGCTCCATCATGAGACCGAGTCCCAGGAGGGCCGGCGGATACCCCGGCGACATCCCGAGCGCCTCGTGGTACAGCTCGACGGCGCGCTGGATGTTGCGCGTGCCCTCCTGATACATGCGCGCCAGAACCGCGGTCACTTCGGCGTCCGCCGGCCGCTCCCGGTGGACGTTCTCCTCGATGGCGATGGCCCGCGCCCAGTCGTGGCTCATCGCCAGGGACAGCGCGGTCCGGTGGCACGCCACGGGGTCCGCCGTTCGCGCGCACCCCAGGCAGCTCTCCGGCGAGACCAGACGGCCCATCTCGGCGATGCGCACCGTCCCGGCCATCGGACCTATGGCGGCCGCCGGCCGTGGAGCGGTCGCGAGGAGCAGTCCCACCGCCGCGAGGACCCGCACACCTCGTGCAAACTGTTTCACAGCATCCTCCAGGCAGGCATCGCGCGGCTCGACGCCTCGTCTCGCACCACGGCGCCGCGTCACACGAAGAACATAGGTCGGGGGCGCAGGATCGCAAGCGATTGCAAATTTGTGCTCGACGCGTAGGATCGGCCCGGTTCCTGCGGGCACGTCTCATTTCAGGGGGTGGAACAGATGCGGAGGACTCGTTCTATGGCTATCCTGGCGCTCGGCGGCCTGCTCATGACACGCTCCTCGTCTGCCGCGCCGGCCGGCCCAACGGCGCTCTCCCGGCCCGCGGCGGCGGACGTCGTCCTGCGCGGCGGCGCCGTCTACACGGTCGACGCCGTGCGCTCCTGGGCCGAGGCGGTCGCGATCCGCAAGGACACGATCGTGTACGTCGGCCCCGACCGCGGCGTCACGGCCTACGTGGGCCCGCGCACGCGCGTGGTCGAGCTGAACGGGCGGATGGTCCTGCCGGCCTTCCAGGATTCCCACATACACCCGATCTCAGGCGGCATCAGTCACAATCAGTGCGCCCTGTACGACTCCAACACCAAAGAGGGGTACGTCGATGCAGTCGCGAAATATGCCGCCGCGCACCAGGACGCCGCCTGGATCCGCGGCGACGGCTGGTCGCTGGCCGCCTTCGCGCCGTCCGGTATCCCCGATCGCAGCCTGCTCGACGCCGTCGTGCCGGACCGTCCCGTCTACCTCGAATCGAGCGACGGCCACTCCGCCTGGGTCAACAGCAAGGCGCTGTCGATCGCCGGCGTCACCAAGGCCACGCCCGATCCGCCGGGCGGACGGATCGATCGCGACCCGCAGACCGGCGAGCCGGTCGGCTCCCTGCAGGACAGCGCCATGGACCTGGTGAACCGCAAGGCGCCGCCCTACACGCCGGCGGAACGCCAGCAGGGTCTGCGCTGGGCCTTGAAGCTGCTGAACAGTTACGGCATCACGTCGTTCCAGGACGCCAGCGTCGACACCGGGGCGCTCGACGCCTACCGCACCCTCGACGACAAGGGAGAGCTGACCGCACGCGTGGTCGGCTCGCTCTGGTGGGAGCGCGACAAGGGCGAGGAGCAGATCGGCGGGTTCATCGAGGCGCGCCGCAAGTACACCCGGGGTCGCCTGCGCGCCACCACCGTGAAGATCATGCAGGACGGCGTGTTCGAGGTGCAGACCGCCGCCATGCTGCGGGACTACAAGGGCAAGCCGGGCGTGCGGGGCCTGACCATGGTCGAGCCCGAGGCGCTGAAGAGGGACGTCACGCGGCTGGACAAGGAGGGCTTCCAGGTCCACTTCCACGCCATCGGCGACGCCGCCATCCGCGAGTGTCTCGACGCCGTCGAGGCGGCCCGCAAGGTCAACGGCCCGCGCGACAGCCGCCACCACATCTCGCATCTGGAAGTCTTCGACCCGGCCGACATCCCGCGTTTCCGCGCGCTCGGCGTGGTCGCGAACTTCCAGCCCCTGTGGGCCTTCGCCGACGACTACATGGTCAAGCTCACCCTGCCGTACCTCGAGGCTGACAGCGCCCGCTGGATCTACCCGATCGGCAGCCTGCTGCGGAGCGGCGCCGTCGTCGCCTTCGGCAGCGACTGGTCGGTCTCCTCCGCCAACCCGCTCGAAGAGCTGGAGGTCGCCCTCACCCGCATGGGCCCGCAGGGCGAGACCAAGGAGCCGTTCATCCCCGAGGAGCGCATCGACCTTCCCGAGGCGCTCGCCGCCTTCACCAT
>QHXY01000072.1:0-1373 GCA_003223145.1 Acidobacteriota bacterium
CTCAACGGCGACGGCTGGGCCGACGTGGTCACCGCGAACGCTACTTCCTCAACGGCGACGGCTGGGCCGACGTGGTCACCGCGAACGCTACTTCGGACGATGTTTCCGTTCTCCTGAGTCGGGGTGACGGCACTGTCGAGTCCGAGATCCGCTACGCAGCAGGAAATGCTCCTGTGGCCGTTGCCCTCGCGGACCTGAATGCAGACGGACTCAAGGACATTGTGGTCGTCAACAGGGATTCGTTCGACCTTTCGGTCTTTCTCGGACTCCGTGGCGGCGGGTTCGGCCCTCAGATGCGCTTTCCCTGCGGGGGGAACTCTAACCCACCGCTCTCTATTTCTATCCGGGACATGAATGGCGACGGCCGGCCCGACCTCGTCGTGGCGAACCAGGGCTATATCCCTGGCCCGCCAGGCTTCGTGTCGGTGCTTCTGGGAGCGGGCGATGGCACCTTCGGTCCGCCGAGCACGTTTGGGGCGGGGTCGGCTCCGCAGGTTGTCGCCACAGGGGATTTCAACAACGACGGCCGGCCCGATATCGTCGCAGCCGATCTGGGAGCCCAGGTGATTTCTTCCCCAGATGTCCTGATCCTGCTCGGAATAGGAGATGGAACGTTCACCCCGGCTCTGGGCACGGGCTCGGGTGCCGAACCACGCGGAATTGTCGTAGGCGATTTCGATGCCGATGGTCGTCAGGATCTGGCGCTGGTTCGAACATTCAGGAGCAACCCCCCGACCTCCTACGTCTCGGTGATGCTGGGGAACGGTGACGGAACCTTCGCCCCGGAAGTCCGTTACCCGGCGGGGCTCGGCGGCCAAAGCATCATCGCCGTCGATCTCGATTCTGACCTTCGGTCCCCAGATCCGGTACGCGACAAACTTGCTCCCCTTCTCGGTCGCCGCGGGAGATCTCAACGGTGACGCGGGCCCCGATCTCGTCGTGGCTAACTATTTTTCCAATGACGTGTGGTTGTTCCCGAACCGGATCCCACCGCTGCGGATCCTGGGGTTCGTCATCACCTTCTCGCATCCGATCGGGCGCGGCTCAGGGACATTGATCTGGACGACGTCGGGGGAGCTGGACCTCGAAGGATTCAACGTCGTTCTGCTGGACGGTTCGGGCAACAGAACGCAGATCAATCCGGTGGTGATCCTGTGCGAAGAGTGCGTGACCGGCCTCGGCCATGCCTACGAATATCCGGTGCCGAAGCACAAGAGCGGCAAGAATCTCTTTCTCGAGGCCGTTCATCAGGACGGCCGGACGACTCTCTTCGGTCCGGCGCAGAAGCAATGAGGTGGTGCAGAACCTTGGCGGCGCGCGCGACGTCAGGGCCAGACATTCCAGGACGTACACTGCGGACACACGGCGCGGCA
>QHXY01000072.1:1402-4171 GCA_003223145.1 Acidobacteriota bacterium
GCGGCGCGCGCGCCACTGCGAACACACGGCGCGGCAGATCGGCCCAGGGATAGGGGCGCCTTCGGAGCGCGCGCGCGCAACCCCCGCCGGCCGGGCGCACCGGCTCAATCGCTCCCCAGGAGCTCCGCGACGGGGGCCAGCTCGTCGTTGTGCGCGCAATAGATCTTCACCACCGCCAGCACCGGCACGGCGATGAGCAGCCCGACCACGCCCCAGATCCACCCCCCGAGCATCAGGGCGATCACGATGATCGGCGGGCTCAGGGACATCCGTCGTCCGACGATCATCGGATTGACGAACTGGCCTTCCAGCGTCGCCAGGCCCAGGAATACCGCGGGGACAAAGAGCGCTCGCGGCAGCGTGTCGAACGTCAGGATGGCGACCAGAGTCAGGACGATCAGCGTGACGGTGCTTCCCAGGTAGGGAACGAAATTCAGGACGGCGGCCAGGACGCCCCAGAGCACCGGATTCGGCATGCCGAGAAGGGACATCGCGATCACGGTCGCGGCGCCAAGCCCCGCGTTGATGCAGGCGACGGTGAACAGATAGCTGGAGACCTCCCGTTCGATATCGGTGGTGATGCTGACGACGTGGACCTTCGACCGCAGACGGGAGGGGAGCTTCACCAGTTTGCGCAGGAAGGTCTCCCCGAATGCCAGAAGGAAATAGAGCAGGACGATGACCTCGACCGCGTTGAGAAACGCGGACTGCGTCGTGGCGACCAGGCGCGAGGCGAGGGAAGGCTCCTTCACCGTCACCTCCGTCGGCGGCCGGTCGCCGTCCACGCTGGTGATCTTCTCCACCGTCTCGGCCGCCTGCCGGGCCTCGACCACCGACTCCTTCACCTTGCGCAGCCTTCGTTCGATTTCGCGCATCGTCTCGGGCGCGCGTTCGATCCAGGTGGTGGCCGGATCGGCCAGCGCGTATACGCCGACCCCCGTGGCGCCCGTGAACGCAGCGACCACGATCGCGGCGGCCAGGGGATACGGCAGACGCAGCCTGCGCAGCAGGCGCACCAGCGGCGCCAGGACGACGGCGAGCAGGACCGAGAGGACGAGAGGCAGGAGCAGCGGCCGGGCGATGCGCAACCCGTAGCCGATCGCGAACAACGCCAGCGTGGCCCGCGCGCGACCCGATCTCCGTCGAGGGTCCCGCATCGCGCATGCGTTTCACTCCTCGATGGACGCCGCGAAACTCACTCGTGCAGCGCTTCCTTGCGGTCCGCTTCGGCTGACCGCTGCAGCCTCTGGATGACCTCGTCGTAGTAGGGGCGGTCCTTGAGGCTGGCGTATTCCCCCGGGAAACAGATGGTGGTGAGATCGGCGGACTCGGGCGTGAACGCGCTCAGCGTGACGGCGCACCGCAGGCCGTCCGCGAGCCGCGTGTTGTCGATCATCGGAAAGTCGAAATAGCCGACATCGAAGACGGCGCGGGTGTCCGTTCGATCCGTCGAGCCTTCCGGAGCCTTCACCTCCAGGCGCACGCGCAGCTGTTGCAGGCGGCGGTCGACGTCGAGCACGCGCAGGCTGACGTCGCAGCGCCGGCCCTCGACGGTGATCGATTCATCGTCGAGCGGGATTCCGAAGCGGCCGGTCTTGTCGTAATCGTCGAGAAGAAGGGTGCGCCGGAAGCTCTGCCCGTGCCCCTCGAGCGAGAACAGCTGCTTGGACGTGATCTCGCGGGCCACCCGGTTGACCCGCTTCAGGTACGCGTCGCGGTCCGGATGGTTCGTGGCCGCCAGGCGGCGCTGCAGGTCGAGGAACAGCGGCTTGAGATTGAGCGAGTCATGGAAGTTGACCGCCAGCAGCTCGAGATTCAGGACGCGCGTGTCGAGGTCGCCCGCCTTCGGCTGCAGGAACGGCTGGATGATCGAGACGAACATGTCCTTGCGCAGGCTGCTCTCCGCTTCCTCGCGCCGGCTCATCAGCTCCGAGTAGAGCCGGGCGTTGGTGTCGGCCGCCTGCCGGCGATCCAGCACCTGCGATCCCTTGACCCCCACGAGCGTGACCGCCAGGGCGGTCAGGAGACCGCCCATCGGCTGCAGGACGACCCCCACCTTGTCCCAGAAATCCTTCGATCCGGATGGCATGGGCGCGGCTCCCCGGCCTATTTGCGCCGGGCGGCGAGCTTGCCGTCCTTCATCCCGAGGTCGATGTCGTACTGCACCGCGTCCTCGTTCGACACGATGTCCAGGCTCGCGGAGGCCCCCTTGTAGGTGACGATGAGCGAGCATTTCCCCGACTTTCCGAGGATCAGGTGGTACCTGCCGGACTTGTCGGTCGGCTGCGCCGCGTAGGACGTCTCGCCGCATTGCGCCGCAATCGTGGCGGCGTCGCCGACCGAAGCCCCACCCAGCGTGACCTTGCCGTACACCTCGCCGGCCAGAGCCGGCGCCGACGCCGCCAGCGGCAGCACGGCGGCGACGGCCAGACACCACACGAACGATCTTGGCACCATGGTGACTCCTTGAGGCGGCCGGCGCGGGCAGCCGGTGGTCGGGTGCACGGAACGGCCGCCGGATGTGTTCGAGGTGAAGAAGATTATCGCAAATCGCCACCGGTCGCCAGGCCGCAACAGGCGATTTGTCTCCAGTTGGCATCTTCGTCGCCATCAGCCAGCTAGCATTCTGAGGCGGCGCGGTGAGCCGAAGGATTTCGGAAGCCTCCCCACTCTAACATGATGAAACGGCCTGCACGATCGCAGCGGACTATCGAAAGGGAGGGACAATGAGCAAGTGGTGGGCGATGTCTACCTTGAAGAGTTTTCGCT
>QHXY01000359.1 GCA_003223145.1 Acidobacteriota bacterium
ATGACGGTCTGGTGCACGTCACGCGCGATGGCGGCGAGCTCTGGACCGACGTCACGCCGAACATCAAGGGGATCCCGGAATGGGGTACGGTCAGTCTCATCGAGCCGTCGCCGTTCGACGCCGGCGCGGCCTACGTCGTGGTGGACGCCCACCGGCTCGATGACGCGCGGCCCTACCTCTGGAAGACGGTGGACTTCGGCAGGACCTGGAAGAGCCTCGCTGGCGGGCTCCCCAGGGACGTCTACCTGCATGCGGTCCGCGAGGACCCGCAGCGGCGCGGTCTTCTCTATCTGGGGACCGAGCGGGGCATGTCGTTCTCGGCGGACGACGGGGCCACCTGGCGCGTGCTCGGTTTGAACTTGCCCACGGTCGCCGTGCATGATCTCCTGGTCAAGAGCAACGACCTGGTGCTCGGCACACACGGCCGCTCGATGTGGATCCTCGACGACCTGACCCCGATCCGGCAGTGGTCAAAGGAGGTCGCCGGCGAGCCGGCGCACATCTTCCCGGCGCAGCCGGCGATCCGCTGGGAGTACCGCGGCTCGTTCCACGGCGACGGGGCGGGTGAGAACCCGCCCGAGGGCGCCGTGATCAACTATTACCTGAAGAAGAAGGTCGACGGAGACGTCAAGCTCGAGATCCTGGATGCGGGCGGAGCGGTCGTGAGGACGCTGACGAACAAGAAGGAGACGCCGGAGGAGGAAGAGGACGCCCCGGACGCTCCTTACAAAGAACACAAGAAGCCGGTGCTCTCCGTCGAAGCCGGCGTGCAGCGGATCGCCTGGGACCTGTCCTACGAGAGCGCCGCGAAGATCAAGAAGGCGAAGAACGAGGGGAACGCCGAGGCCGCGCCGCGGGCCAACCCCGGCCCCTACACCGCCCGCCTGACCGTCGAGGGGACCTCGTACACCACGCCGCTCGAGGTGCGGGCGGATCCACGTCTGCCGCTGCCGGCGGGCGACCTGGAGGAACAGCTCAAGTTCACGCGACAGGTGCAGGCCCAGGTCACCCGGCTGTCCGGCATCGTGGCGCAGATCCGCTCGGTCCGCGATCAGATCCGGCTGAAGACCGAGGCCCTGAACGGGAATGCGCGCGCCGCCGACTGGACGAAGGCGGCGCAGGATCTGGCGGGGAAGTGCGATGCGCTCGAGGAGAAGTTCCACAACCCCAAGGCCCAGGTCGAGTACGACGTCCTGGCCAAGGGGGCGCGTCTCTACTCGCGCATGAGCCCGCTCCTGTCGTTCGCCACGGACGGCACCGGCGCACCGACCCAGGGTATGCGCGAGGTGTTCGCCGGCCAGGTCAAGGAGCTCGACGCGCTCGAGACCGAGTGGCAGGCGCTCGTGGGCGGCGATCTCGCCGCTCTCGGCCGCAAGGCCCGCGAGCTGAACCTGGATGGCGTCGTCGTACCACAGGCCGCAGCGACGGCCCGCTGAAATCAAGGAGAGGCTTGACGTCCACGGACCTTGAAAGTACACTTCGGGCAATTCTTCAATTGAGGCCATCGCCCGTGCAAAACGGGTTGTCAATCACCTGAGAGGAAGGAGCCTTATGATCACGAAGAGGTCTGCCCTTGTCGTGTTGATCGGAGCGTTGCTGTCGGCAAGCGCACTTGCCGCCGTGAGCGGAGTCCAGAAGCCGGCGGTCACCGTGGGCGATTTCGCGGTGAAGCTGACGAAGGCGCTGGGCAAGCCGGCGACCGACCAGCGTGCCGCCGCCGAAGCGCTGAAGTCGCTCGGCGTGAAGGTCGGGAACGACCTGGGTGCGGGTCTGACCGAGGGAGTTGCCGCGCGGATCCTCGGGGAGCTGGGACTGCGCACGACGGCCAGCCGGTCGGACAGTCCGGTCTCGGTGAAAAAGGCCGACCAGTTCGCCGCCCTGGCCGGGCTGAGCGCCGGAGCCTCTTCCGGGCTGCCGACCAGCACCCCGCTGCCGACCCAGTGCCTGGAGGAAAAGGATCGCGGGCAGTGCATCAGTTGTTGCCACGACGCGCTCGGCGCACAGGGCATCGTGGACAACAACGGCTGCACGGTTTTCTGCCACGCCGTGCTGCCACCCGGGAAGTCGAGCCCGGATGAGCCGCTGCCCTGAGGTGGAACGTGGGTTCAGATCTGTGACCCTAAAACATGCCGGATCAGTAATAAATCGCCACCGGAGCGGAAAGTTCTGCCGGAGATGCACTTGACGATGGCTCCCTTTGAAAGTAGATTCCGGCAACCTCGTTTAATTGAGGTGGACACCCGTGGGAGACGGGCCATCAAACACTTGAGTGGGAGGAGCCCCATGCTGACTAGGAAGTCTGCCCTGGGCCTGCTGGTCGGCGCCGCGCTGACCGCGACCATTTTCGCCGCAACGACCGGAGCCCAGAAGCCCGCAGTTACGGTCGGAGATTTCGCAGTCAAGCTGTCCAAGGCGCTGGGGAAGCCGGTCACTGATCAGCGCACCGCCGTCGATTCGCTGAAGTCGCTCGGGGTTCAGGTCGGCAGCAATCTGAATGCTGGCCTGACGGAAGGAGCCGCCGCTCGCATTCTGACCGAGCTCGGCGTGCGCACGTCGACGTCCCGCCCCGACAGCCCCGTGTCGGAAGGACGAGCCGACCAGATCGCCGCCGTGGCCGGCATGAACGCCAGCGCCTCATCACCCGCGCCGGATGCCATCGGTCTGCCGACACAGTGTCTCGAGTTGCGCAACCGCGGGCAGTGCAACGACTGCTGCAACGCGGCGACCAGTTGTGATCCATCGACCGGTTGCGGCGCCCCCTGCGCCAAATTCTGCAAGTCGGTCTTGCCGCCGGGCAAATCCAGCCCCGACGAGCCGCAGCCCTAGTCGGTCCGTCCTCGACAAAGAAACTGAGGAGCGCCGCCTCCCGAACGGAGCGCGGCGCTCTTTTTTTGTCCCGGTGCTTGCCCTCCCCGATTGCGGAACCTACCCATTGAGTGACGATCCGGAAGGCGCGATCGCTACATAACCGTGATCGCCGGAAGGAGGTCCGCCTGGTTCTCCCCGACCGGTGGAGGGCGGCATGGCCGAAAGCGCTGGCCGCCGTTGTACTGACCCTCGTCCTGATCCTTTCCATCCATCCGAAAATCGCCCTGGGAGCGTGGGAGCAATTCGTCCGCGTCATCGGTCTGGCGGGCGAGCCGCTGCCCGCTTCGCCCGCCGTCTTCTCCGAACACGAGGTGGAGGAGATCGAAGGGCTTCCGCCGCAGGAGCAGGTGATGCGGCTCCTGCCGCGCGCCACGAACCATTATCAAGGGGCCATCGAGCTGATCGAGCGCAAGGTGGACGGCTGGCATGGGAGCCTCGATTACACGGAGGCGCTGTCGGGGATGCTCATCACCACCATGGACTCCAACGACCTGCGCGTCCGCGCGGCGGCGATCGAGGTCTACCTCGCGGCCTGGAACGTTCCCAAGAACTCCGAGAGCGTCGAGACCCTCATCGACAGGGCGCAGAGCGATCCCGATCGGACCGCAAACGCCCTGTGGACGCTGGGGCTCCTTGGCAGCCGCGGCGTCGAGGCGGAACGCGTCAAGGAGACGCTGCAGCCCTATCTGAAGGACCCCCGGGAGGAGGTGCGCTTCTGGGCGGTGGAAGGGATCGCCTTGGTCGCGACCGACGATGTGATCGAGCCGCTTCTCGGAGTGTTGCACGACGATCCCTCGATCCGGGTGCGGGAGCGCGCCGCGTGCAGCCTGGCGCAGACCGGCATGTTCGAGACGAGCCAACGGATGAAGATCGTGCCGACCCTGCTCGACTGGATGGACGAGCCGGGTCCCGACGACACGACACGCGGTTTCGTGTTCCACGCCTTGCGCGACATCACGGGCGATCGTTCGGCAAGGACCCGGCGGCGTGGCGTGCCTGGTGGGACCAGTCACACTGAAGGCCAGGCCGAGGTGCCTGTCCCACGCATGGTATCCTCGCGACCGTGACCGACGAGTTGCAGTGCGTCGAGGTCGAGACCGGCGGGTCGGTCCGGAGCGCGGTGATCTGGCTGCACGGGCTCGGCGCCGATGGCCATGATTTCGAGCCGATCGTTCCTTCGCTCGGTCTGCTGGGCTCCGGGGTGCGCTTCGTGTTTCCGCATGCGCCGCTCCGGGCTGTGACCATCAACATGGGACTCATCATGCGCGCGTGGTTCGACATCACCGATCTCGAGTTCCGTCGCAAGGCCGACGAGAGGGGGATCCGCGAGTCGGTGGCTCAAGTCACGGGTCTGGTCGACCGGGAGCGCACCCGCGGGATCGCCAGCGGCCGGATAGCGCTCGCCGGGTTCTCGCAGGGCGGCACCATCGCTCTGCACGTCGGGCTGCGCTACCCCCAGACCCTGGCCGGCGTCGCTGCGCTCTCGACCCTTCTGGCGGGCGGGGCGGCGCTCGAATCGGAGCTCAATGAGGCGAACTCCGGAATCCCGATCTTCCAGGCGCACGGAACCGACGACCCGCTCATCCCCGTCGAGCACGGCGAAAAGACCCGGGACCGTCTCGTGGGGCTCGGGCATCCGGTCGTCTGGAAGGCCTACCCGATGCAGCACGAGGTCTGCCTCGAGGAAATCGCCGACCTCGGTGCTTGGCTGCGCGAGCGTCTGGCAGGCTGAGCCTCCCCGACTCAAGCGTCGGGCCGCTCGCGGAACACGATCCAGAGCGATGCGGGCAGCGCGGTGAGGCTGGCGAGCATCGAGAGCACGAAGGCGCTGGCCGCCAGGACGCCGAACTGACGCATGGGCGGGAGGCCGGAGAGGGCCAGGGCCAGAAAGCCGCCGGCGTTGATCAGGGTGGCGAACAGGATGGCCCTCCCGGCGACGAACAGGGAGTGACGCAGGGCCTGCTCGGCGGTGGCGGTGCCCCGCCGTTCCTGGAAGTGGTAGAAGAAATGGATCTGGTCGTTCTCGGAGGCGCCCAGAACGGTCGAGGCGATCAGGATGGTCGCCACGTTGAGCGGGATGCCGGTGAGTCGCATGACCAGGAACATCGCCAGGATGGCGAACACCGAAGGAATCATCGCCAGCAGCCGCGCCGCCCCGCTGCGGAACACCAAGAGGAAGGCCAGGAAGATGATGAGCACGGTGAGTCCGAAGCTCTCGGTCAGGGTCGGCACCAGGTAGCGGGCGATCTTCGCCTGCAGCAGACCGTCGCCGACGACGCGCATTCGGCACAGCGACAGTGCGGGGACGCGCGCGGCCGCCCCGGCCCAGCCCGCCTGCACGAGCGCCCGCAGTGCCTCGATGTTCTCGAACTGCCGACCCTGGTAGACGATGGTGAGGCGTGCCTCCGCAAGCGAGCCGACGTCGACGTAGGCGCGCAGCGCCGGCTCCTGCATCAGGAGCTGCTCGAGCTGCGCGGCCAGCGCAGGCCACGCCCCGGGGTCATCGGGCAGGAGATCGCCGCGTCCGGAGACGTAGCCCATGAACCGGAGCGTCGTGGTGGGACCGAGGACTGAACCGACGCGCGGGTCGGTTTCGAGAGCGCGCGCGAACTGTTCCAGGCCGCGCAGCAGCTCGGGGGCGACGGCGCCTCCTGCCGGGGTCCTGACCCAGACCTGCACGACCGACAAGCCGGAGATCGCCTGCTCGAAACGCCGCGTGTCCCGGTAGATCGGCAGATCGTGATCGATGTAATCGAGCGCGTCGGTCTCCAGGTCCATCGGCGCCAGCCGGCCCGGAACTCCGGTCAGGGCCAGGACGCCGGCGATCATGATGAGGGCCGTGAGGGCCAGTATGACCCGGCGCCAGCGGTAAGAGAAACCCGGTAGCGAGTCGAACAAACGCAGGAGCACCCGCCCCGCGCCGGTGCGGCGGCGCAGTGTCGGCGTCTGCAGAATCTTCTGCAGGGCCGGGAACAGCGTGAAGACCACCGCCCACGTCAGCAGCAGACCGCCCGCGACCCACAGCCCCATCTGGCGGATCGGCCGGATCCCCGACACCGCCAGGGCGGCGAAGCCGATCGCGGCGGCGACGATCGAGGCGGTGGTGGCGACGAACTTGTTCGCCAGGGTGAAGACCTGATGCTCGTCGAGGGGGGCGTCGCCGGGGTTCTCCGCGAACCGCGACTGGATGTAGACCAGGGCCGCCGTGCAGGTGATCAGGACCGTCAGAGGAACGAGGGACGAGACGATGGTGAAGGTGAACCCGACGGTGCGTCCGAACGCCACCGTGAGCGCCACCGAGACCGCCAGGGTCAGCAGGAACGCGGCGAGCGTCCGCGCCGAGCGGTACAGGACGAGAACAATAACGATCACGAACAGACCGAACAACGGGAAGTATCTCTGGCTGGCGCGCGCCGTCTCGGCCTCCAGGTAGGCGTCGACGTACGGGCCGCCGATTCTGCGGATGCCCCGAAGGGGCGCCGGCGCAGCCTCGATCGGCGCGAGCGCGCGGTCGATCGCCGCCAGCGCTTCGTCGCGCTGGCGCGCGCCGCGAACCTTCAGCTCGAGCGGCAGGCCGAGGAAATCCGCGCCGACCAGCCCCTGCCTGCGGAACAGATCGGTTCCGGTGGCGAAGCGGCGGAAGTCGTCCGGCCCCTCCCGCCTCTCCAGTCCGCCCGGATGGGTGCGGCGGTAGAGATCCAGGGCGGTGAAGACCTGCACGCGCGGGATCTCCCGCAGACGCGTCTCGATCTCGGCCGTCTTCGCCAGCGCCGCGGGAGCGAAGGGGTCGGCCGCCTCCGCCAGCAACACCACCTGCTCCCCTTCGGGGAACAGACGCTGGAACGCCTGGTTGTCCTGGAAGTCGTGATCGCTTTCGACGATCAGACGCGCGATCGAGTTGTCGGTCTCGATACGCAGCGCCTGGCCGATCGCGACGGGAAACAGGATCGCGTACAGGACGACCCACCACCACCGTCGGACCACGATGAAACGGAAGATCGCCTGCAACCGCGGAGATGCGCCCCGATCCATGGAGCCGACAGACTACAACAAAAGCCTAGGATCCCCGGTCGATGAGGGCGGCGCGGACGATGAAGCGCTGCGGAGAGCGGCCGACGTAGTGGAAGGGATAGCAGGTGACCAGGGTCAGGAGCGGCGTGTTCGAGGAGGCCAGCGGCCGCGTGTCGGTCTTTGCGACGATCTCGATGGAGTCGATCCGGTAGCGCTCCAAGACGTTCGTCTCGGCGATCTCCACCAGGTCTCCCGGCCGGGCGTCCCGCAACCGGCCGAATGGCCCGTCGCGGTGACCGGCGATGATGCAGTTGTCGGGCCGGCCGGGCAGGGCGCTTCCTTCGAGATGCCCCGGCCCCAGGGACAGCGTGTGCGGGTCGGTCCCCTCGGCGACCACCACGTCGATGCCGAGCCGCGGGACACGCAGCCGGGCGAGCGCCCCGCCGCGCGCCGGCCGGGAAGAAGCGAGGGGCTCAGGACCCGCCGGCCCATCGGCACAGGCGGCGGGCCGGAGGGCGCTCTCGAACCGATCGGCGTGGCGTATCTGCCACACCCAACTCCTCATCGTGACGGCGCCGGCGTACACCAGAAGCGCCGCCCCCACCGCCATGATCAGCCCGCCGATGGTCCGGCGGGCGCTCTGTCTCACCGGGAGCCGTTTCTTTTCAGACACGATAACCGCGCCACAGCGCGAACCCCACCGCCGCAAGCAGCCCGCCAAGGCTGGCGACGAGAGGGATTTTGCCGGCCGTCCCCGGCATCTCCCGGGAAGCGCGCGCCGGTGCGGAGGTGGAGGTGTCACCGCCCTGGTGTTCGCCGTTCCCGGCCGCGGCCGAGCCCGCTGGATACGCAGCGGGAGACGACGTCCCGGTCTGCCGCGTACGCGCCAAGGCCCGGAGGCCACGGTGGCTCGTCAGCATCGCCGTGGTGTCCCGGTCCAGGACGTCGCTGACCGGCAGGTTGTGGCTCGACTGGAAATCACGGATGGCGGCCGTGGTGCGGTCGTCCATCGTGCCCTGCCTGTAACCGCCGGCCTGAAGGTGCCCGAGACTCACGAGAGCTCTCTGGGCCTCTTCGACCGACCCCGCGGAGAGCAAAGGGGGGTTGTCTTGAAAGAAGGTCGCCCCGTAGGACGGAACGGCCAGGCAAAGGATGAACAGCAGACCCGGGACCAGCCCCAACCTCAACAGACCACGGACTCCTTGTCTCATCGTATTCTCTCCGATCTCCCATGTTTGGATCGTGCCTGGGCGAAATGAGCGCGGCCTGCGCGTCCGTCCGGTCACGCTCGACGATGGCTCGTGGCGTCAGGAAGCGTCGCCAGGAGACAGGCGGCGGATATCCTTGCTACGCGTTCTGAAATTGTATCACAGCGTTCGGGGGTCTCGCGGCGGGGCCGATCAGACGTGCAGGGGTAGCTCGAGAACCGGCGTACCGGACGTGCGGGTGCGGTCGAGCAGTTCGACGATCTCCCCGTCCCACCAGCCCCTGGAGACCTCCTCGCGCAGGATCTTCATGCAGGTGTCGTGGGGCAGGGCCTTGCGGTACGGCCGGGTGGTGGCCAGGGCGTCGTAGACGTCCGCGGCGGTGATGATGCGAACCAGGAGCGGAATGTCCTTCCCGGCAAGACCGTCCGGGTACCCGGAGCCGTCCAGCTTCTCATGGTGGTGCCGGATGAGCGGCAGGACCCGCTCCATCGTACGCATCGATTTGCACAGGTTGGCGCCAATCGAGGGGTGGGTCTTCATGAGGGAGAACTCCTCCGGCGTCAGGGGCGCGGGCTTGTTCAGAACGGCGTCGGAGACGGCGATCTTGCCCAGGTCGTGGAAAATGCCTCCAAGCCAGAGGGTCTCGAGATCCTCCTGACCCAGCTCGAGGATCTTGCCGATGCGCACGGCGTACTGCCCCAGGCGCCTGCAGTGGTCGCCGGTGTACCGGTCGCGCCCTTCGACCACCAGGGCGATGCTCTTGAGGACCCCGGAGGCGTGCTCGAACTCGTCGGTGAAGTGCTTCAGCGACAAGAGGGAGCGGATGCGGGTCGTGAGCTCGAGGGTGTGAAACGGTTTGTTCAGGAAATCGTCCGCCCCCAGCTCGATCGCCTTCAGCTTGTCCTGCATCTGGTCGAGAGTCGTCAGGATGATGACCGGCACGAGGCGCGTGCGCGAGTCGCTCTTGATCTCCCGGCAGACGCTGTAGCCGTCGCGCCGGGGCATCATGAGGTCGAGCAGGACCAGGTCGGGAGTGTTCTCCGCCAGCGACGACAGCGCCTCATCGCCGTCGGCCGCCTCCTGCACCTCGTAACCCAGGGGCTCGAGGATGGCGCGCAGAAGCCTGCGGTTCGCTTCCTCGTCGTCGACCACGAGAATCCGCGCAACTGACATGCCGTCGCGCCCTCCGGCGTCGTACCCGATGTATCGCGGGTGTCGGTGCTGCGGGAAAAGATTGGGACGGCGACCGTTCCTGTCAAGCCATGCCTGCGACAAATGGGGCGAGAACAAAAATGTTTTCGGCACGTCTCACCGGCGACGGCGCTCACGCCGCGCGTCGAGCACGAAGTTGATCTCGGCGCCGAGCGCGAAGATGGTGCCGGAGACGTACAGCCAGAGCAGGACGGCGATCACCGATCCCACGGAGCCGTACAGCATCTTGTAGGACGACAGCGACCTGACGTAGATGCCGAACACTGCCTTCGAGGCCTCCCAGAGGACCGCCCCGGCGAGGGCGCCCGCCCAGATCTGACCGTACCCGCGCCTGACGGACGGCCCGAAACGATACAGGGTCATCAGCAGAAGGAAATTGAAGGCGACCCCGAGCGCCCGCGCGCCAAGGGTGACGAGCGCGGCGTACCACGACGGCGGCACGGACGCATGGCGCGCCAGCACGTGGGCGAGCATAGGGCGCACGGCGCCGAGACCGATCGACAGGGGAATGAACAGCAGGAGGATCAGACCCAGCAGCAGGCCAAGCAGGCGCCGGCGCCACAGCGGGCGCATGCTCGGGGCCCGGTGGATCCGGTTCAGGATCTGCTGCAGGTTGTCGAACGCGGCGGTGGCGCTCCAGATCAGCAGGACCGAACCGAGAAGGCCGAGGCTTCGGCGCGCGTGGATGATCCGATCGAGCGCGTTGGCCATGTACTCGGAGCTGAACGGCAGGAAACCCAGGAGCTGACGGGGCAGGCGCGCGTACTCCTCGCCCATGCCGTACACAAATCCGATCAGGGACGCGACGAGCAGGAGCATCGGGAAGAATGAAAAGAAGGTGTAGTACGCTAGGCTCGAGACCAGGATCGAGACGTGGTCGTCACGGTACTTGCGCCAGAGATCGTGGACGAATGAGCCCGGCACCCCCCAGGGCCCCTAGACCTGCGTGGCGCCGGCCGCCGCTGCAGGCTCCGCGGAGGCCGGCCGGCCGTGCGCCAGCCGTATCGGCTGGAGCCGCCAGTGGGTGAGCGATCGCCAGACCCATTCCATCGGTCCGAAGCGAAAGTGGCGCAACCAGATCGGGCTGACGCCGAGCTGGAGGAGCCAGACCGGGACGACGACGTACAGGAGCTGGGCCCTCTGGAGGCGCGCGAACAGGCCGAAACCGGACCCTTCGAATAATGCCGTACAGAGGACCGACGTAAGCAGGTAATTGCTGAGCGCCATCTGCCCGACGGCCGCCAGCCGCGAGGTGGGCCCGCGCAGCAGGCGCGCCTTGCAGACGATCATGACGAGACCGATGTGCCCGAGGGCGACGGAGAGCCGCCCAAGGTCGTAGCCGCTCCAGCCGAAGAACATCTGCGCGGGATCGAAGCCGTGCGCCGCGTCCCGCTGCGCGATGTACCAGTTGATCGGCACCCCGACGGCATATCCGAGGACCGCCATGGATCCGTAGACGCGGTACGACCGCGCGGCCGAGAACAGACCGAGCTTCAGGAGCCCCATGCCGAGCAGCATCATCCCCGCCACGTCGAAGAAACCGAAGCGATAGAAGCCGCGTGATTGCCCCTCCGACACTTCATCCATCCGGCGCAGGAAGAGCGTCCGGTAGCCGGCGCGATGGTCGTCGATCTCCGCCTGGACCTGGGCCGGCGTCGGCTTCATCTCCTTGAGCGTCTCGCGCCAGTCGCCCTGGGCTTCCCTCTGCTCGTCGGTCAGCAGCTTGCCCGCCGACGCTGCCTCGTCCGCCTGCCGCGCCTTGACGCGTAACCCGTCGAGCCGCCGACCTTCCAGGATCGATTTGGGCACGCCGATCGCCAGCACGAGCAGGCCGGCGGCGATCAAGAAGGCGGCGGGGCGCTTCCTGAACGGGAACAGGAAAAGTCCGGCTACCCCGTAGCCGTACAGGATGTCGCCCGACCAGATGAAGTAGGCGTGCAGGAGACCGAAGACGATGAGCCAGATCGTCCGCCGGTAATAGACGTCGGCGATGCTGGCGCCGCCGCCGCTGCGCTCCGCCCGCGAGGTCAGCAGCACCACGCCGGCTCCGAACAGCATCGAGAAGATCGTTCGCATCTTCCCTTCGAACCCCCGGGAGACCGAATGCGGTGATGTTCATAAGCAGGATGCCGAGCAGAGCGCAGCCACGCAGAACGTCGACGGACGAGATGCGTTCCAGCGCCGGGATCGGAACGACGGGCGCCGCCACGGCCGGGGCCACGCTGTCGTCGTGCGCCATCGCACCCCTCTGAAGAGGGGTCATCATAATCCGGAATGCGGGAGAGACGTCTGTCGAGATGCCCCGAGTCGCCGGGGCGCGGGGTGGAGGCGGCCGCGAACAGCGGGAGCGGGGGTTGTGGGGGTGCTCTGGCGCCGCCCGCGGCCGCCCCGTTGGTGCAGGTGGTCCTTTACCCGCCGACGGCGAGCAGGACCTCCTTGCCCTTGAACAGCTCCGGATCGAGGATCGTGACCCGGGCGACGCCGGTACCCTCCGACATCTCCACCCTGAAGTCACGCCCCTCCTGGAAGATCGACGGCAGCACGCGCACGCGCCCGATGCGCTCCAGCCCGAAGCTCTGGGGATCGAGCGTGATCGTGGTGTTCTCCCGGAGATCGAGCGCCGTGTCGAAATTGACCGGCTTCACGTCCTGCACGAGCTTCAGCACCGAGGTCAGGACCCCCTGCTGTCTCAGGTCATGCACGTTGGCGGCGTGGTAGAACAGGCTGTTCTGCCGGAACGAGAGGTCGCCGGAGAGCCGCGCCACGCTGGCCTCGAGGGCCGTCTTGTTCTGCTGCAGCGCGGCGATGTCGGACTCGAGGCCGGCCTTCACCTGCTGGAGCTGGCTGACCTCGGCCCGGGCCGTGTCCCTCTCCGACTGCGCCGAGTCCCTCTCGGTGCGCGCCTCGTCCCGCTCGGAGATGATCTTGCGCTGCAGGGCGCGCCGCACCGCCAGCGGCGTCTGGTTGGCCTCGCCGCGCGTCACGTAGGTGCGGAAGGCGTCCTGCTTCGAGTCGTAGGCGAACCAGACCTTGTTCCCGGGGACGAGCTCGTCGGTCTGGTCGGCCTGCGCCAGAAGCTCCTTCGCCTTCGCGGGCTCGACCTGGGCCTCGTTGATCAGGTAATTCATCGCCAGGTCGTGCTGCTTGTCGCCTTTCTTGGCGACGACGAACTTGTCGGGGAGGGACTGCTCCAGGTGCATGACCCTCTCCTGGAGGTTCTGGATCGTATCGCGGTCGGTGACGATCTTCTCCAGAAGCGACTTGTAGGAGACGTCCTTCTCCTGGGTGATCATCTGGTTCAGGATGTCGCGCTGCGCGTCGGTGAAGTCCTGGCTGAAGATCTCGCCGAACTGAATGGTGCGTTCGCCCGGCTTGCGGGACGCGTTGAACTCATTGATCCGCTTGAGCACGGCGTCCGTCGCCTGGTCGATCCGCTGCTGGTGGTCCTTGAGCTCGGCGAGAAGCTCCTCGGGCGTCGCGGGGGTGGGCTTCGAGAAGCCGAGCTTCTCGGTCTCCTGGCTGCACCCGACCGGACCTAGAAGGATGATCACGGCGGGCAGAAGCAGCACCGACATCAGTATGCCGGCAGCCGATATAGCCGGAAGCCTTTCAGAAAGGTCGAATAATCTAGTCGGCTTCATAGCTCCTCCTTCGAATGAGTTAAAAGGCTCCCGTTGGTTTGTGCCGAGGCGAAAATAGACTAGCAGAATCCGTGCCGCAGGCCCAACCGGGATTTCCAACCTCGTAGAGGAGCGAGACCGTCCGAGGAGCGACCAAGTGTTCCCCGGGGCGGACGCGCGGGGTCCTGTGCGGAGGACACCCTAGGGAGTGTCTTCGGCCAGATTCCGGGACAGCCGGTGGACGGCCGTCTCGATCTGCCGGGTCGCCTCGGCGGCCTCGGCTTCGGGGTCGACCCATAACGGGCGTCCGAGAACCAGCCGCGCCCGGCCGATGCGCGGCCAATAGCGACCGTTGGGCAGGATGAAGTCGGTCCCCTCGATGCAGGCGGGAATGACGGGGGCGCGAAGCTCGCGCGCGAAGATCCCGACGCCTTTGCGGAATGGATCGATGGCCGGGGGCATCACGTGCCGCCCTACGGGAAAGACGAGGAGGGAGTCCCCGCGATCCATCAGCTCGCCGGCATAGACGAGGCTCCGGCGGAAGCCGGCGGTCTCCGGCAGGGGCCAGGCGTTGAAGAAGAACTCGATCAAGCGGACCTGCACCCACTCCTTCAGATAGCCGGCCGCCCCGCCCCCGACCTCGCCGAAGTAGACACGGTGGTAGCGGGTTGTCATGCCGGGCGCGATCCGCCCTCGCAGCCGTCGCGGCAGCCCGGTCTTGAAGATGCCGGTGTCGATGAAGCTCCGGTGGTTGCAGACGAACAGATACGGCGGCTCCGCCTCGTCGAGATGCTCCAGACCGGCGATGACCGGCCGGGCGTGGAGACGGACGAAAGGGACCAGGACAGTCTCCTCGATGAGCCGCCGGCCGAGGCGGACCGGCAGGCGACCCGTCCAGCGCGGCATCCGCAAAGAACCGCGCCGGGCGTGCGCGCCACCCCCCTGCCGGCGTGCCTCGGACTCCGCGGTCGCGGACGCGCCTGGCGCCTGCGGCCGGGAGGCCGGCACGAGCGACTCGCCGCCCGAGGCGGCCGCGCGAACGAGACGCTCGAGGTCGCCGACGGTCGTCTCGCCCAGTCGCTCTTCGGCGAGACTGACGCCGAACTCCTCCTCGAAAGCGGCGGCGAGCTCGACGAGGTCGAGACTGGCGAACCCGAGCCCTTCCGCGAGGCGCGTCGTGTCCTGAAGCGTCTCCGGCCGTACCCGGGCCAGGGAGGCCACCAGGGTCCGCACGCCGGAGGCGGCTGGCGCTCCAATCGCCGTCGTGCCCTCGCGCTCGAGGGCCAGGGCGCGCTCGCGTACCAGCCCCTTGCGGACCTTGCCGGTGGGGCCACGCGGAAAATCCTCGTCGGACCAGATCAGGTGACCCCGGACACGCTGCTTCGGCAGCAGGCGCTCGTTGGCGCGGCGCACCGCCTCCAGGGGATCCGTCCCGCCCTCCAGGAGAAGCGCCGCGTGCACCCGCTCGCCGCCCTCGAGCGGGAGCCCGATGACACAGACGCCGCGCACGCCCGGAAGGTGATCGAACGCGGCCTCGACGTCGCCGGGGTAGACGTTTTCTCCCTCGCCAGTGACGATGATCTCCTTGACCCGCCCGCGTATTCGCAGCCGGCCCCGCTCATCGATCTCGCCGATATCTCCGGTTCTGAGCCATCCGTCGTCGATGGCGGTCGGCTCCGTCCCGAGGTAGCCGGGCGTCACGTTCGGCCCGCGCACCAGGACTTCATTGCCGGCCCCCAGCTTCACCTCCTGCATCGACAGGGGGCGGCCGACGCTGCCGGCGCGCCTGTCGAACGGGTTCGACACCGACACGATAGGGGCTGTCTCGGTCAGCCCGTACCCCTGGACGACGAGATAGCCGCTGCGGCGAAAGAACGCGTCGACCGGCTCGGGAAGCGCCGCCCCCCCCGAGACGATCAGCCGGAACCGCCAGCCGAACAACCGCTGCACGCGCCAGTGCAGCACCGCCTGCAGATAAAACGGCCGATTCGCGAGACGTTCCTGGCGCCGCTCGAACGCCTCGAGCCCACCGGTCTCGGCGAGCGTGCGCCGCACCTCCGCGCTCAGGAGGTCGAGCAGCCGCGGCACGGTGAACAGACCCCAGGCCTTGAAGCGCCGCGCCGCCTCCATCACTTCGCCCGGCCGCGCCGGGACGAACACGACGGTCAGACCCATGGTGAGGGGCAGAAAGACGCTGATCGCCTGGCCGAACATGTGCGACAGCGGCAGCGTGGAGAGGAAGCGCAGGCGGCCGGCGGCGCGGACCAGGCGCTCCCGGCGGCGGTAGGCACGCTCGATCGGAGCGAAATCGGAGAGCAGGTTCCCGTGCGTCAGGATCACGCCCTTGGGATCGCCGGTCGTTCCCGAGGTGAAGATCACCTCGGCACGCCCGTCGAGGCCGGGAGACGCCGGCGGGTCCGGCACCGGCGGAGCGTTCGTCCATGACCCGAGATTGATCCGCCCCGCTCCCCGGGGGGGCTCGACGCGGGGGGGCGCCAGGATGAGCCGGGCGCCGACCGCGTGCGCGATCCGGGCCCGCAGATCGTCCGGCGTCCCGGCGTCGAGAGGGACCACCACGCCCCCCGCCCAGAGGGTGCCGAACAGCGCCTCGACCCAGTCGGCGCTTTCCGACCCCTGAATGAGAACCGGTTCGCCCGGCTGCAGCGCATTCGCTCTGAGCACGGCGGCGCAGGCGAGGATCCGGCGGTGCAGCTCGGCGTAGGTGCGCCGGCGCCAGCGCGCGCCCTCTCTCCACAGATAGGCCTCGCGCGCGCCGAAACGCGGCAGGTCGTCGACGTAAGTCAGCAGGCTGCCGCGCGTCGGCCCCGCCTGATCGGTCGAAAGTTGCATCGGCCTCCGGCTGCACCCGACCGGCTGCCGCGCGCCGGTCCTCGGGTAGACTACCACCATGTCGGAGCCGGTCATGGACATGCGGCGCGAGATCGCGTCCGCCGAGACGCGCATCCGCCCTTACGTCCGCGAGACGCCGGTGGAAGAATCGGCCGCTCTCGGCGGGCCGGGGCGGGGACGGGTCGTCCTGAAGCTGGAGCACCTCCAGATCACCGGCTCGTTCAAGCTGCGCGGGGCGATGAACAAGCTGCTGTCGCTCCCGCGGGAGCAGAGGGAGAAGGGGGTCGTGACCGCCTCGTCGGGCAACCACGGTGCGGCGGTCGCCTACGGGCTGAAGGCCCTGGGACTGCAGGGCGTCATCTTCGTGCCGGAGAACGCCTCGTCCGCCAAGGTGGCGAGCATCCGTGCGTTCGGGGCAGAGATTCGCACGCACGCCACGGATTCCGGGATCACCGAGACCTTCGCGCGCCGCTATGCCGAGGACAACGGGCGGATCTATGTGTCGCCGTACAACGACCCCGATGTCGTCGCGGGCCAGGGGACGATCGGTGCCGAGCTCGCCCGGCAGCTGGATGCCATCGACGCCCTGTACGTGGCGCTCGGCGGAGGCGGGCTGATCTCGGGCATCGCCGGCTATCTCAAGTCGATCGGACGCCGTGTCGAGGTCGTCGCCTGCTCCCCGGAGAACTCGGCCGTCATGCACCACTCGGCGCGGGCCGGCCGCATCCTCGAGATGGAATCGAGACCGACCCTCTCCGACGGCACCGCCGGGGCCGTCGAGCCGGGCGCCATCACCCTCGATCTGTGCCGGCGCTACGTCGACCGCTATCTTCTGGTGAGCGAGGAGGAGATCGGCGAGGCGATGCGTCTGATCCTCGACCGCCATCACACGGTGATCGAAGGCGCCGCGGGCGTGGCGGCCGCCGGCTGCCTCAAGGACCGCGACCGTCCCGCGGGGAAGAATTCCGTAATCGTCCTGTGCGGCGCCAACATCTCCCGAGATCGCCTGAAACAGATCCTCTGAAGCGCTATATTTGATCCTTGCGCCGACAGCGACCTGGGCGTATAGAAGTCGCACGGGTCAAGGGCTTCAGAGGAGAAACGCGGAAGCATGTCGTCCGAACACCACGAGCCGCCGGCCAAGAACGAGCTGGCTTTCCCCGGCGGCCCTTACATTTCCGTAAGCGCGCGCGCCCTCGCGGTCCTCCTCGCCGGACTCGGGCTCGTTCTGGGAGCGGTCCTGGTCGTCGCGAGACAGGCCGGGCTCACGTTCGCGGAGTCGAACGCGCTGGTCGTCTCGCTGGCGACGCTGGCTCTCATCCTCCTGCCACTGCCGGTCCTTCTGTCGGAGCACCGGGTCGATCGCCTGAGGAGATGGGTCGATGGCCGGCCGTCCCGTGCCCTGGGTCTCGCCGCGCTTCCGCTGGCCCCCTTCTTCCTCTACTGGGCCGTGCCGGGCAACGCCACACCCATCGGGGTCGCGCGTCTGATGCTGTACGTCCTGGTTCCAACCGCGCTGGCCGTCCTCCTGCCGCTCGGGCGCGGTCGCGCGGTCGGGGACGCGCTGGTGGTGGCGACGATCTGGCTGCCGGTCGAGCTGCGGGAGTTTCGCGCCTCGTTCCCCTGGCCGCCGGGGGGCTCGGGGTACCTCCTCGTTGCGCCCCTGGCGATGGACCTCCTCCTCTATCTGATGCTGGTGGTCCGGCGGTTCGACGGCTCGGGGCTCCGGATGAAACTGCGGTCGCCGGATCTCGCGGCCGCCGTAGGGGCGTTCGCGTCGTTCGCGGCGGTGGGCATTCCTCTCGGCCTGAGGACCGGCTTCCTGTCCTTCGGCATCCGGGCCGAGGGGCCGGTGCCCGTCCTGGCCGGGGCGGCGGTCACGTTCCTGTTCACCGCCCTGCCGGAGGAGATCCTGTTCCGCGGCCTGGTCCAGGGAATTCTCGAGAACTGGTTCAGGCGGCCACGGCTGGCGCTCGGCGTCGCCTCGTTGATCTTCGGCGCGGCGCACCTGAACAACGGGCCGAACGCTCCCGACTGGCGCTACTTCGCCCTGGCGACGCTGGCGGGGATCGCCTACGGCTGGGTCTACCAGCGCACGCGCCGGATCTCCGCGTCCGCCCTCACCCACGCTCTGGTGGACGTCACCTGGTCGATCTTCCTGAAGGGTTGAGATGGGCGACCACGCCGACGGGTTGATCGTACGGCGCCCGCCCCCGGCCTCGTTCAGGTTCGACCGCCGGTCGCTCGCCGAAGGTACGGACCTGGTCCTGATCGTCGCTTTCCTGCTCGTCTATATCTGGATCATCGAGCCGCGCACGCAGGCCTACGCCTGGCACGCGTTCGGGCTCTTCCTGGCGTTCACGGTTCTGTCGAGCCGTCGGCACGGCGATACCCGTGCCGATCTGGGCATCCGCCTGGACACGTTCCGGCGAGCGCTGGCCGAAGCCGCCGTGGTCTTCTCGCCGGCGCTTCTTCTGACGCTCGCCATCGGCCTCTACTTCGGGAGCGGGAGCCACGTCACGACCCGGCACATCACGCTGTCGCTTCTCGGCGGCTATCCCTGGGCGCTGTTCCAGCAATACGGTCTCCAGTGTGTCATCGGCCGCCGCCTGCGCGTCCTCATCCCCCAGGCCGCCGCGCACGATGCGGTGTGCGCCGCCATCTTCGCCGCGCTGCACCTCCCGAACCCGTTCCTGACAGTGGTCACCTTCGGGGCCGGCTACTGCTTCTGCGCGCTGTTCCGCCGCTGCCCGAACCTGTTCGTTCTGGCGCTGGCGCACGCGGTCGCCTCGACCGTCCTGTACCACGCGCTGCCGGCGGCCACGACGCATCTCATGCGCGTCGGTCCGGGGTACTACCAGCAGGCCGGACTGGACTGATTCCGCTCCCTGAAGGCTCGCGCATCAGGGCCGCTTCCACCAGCCCGTCTCCTCCGGGATAGACTGTCCACGGTCTCTTCGGGGATGATGCCGCCCGGGAGGACATGAGGATGTGTCGGCAGTCAAGGCTTGTGGCGGCGCTCTGGCTCGCGGTCGCGGGGGCTTTCATGCCGACTTCTCGTTCCCACGCGCAGCCGATGCCGGAGCCCGCGCAGCCGGAAACCTCTCCCCCCGCGGCGTCGACGGCCGGCCCCGCCGGCGCACCGGCGCTGCAGCCGGCCGTGGCGCTCGAGGAGGGGGAGACCTTCTATCCCGTGGTCAGGGGACGGCGCGGGGCGGTGGCGGCGGGCAGTCCGTTCACCGCGCAGGCGGGCTTCCGGATCCTGCTGGCGGGAGGGAACGCCGTCGACGCCGGAGTCGCGATGCTGCTCGCGGGACCGGTCACCGA
>QHXY01000362.1:0-658 GCA_003223145.1 Acidobacteriota bacterium
GAGATGTCGATGAGGGCGCAGGCGTTGCGGATGGCGTTGTACTCGTGCTCGTGGTGCGTCTCGTACACGCTGACGGCGTAGTACCCCGACCACTCGCGATAATTCAGGCTCTCGCACAGCTTGAACGTTCTGTCGTGGACCGCTGTCCCGATCGGCACGCGCGCTCCCTCCGTCCGGAAGCGCGCATCATAGCCCACGCGCGCCGAAGCCCGCAACCGGCGTTGCAGCCGGCGCACGGCGAATCCGCGGCACCGCGGTGTAATCGGCCGCGCGGCGCCGGGGGCGCGCGGCCGATTCGGGGCGCGTTGCGCCGGGTGAAATCGCGCGTTTTCTCCCTTGCACGGCGCGCGCGCCGCCCGTAGAATGGCCGCTCATTTCACATGACGCGGCACCGGTTCAGATACTGAGAAGGACAGGCATGGCGCAGAAGTACGACGCGATCATCATCGGCGGCGGCCACAACGGGCTGGTGAACGCCGCCTACCTGGCGCGCGCCGGCAATAAGGTCCTGGTCCTCGAGCGCCGCCACGTCCTCGGAGGCGCCGCGGTGACCGAGGAGATCTTCCCCGGCTTCAAGTTCTCGGTCTGCTCGTACGTCGTGTCGCTGCTGCGCCCGGAAATCATCCGCGAGCTCGACCTGCCGCGTCACGGCCTGGAG
>QHXY01000362.1:734-2473 GCA_003223145.1 Acidobacteriota bacterium
GAGGAGTTCGGCAAGGCGATGGTGCAGATGTGCCGCTTCGTCAAGCCGATCCTCAGCATGACCCCGCCCGACCCGACGACGCTCAACCCGCGCGACCTGATGAAGCTCCTGTTCCTCGGCCGCCGCTTCCAGGCATTGACCAGCGAAGACAAGTACAACCAGGTCCAGCTGATGACCATGAGCGCCATCGATTTTCTGGACCAGTGGTTCGAGACCGACATCCTCAAGGCGACGATGTCGGCGTCGGGGATCATCGGCACCTTCCTGGGCGTGCGCTCGCCGGGGACCGCCTACGTCCTGCTGCACCATTACATGGGGGAGATCGACGGGGCGTTCCGCTCCTGGGGCTTCGCGCGCGGTGGCACGGGCGCCATCAGCAACGCCATCGCCGACGCGGCACGCGAGGCGGGGGTCGAGATCCGGACCAAGGCCGGCATCGAGAAGATCCTGGTCAAGAACGGCAAGGCGATCGGCGTCGTCCTGCAGAACGGCGACGAGATCCAGGCCGACATCGTGTCGTCGAGCGTCGACCCGAACCGGACCTTCCTGAAGATGATCGACGCCCAGCATCTGCCTGCCGATTTCGTCGAGGAGGTGCGCCGCTACAAGTTCCGCGGCTCGAGCGGCAAGGTCAACCTGGCGCTCGACGCCCTGCCCGACTTCACCTGCATCCCGGGCCCGGGCGCGCACCTGCGCGGCGCCGTCTCGATCTCGCCGAGCGTCGAGTACATGGAGCGGGCCTACGACGAGGCGAAATACGGCACCTACTCGAGCAAGCCGTACATCGACATGGTCATCCCGTCGCTGACCGATCCCTCGGTCGCGCCGCCCGGCAAGCACATCCTCTCCTGCTTCGTGCAGTACGCCCCGTTCAAACTGAAGGAAGGCCCCGAGGCGTGGGAGGGGAAGCGCGAGGAGTTCGGCGACACGGTCGTCATCACGATCGCCCAGTACGCCCCCAACCTCAAGAAGATCATCGTCGGCCGCCAGGTCGTGACGCCGCTCGACCTCGACCGTGAGTGGGGGCTGACCGAGGGGAACATCTTCCAGGGGGAGCTGTCGCTCGAGCAGCTCTTCTTCCTGCGCCCCGTCCCCGGCTGGGCCAAGTACCGGACGCCGATCAAGAACCTCTACATGTGCGGCTCGGCCACGCACCCGGGCGGCGGCATCATGGGGGCGAACGGGCGAATCGCCGCGATGGAAATCTTGAAGGACTGGAAGCGAGGATCGGTCTAGACCATGGCCGCGAAGCAAGACGTCGTCATCATCGGTGGCGGGCACAACGGCCTGGTGACCGCGTTCTACCTGGCGAAGGCCGGCCGCAGGCCGCTCGTCCTCGAGCGCCGCCCGGTCGTTGGCGGAGCCGCGATCACCGACGAGTTCCACCCCGGCTTCAAGATCCCGACGCTCGCCCACACCCTTGGGCCGCTGCGCCCCGACGTCGCCCGCGACATGGCGCTCGACCGGCACGGCCTGCACATCATCCGGCCCGAAGTGCGCGTGTTCGCGCCGCACCCCGACGGCCGCAGCCTGTTCCTGTATGACGACGCCGAACGCTCGGCGATCTCGATCGCCGCCTTCTCGGCGAAGGACGCCGAGAAGTACAAGGAGTTCCACGCCGTCCTCGGCCGCATCGGCAAGGTGATGGCGCAGGTGCTGGAGACGACCCCGCCCTCGATCGACCATCCGTCGTCAGGCGATCTCTGGAACATGCTGAAGGTCGGCCGCGGCCTGCGCGG
>QHXY01000360.1 GCA_003223145.1 Acidobacteriota bacterium
ACGATCCGTCGCTGCCGGCCCTGCCGGTCTTCCCGCTCGCCATGAGCCTCGAGATCATGGCCGAGGCGGCGATCCTCGCCATGCCCGGACGGCTGCCGGTCGGTCTGCGCCGGGTGAGGGTGCACCGTTGGCTGGCGTTCGCCGCGCCGCAGGTGACGATCGAGATCGCCGCCGCGCCGCGCCGGGGCGGTGGCGAAGTCGAGGTGCGGATCAGCGAGCTCTGCGACGGCGAAGCCGGCGGTCCGGCTCAGCTGACGGTCGAGGGGACGGTCGTCCTCGGCGATCGCTTTCCCGAGGCGTCCCCGACTCCACCGCTCGAGATCGGCGCGCCCCGGCCGTTCCGCTGGACGCCCGAGGAGCTGTACGCGGAGGGCAGGCTGCACGGCATGTTCCACGGCCCCTCGTTCCGCGGCGTCGTCTCGATCGATCGCGCCGCCGAGAACGGCGCGTCGGGAACCCTGCGCGTCCTGCCGAGACACGGGCTCTTCCGGTCGCAGGCGAGTCCGGCGTTTGTCCTCGATCCTGTCCTGCTCGACGCCGCCAGCCAGGTGGTCGGATACTGGACCGCGAACGCGCTCGAGCACGGGTTCGTCGTCTTCCCGGTCGGGTTCGAGCGTCTCGACCTGTACGCGCCCCCGCTGCCTCCGGGCGCGCGCGCGAGCTGCCGCATCGCCGGCCGCTCCGTCGGCCGCGAGCAGATCCTCGCCGACCTCGAGATCGCCTCGGAGGACGGCACGCCCCTGGGGCGCATCTCCGGCTGGGAAGTGAAGCGCATGGATCTGCCTGACCGCCTGTACGCCTACCGCCTGGCGCCGCGCGAGTTCATCCTGAGCACGCCGTTCCCCGCTCCGGCACCGGCGCGGGGCGGCGTCATCTGCTGCCGGCTCGATTTGCCGGAGCGCCTCATGGAGGCCGACGGTCGCATCTGGCGCGAGGGCCTGGCCCACCTCGTCCTGAGCCGTGGCGAGCGGGAAACGTGGCGCGCCCTCCCGGGCGCCCCAGCCACCAAGACCGACTGGCTCCTGGCCCGTCTGGCCGCCAAGGACGCGGTCCGCCTGTTCCTCAAGGAGCAACGCGGGCTCATGGTCTACGCGGCCGACGTGGAGATCGGCGCCGACGGTCTCGGCCGGCCGGTGGCGTCGGGGTCCTGGACCGGCCGCGCGGGGGGCGCTCCGGTCCTGTCCATGACCTGCGGCGGCGGCGTGGCCGTGGCGGTCGCCGGCGACGGGCGCCGCGACTCGGGCCTCGGCATCGATGCCGGACGCTTCGGCCGCTCCGGGCCGCGACTGGAGGAGACCGACTTCAGCCCCGAGGAGCGGGAGCTCCTGGGCGCCCTGGCGCAGGCGGAGCGGGAGGAATGGACCCTGCGGATGGCCTGCGCCAAGGAGGCGGGCAAGAAGGCTCTCGGTCGTGACGCAGCGGCGGACCCGGGCCCGGTCCGGGCGATCGCCATCGATGCCGTGCAGGGAACGGTCCGCCTCGGCATGGGCGGAGCCCCGGCCGGGAACCTGACGGCCTGGACCGGACGACACGGTGATCTCGTGGTCGCGACGGCGTTGAGTGGAGGGGGGCCTTGATGGACGAGCAGGCAGCGAGCACGGACAACAACGACTCGGGTCGGATCCTCGACGGGCTCCTGGAGATTCTCGAGGACATGATCAAGGACTGGGACACCGGTTTCTCCGGCCGCATCGGTCCGGCCACCTCGCTCATGAACAATCTGACTTTCGAGTCGATCGACATCGTCATGCTGATCGTGGCGATCGAAGAGCGTTTCGGGAGGAAGGGCCTGCCGTTCGAGCAGCTCCTGATGCTGGACGGCCACTACGTCGACGACCTCAAGGTGTCACAGATCGTCCAGTTCCTCGAACGGGAGCTGCGTTCCGGGACGACCGCATGAGCCGCA
This sequence comes from Acidobacteriota bacterium, assembly GCA_003223145.1. GTDB lineage: Bacteria > Acidobacteriota > Polarisedimenticolia > Gp22-AA2 > Gp22-AA2 > Gp22-AA3. The sequence continues at coordinate 1,907 of QHXY01000360.1, forward strand.
CCCTGCTCCTCGGCCTGGACGGGGCCACCTTCACCGTCCTCGACGCCCTGATGGAACAGGGCCTCATGCCAACGCTGCGGCGGTTGTGCGAGGCAGGCGTGCGCGCGGGTCTGCAGTCGACGGTCACCCCGCTGACACCCCTGGCGTGGACCTCGCTCCTCACCGGGCGGAGCCCCGGTCATCACGGTATCTTTGATTTCGTCCGGGTCGAGCAGCTGGCCTACCACCCGCACTTCCGGCTGGCGACATCGAGCGATATCCGCTGTCCCACGATCTATTCCCTGATCGGCGAGCGCGGCCTCAGGAGCCTGTCTCTCAATTTTCCCGTGATGTTCCCGCCGCAGCCGATCAACGGCTTCATGATCCCCGGGTTCGTCCCGCACCGGCACCTGAAGCGGGCCATGCACCCGCGCTCTCTGTACGACCGGCTGAGCGCGATCCCGGAAGTGAGCCTCAAGGAGCTGCCGGTGGACTTCGAGGATGAGCGGCGCTCCGTCCAGGTCCTCGCCCCCGAGCGCCACGAGGAGTGGATCCGCTTCCACATCCGGCGCGAGCGCCAGTGGTCCAACGTGCTGCACCACCTGATGACGACCGAGCCGTGGGACCTGGCGTCGGTGGTGTTCGACGGCGTCGACAAGCTGCAGCACGCCTGCTGGCGGTTCATCGACGACGGCCTGTTCGCCACCTTCGGCGCCTCGCCCTGGGCGCGCAGCGTGCGCGAGCTGTGTCTGGATTATTTCCGCCAGCTCGACGAACTCATCGCCCGGGCGGTGGAGCTGGCGGGGCCCGAGACCCGCGTCTTCCTGGCCTCGGACCACGGGTTCGGGCCGTCCGACGAGATCTTCTACGTGAACACGTGGCTGGCGCAGCAGGGACACCTGGCCTGGAAAGACGATGCGCCGGTCGCGCCCGAGGGGTACATCAACACCGAGGGGATGAAGGCCGCCGCTTTCCTGTTCGACTGGAGCCGGACGCGCGCCTACACCCTGACCCCGGGAAGCAACGGCATCTACTTGAGAACGGGCGGCGCGGCCGGGCGCGCGCAGCTCGCCAGACAGATCGTGGTGCGGCGGGTGATGACCCGCGAGGAGGCGTTCCCCGGACCGCACTCCCACCTGGCGGCCGACCTGACGCTGGTCCTGCGGGATTTCGGGTTCGTCTCGGTGACCCGCTCGGAGGCGATCGTCAGGACGCGCCGCGACGTGGCCGGCGTCCACAACCCGCGTGGCATCTTCATCGCAGCCGGCCCCGGGATCCGCCGCGGCGAGACCGTCAACGACCTGTCGATCCTGGACGTCACTCCGGCGCTCATGCACAGCCTCGGCGAGCCTGTGCCGCAGGAGTTCGACGGGCGGCTGCCCGTCGAGATCTTCGAGCCGGCGCACGCCGTCCGCCCCGCCGCGGCGGTCCCGGCCAGGAGAATCCATGCCCCGGACGAGGTCCCCGCCGAGGCGGCCGCCATGGCTGCCGAGGGCGAGGCGACGGTCATGCAGCGCCTGCGGGCGCTCGGATACCTGGAATGAGACCGGCGATGCCGCTGGCGAACCTCAACGGGACGCGCATCCACTACCAGCGCGTCGGCGAAGGGCCGGACCTGGTCCTGGTGCACGGCGTCGCCGCGAACCTGGCGTTCTGGTTCCCGCGCATCGCGCCGGCGCTGGCGCGGCTCCACCGGGTCACCGTGTACGACCTGCGCGGGCACGGGTTGAGCGCCATGCCGCCCGCGGGCTACACGCCGGCCGACATGGCCGGCGACCTCGGCGCACTGCTCGACCACCTCGGCATCGAGCGCGCCGACCTGGTCGGGCACAGCTTCGGCGGCACGGTCTGCCTGGAATACGCGGCGAGCCACCCCGGCCGCGTACGCTCACTCACGCTGGCCGACGTGACCGTCAACGCGCTGCAGTCGATCGACTCCGGCCAGGACCGGACCTACTGGACGGCCTGGCGCGAGCAACTCGGATCGGTGGGGATCACGATACCATCCGAGCTGCCGAAGGTGACTTACGGCCTGCTGGAGGAGCTGGCGGAGCCGGACCGCCTGGAGGCGCGCCAGAAGAAGCACCCGGGCGAGTTCTTCGTCCCCTTCGGCCGCTGGAACGGGGCGCGGCGGACCGCCCGCAAGTGGCTCCAGCTCCTGCGCACCACCGAAGCCTGGAAGGACATGCAGTCGGGAGGCCCGACGCTCGAGGCCATCCGCGGGATCGGCCATCCCACTCTGCTGATCTTCGGGGAACGCTCGCGCTGGCTGCGCACCTGCCAGCTTCTCGCCGAGACCCTGCCGAACGCCGAAACGGTCATCGTGCCGGGCGCGGGCCACTTTTTCCCGCTCCTGAGACCGCTGGTCTTCGCGGGCCACCTCGGCGCGTTTCTCGAGCGCCACGCCATGGGCGCCGGCGCGACCAGCGCGGCGGGAGGGCAGGCGTGAAGAACCTGCAATTGCTCCTGCATCTGCAGCGCCTGCTGGACGGCGATCTCCCCCATGCCGGGCTGGACGATCTCGAGGACCTTGGAGCGGACGACCTGGAGGGGGCCCGTACCGGCGATCTGGAGGACCTCGCGCCGATCCTGGAGGAGCTCGACCAGATGAACGAGCAACGCGACGCTGCGCACGACGATCCGGGCGTCGAGCTGGACGGGGTGGAGGACTGGCTCAAGCCGGGCACCCGGCCCGGCCCCGCTCGCGCGCCGGCGGGCGAGGGCTCCGAGGAGCTGAATCGGCTGGAGACCCTGCTCGCAGCGGAGCCGAAGCGGCCCACCGGCCGGGTCCGCCCCGGCGCGCGGAAGGGTCGCGATCCGCGACTCCAGCGATTGATGCGCGTCCTCGACGACGTCGAAAGGGACGGCGACCCTCTGGTGGACGATCTGCGCCGGCTTCGCAGGCAGGCCTCGTCCCGCGCCGCCACCGGTCGAACCGAGGGGCGCCGGGCGCCGCTCGATCCCGTGGTCCTCCGGCGCCGCGGTCAGATCCGCGAGTTCCTGGCTACCTGGCGCGACACGCTCCGGGCGGCGCGCCGGCCGGATCCGGAGGACGACGCGGCCCCCCGGAGCCCGGGGCCACGACCGGTCCGATCGGCCGACCGCAAGACCCGCACATGACGCCCCGACCGCTGCCCGCCGCGAACGACTTGTCCGTTGCCAGCCGCAGTCTGCCGACCGGGCTGCGCCGCACGAACTTCCGCCGCCTGGCCGACCGGGGGTTCGGCGACCAGCACAACAGTTACGCCCACAGCATGAGCTGGTTCCGCGGGCAGCTCTACGTCGGGACGACGCGCAACATGTTTCAGCTGGTCCACCTCGCACCGGATCAGTCGACCGACTCCTTCCACCTGTGGCCGGTCCCCGTTCCACCCGGTCTCGACGCGACGCGGCTCGAGCAGAACTGTCAGATCTGGCGCGCCACGCCCCCGGACGGACGGTTTGAGATGACCTTCGAGTCGCCGCGCGTCGATTCCCAGGACGGCGCGCACCGCGTCTGGCGCGATTTCGGCTATCGCAGCATGGTCGTGTGCCAGACCGCGAGCGACGCGTCCGAGGCGCTGTACGTCAGCGCCATGTCGTCCTCGAAGGCCCCGGGCGCGCTCATCCTCCGCTCGGTCGACGGCGTCGACTTCCAGCCGGTGACCGAGCCCGGCATGGGCGACCGGGGCATCAGCTCGTATCGCGCGCTGGTCGGCTTCAAGGGCCGCCTGTTCGCCGCGCCCGCCGGCAGCGGCCGCATGTGGTCCAACGCCGTCGCGACGGTCGTCCTGGAATGCCGGGACCCGCTCTCCCGGCGGTGGATACCGGTCACCGAGCCCGGCTTCGGCGACCCGACCAGCGCCGGGGTGTTCGAGCTGGCCGTCTTCGACGGTCATCTCTACGCCGGCGTCAGCAATCCGTTCACCGGCATCCAGGTCTGGAAGACCGACGCCGAGGGGAACCCGCCGTACCGCTGGACGCAGGTCCTGACGGGCGGGGCGGGGCGCGGCAAGCTCAACCAGGCGGTCATGTCGATGTTCCCCTTCAAGGGCGCGCTGTACGTCGGCACCGGCATCCGGCGTGGCGGCTACGACCGGGAGTTCAAGACGGGGCCCGCGGCGGGCGAGCTGATCCGGATCGATGCCGAGGATCGCTGGGAGCTGATCGTCGGCCAGGAGCGCCGCACACCGCGGGGCGACGTGCAGCCGGTCAGCGGCCTCGGGCCGGGGTTCGACAACCCGTTCAACGGCTACATCTGGTGCATGGCCGAGTACGACGGCTGCCTGTACGTCGGCACCTACGACTCCAGCATCTTCCTGTGGTGGATCGATCCGGGCCGCGTGCCGCGCGGCGCGCACACCCGGATGCGTCTGATCGGGCCCCAGAAGATCGTCGAGCGCGAGGCCGGTTTCGATCTGTGGCGCAGCCCGGACGGCGTGCGCTGGTTCGAGGTCAGCCGCGACGGGTTCGGCAACCCGTACAACTACGGCGTGCGCACGCTGCTCGGCAGCAAGTCCGGTCTGATCGTGGGAACCGCCAATCCGTTCGGCCCCGAGGTGGCGGTCCGGACGGCCACCGGCTGGACTTACGCGCCGAACCCGCGGGGCGGCCTCGAGATCTGGATGGGACGACCGGACTTCGCGGAGGAATCGTCCGGCGACGGCCCGTCGGGCGGGGCCGTCAATGTGCATTACGACCGGGCCATGTACGAGCACCCGCTGCTGCGCTCGGGAGAGTATCTCAGCTTCAGCCGCTTTTCGAACTACGGCTTCTGGCAGGAGGAGACGCCCAGCCAGAAGGAAGCCTGCGAGAATCTGATGGAACGTCTGCTCGGCTTCCTGCCGGAGCGCCGCGGCTCGATTCTCGACGTCGCGTGCGGCCAGGGCGCCACGTCACGCTACCTGTCGCGTTTTTTCGGAGCGCCGAACGTCACCGGGATCAACATCTCGGCGAAGCAGATCGAAACCTGCCGCGACACCGCCCCGGGCTGCGCCTTCCTCCTGATGGACGCGACGAGTCTCGATTTCGAGGACGAGAGCTTCGATCACGTGGTCTGCGTCGAGGCGGCGTTCCATTTCCGCACGCGGGCGCGCTTCCTGCGCGAGGCGTTCCGTGTTCTCAAGCCCGGGGGCCGTCTCGTGCTCACCGACATGCTGTTCACGCGGGCCGCGGAGAGCAGGAGTCCCGTGCTCGATCCGCGGAACCACGTCGGCGGGCCGGGCGCGTACCGCGACCTGCTCCTGCGCGCCGGGTTCGAGGAGGCGCAGGTCGTCGACGCCACCGACGAATGCTTCCTGCGCTGCAACGATCACTTCATCCGCTACGCGCTGATGAAGTTCCTGGACGACGAGCTCGAACCCGCCGGGTTCAGCGCCGTGATGGCGAACCGGCTGGCGATTCTCCTGAGCGTGCGCTCGTACCTGCTCGCCGTGGCGCGCAAGCCGTGGATCCCCGGCGACAGGGGACCGATGACCATGACGGAAAGACCGACGCGGGGGGCGCACCGGCCTCCCTGGCTGGAGGATCTCATGAAGCGTGACCGTAAGAAGGAAGAGGAACAGCACGGCCGGATGGGGCGCTCGGCGAAGGCCCACTGGCTTCTGGCCTCGGTGACCAAGAAACAGAGCCAGCTGCACCGTGAGCTGTCGCTGCTCCTCGAGAAGGAAGCGGAGGCCCACGATGCCCTCGATCAGTGGGATCGGAGGAGCGCACCGGAGACGCCGGCGGCGGACCGGACGGCCCCGGGCGCGGAGGATCCCGCCGCCGCGGCGGCCGCCGGAGGCTCGGCCGACGTCAAGTCCGCGGGCGTGGCGCGTCTCGAGGCGCGCGCGCACCGCGATCTGGCGCTGCGCGCCGACGCGCGCACGCTGTGGCACAAGACGGTGACCGCGTTGCTCCTGCGCCGCAGCGTGCCGGGCGGCGCGCGCGTGCACCCGCCCGCCGCCCCGGGCGCCACCGACGACGGCCATGAGTGAGCGTGGCGAAGGGACCCGGCGCGACGACGGGCACCGGTTGTCCGGGAACCCGATCCTCGGGCTGCAGGGAGAGCCCTTCGAGGGGAGCAGTTTCGTCAACCACGGCTTCTGGGAGGAGGAGACCCGCGGCGCGCGCCAGGCGTGCGAGAACCTGGTGGAGAAGCTCCTGGCCCTCGCCCCGGGCAGGTCGGGGACGATCCTGGACGTCGCCTGCGGCGCCGGCGCCACCACGGGACATCTGCTGAGGCACTACCCGGCGGAAAGGGTCACCGCCATCGACGGCTCCGAGAAGAATCTCGAGACCGCCCGCGCCGGCGCCCCCGGCGTGACCTTCCGGCGCATGGAGACCACGGCGCTCGAGTTCCCCGAGGGGACCTTCGACACCGTCATCTGCGTGGAGGCCGTCACCCACCTGGAGTCGCGCGACCGCTTCCTGCTGGAGGCCCGCCGCATCCTCAAGCCGGGCGGCCGTCTGCTCCTGGCCGACATCCTGTGCGAGCGCTGGGCCGATTCGTTCAACCGAGCGCCGCGCCAGGGAAGCCAGGTGCGCGACCCGGGAGAGTACGAGGCCCTGCTCGTCCGCGCCGGCTTCGAGCGGCCCGAGGTCGTCGATGCCACGGAGGAGAGCTGGGTGCGCTCGAACCGGCAGATGACGCGCTACCTGTGCGATCTCTACGGCCGCGGCCGGATCGACCGGGCGGCCTACAACCGCTCCATGACCCGCCGGCTGGTCGGCACCCTGAGCACGCGCTATTACGTCCTCGCCTCCGCGGCGAAGCCCGTCCGGGTCGAGGTGCGGGAGACCGCCGGCGCCGGGGAGATCGCGCCGCCCGGAAGCGAGTGGCTGGGGCCTGCTGCCGCGCCGCCGAACGGTCTGAAGATTCTGCTGGAGCGCGCGCGTCTGGCCGGGGCCGAGCGGGACATGCGTCTGCGCCGCATGGCGCGCCTGGAGGAGGCGTGGGCGCGCCTGCTCCGCCGGGACGGCGACCGGCGCGGCGCGCTGCGGCATGCGCGGCGGGCCCGCCTGTATCTCGAGGCGTCGCGGCCGATGGGTGGCGGGCGGTCGTGAGCACGCCGGGCGCGCGATTCGATCAGATCATCAACTCACGTTACGACCGTAGCATGTACGGGGAGCTGGCCCGGGACCTGTACGAGGGGAGCGACTTCCACAACCTCGGCTACTGGTCGCCCGGCACGGGATCGCTCAAACAGGCCTGCGAGAACATGATCGAGAAGATCGTCACCTTCCTCCCCGAGAAGAACGGCACCATCCTGGACGTGGGCTGCGGCAAGGGCGCGACCACCAGGCACCTCCTCAGGTACTACCCCAAGGAGGCGATCCTGGCGATCAACATCTCGACCAAGCAGCTCGACACCTGCCGGCGGAACGCCCCGGGCTGCGCGTTCCTGGCCATGGACGCCACGCGGCTCGCCTTCCCCGACGAGTCGATCGACAATGCCATCTGCGTCGAGGCGTCGTCGGATTTCAACACGCGCGAG
>QHXY01000073.1:0-1448 GCA_003223145.1 Acidobacteriota bacterium
ATTGCCTTGGCGAGATATTCGAAGGCCCGATCCCTCTGGTCCTGCTCGGCGTAAACGCCTGCGAGATCGTAATACGGCTCCTCGCCCGTGGGGTCGATCAGTTTGAAGACGTTGAGCGCCTTCTCCGCCTTGTCGAATTTGCGCTCTTTCTGCATCTCGTGCCCGTAAATGTGGTAGCCGCTTCCCCGCAGCGGATAATTGCACTGCAGGACCTCGAGTGAATCCATCAGCATCAGGGCCGGTCCGTTCCGCACGAGCAGGAACGAAACCAGCTCCAGCGCCGTGAAGTTTCCGGGGTCGCTCTGCAACACCTCCTGCGACAGCGTGCCCGCCAGACCGATCATCCCCTGATCCATGGCGACGCGGGCTCTGAAAAGTCGATCATTGAGATCGATTCGATCGCGTGGATCGGCGAAGCTATTCTTCTCCAGACAGGTGGGCCTGTCCTTCCACGGCAGGTCAAGGGCCGCGGCGGCCTCCAGGATGCGCATTTTCTCGGGCTCGGCGAGTTCCGGCTGCCTGGCCAGCGGCTGGCCAAAAGCCTTGAGCCGCTCGGCCCAGTCAGGGATCGGCTGGATCGGCTTGGTTTCGCCCGGGTCTGAGCCGAGGTCGAACGCCTCGACACGGGTTGCCTGGACAATCTTGTGATCACCCTCGATCACGGCGTACATCGGACTCCAGCCGTACGCCAGGAGTGGCTCCATCGCCTCGACCAGGAAGAGCCGCTGCGCCGGCGCGCCCGGCTTGGCTCCCGTCACCACCTCGCGCTGAGAGCGCCCGTCGAGAGAAGCCGGCGGGGTGACGCCGGCGAGGGCGTAGATCGTCGGGGCCACGTCGATGAGGCCGATGGTCTGCTTGACGACTTCCGGCGCTCCGCCCGCCGCCCTGGATGCGTCGCGGCCCGGACCGGTCCTGTCCGGTGCCGGGATCACGATGAGCGGCACGCGGGCGGTCGTCTCGAACAGGTAGGTTCCGTGCCCGGTCTCCCCGTGATCCCCCAGACCTTCCCCGTGGCTTGCCACGAACAGAATGTCCGTAGAGAGGTCGAGGCCCCGGCTGTGCAGGCCCTCGACCAGGACGCCAATCTGCGCGTCGAGGTGGGCGACTTCCCCCGTATAGGGATCGGATTCGAACTGCTTTTTCAGCGGCGCCGGCGGGTCGTAGTCATAGTGCGGGTCGTAGAAGTCCAGCCAGAGGAAGAACGGCCGCCGGCTTTTTTTGCCGGCGTCGATGAAATTGAAACCCTTCGAGACGACCTCGTCGGCGCGGCGCTCCTTCGATCGCCCCGCGATCCGCTTGACCAGACCCTCCATCGTGTCGTCGAACGACTGGAAGCCACGCTCGAGGCTGTGGTCGGAGTCGACGTGGAACGACGCGACCACCGCCCCGGTCCTGTAGCCCGCCTTCGCCAGGCCCTCGGCAAGCGTCGGGACGCCCTGTTTCAGCCG
>QHXY01000073.1:1462-6447 GCA_003223145.1 Acidobacteriota bacterium
CCCGAGATCGCCGCGCAGTCCGTGCCTGACCGGATAGACACCGGTCAGCACGGTCGCGACGGAAGGCCCCGTCGAAACCGACGCGGTATAGGCGCGCTCGAAGCGGACGCCGCGCTGCGCCAGAGCATCGATCGCCGGGGTGCTCTTCGGCCCGCCCCCATAGCAGCCGAGGTGGTCGGCGCGCAGGCTCTCCACGGTGATCAGGAGGACGTTCCGGCGCGGGCTCGCGCCGCCAGCGGGGGCGGCACGGGGTGGAGCGCAGAACGCGGGCGCGGCGAGCGCCGGGATGAGCAGGAGCGTCTGGAGCGCCCTGGAGGCGCCCGAACGGAATGTCATCTCTCCAGGACCTGAATCGGTTTCCCCGCCGGTGTCTTCGCAGCGCCTCCCTTGGGCAGGCTGGCGGAGAAGAAGCGGACGATGGCGTTGTCGTAGGTCTTCTTGTCTTCGGCGTAGAGTCCGGTGACCACGGAGGCCTTCAGCTCGAGGAGGTTCTTGCCTCCCTTCGGACCCTCCGGCAGGGCGGCGTAGATCGCCTTCTCCTCCTGGTAGCGGTCGGGCGGATCGGTCGCGGCGATCAGCAGAATATCCCGGCCTTCCAGACCGGCGAGAGACGAGGACAGCGCCGGCGTCTTCGAGCGCAGCGCCAGGTACGGTTTGTACGCCGCGTGCAGGGCCGGCATGAGGCCGTGCAGCGCCGGCGGGATCCTCTCTTGCACAAGTCGATCGAGCTGTGTGCCCACGTCCGGGTAGAGCGAGTCCAGCGCCAGCGCCACGATCTCCGGATTGTCCAGCGCCGCCAGGGCGCCGGCGTACGCCCCCATGCCGATGCCCCAGAGACCGACGCGGCTGCCGTCGATGTCATCGCGGCCCTTGAGGTACGCGACCGCGCCGTCGATGTCGCGCTTCTCGCTGACCCCGAGGTCCGAGCCCGACCCGGCGCTCGCACCATGGCCTCGGAAATCGAACACCAGCAGCGGGTACCCCACCCGGTTCAGCGACACCGCGGAGCCCAGGAGAGTCGAACGCGACCCGCCCAGATCGTGACAGAGAATGATGACCGGTGCTCGCGGCGCTCCCTTGACCAGCCAGCCCGAGAGCAGGACTCCGTCCGAGGCGCGGAAGGTGACGTCTTCGGTGCGCAGCAGCAGGTCGGCCGGGTCGATGCGCTCCCGGTCGCGCGCCGGGTGGGTGACGCTGTACAACAGAAAAGCGGCCCCCCCCGCGCACAGAAGCAGAGCGCACAGCACGAAGAGAAGGAATCGGAAGAGTCCGGAGGACAAGAACGATGCGCCGTTCTTCGCCATCGGCGGCGGACTATATCACAGAGCTCCCGGACTGACCCCGTTCCAGACGGGTCTTGATCCTCTCGGCCAGGCCCTGGCCGACCGCCTCGGCGACCGATTCGAGAGGCGCCTCGCGCACCGCCTGCACCGACCCGGAGCGGCGCAGCAGCGGCCGGGCGCGGCGGGGGCCAACCCCTTCGATCGTCGTCAGCTCGGTGGACAGCAGGCGCTTCGAGCGCGTCCTGCGGTGATAGGTGACGGCGAAACGGTGCGCCTCGTCGCGGATTCTCTGGATCAGATGCAGGATCGGAGAGTCGTGCGGGATGCGCACCGAATCCCGGCGTCCGTCCAGGAAGACCTCCTCCTCGCGTTTGGCGATCGCGGCGACCTGAAGATGGCCGACGCCCAGAGTCTCGAGGACCGCGACCGCCGAGGACAGCTGACCCTTGCCGCCGTCGATCAGGACCAGGTCGGGGAGGTCCTTCCCTTCCTGCAACTGGCGCGCGTAACGCCGGCCGACCACCTCGCCCATGGCGGCGAAGTCGTCACTCCCCTCCACCGTCTTGATCTTGAAGCGGCGGTAGTCGGAGCGCTTCGGCCGCCCCGCCTCCCAGGCCACCATCGACGCGACCTGGTCGCTTCCCTGGATGTGCGAGATGTCGAAGCACTCGATCCGGTGCGGCGGCTCGTCAAGCCCCAGCGTATCTTGAAGACCCTCGAGGATCTCCACCCCGTAGGTGTGCGGAGCGCGAAACATGGCCTCGAACGAGATCCCGGCGTTCTTCGCCGCCGTCTCCAGGAGCCGCCGCCGCGGCCCGCGGCGGGGGGCCAGGACGGTCACGCCCGAGCCCTTCCTGCCGGACAGCCACTCCTCCAGGACCTCCCTCGAGGCCGGGTCGACGGGCACGCAGATGGTCTTCGGGATGTACTCCACGCTCTCGTAATAGCGTGTCAGGCAAGTGGACAGAAACTCGTCGTCCCCCTCGCGGATCCCCTCGAACGAGAACTCCCGGCGGGCCTGCACCTGACCGCCGCGCATCTGGAAGATCTGCACCGAGGCGAGCCCGCCCTCGCGGTGGAAGGCAACGTAGTCCTCCTCCTCGAGACCGACCGAGGCGATGCGCTGCTTCACATGAGCCGTCTGCAGGCCCTTCACCAGATCCCGATAATGCGCCGCGGCTTCGAAGCGCTCCTCCGCCGCAGCCCGGGCCATCTTGTCCTTCAGGCTCTTCAGGAGATCCCGGTTGCGCCCCTCCAGGAACAGCCGGGCGTCCTGCACCGCCTGAGCGTACTCGGCGTCGTCCACCAGCCCGGCGCACGGGCCCAGACACTGGTTGAGCTGGTACAGCAGGCACGGCCGCGGCCGTGTGCCGTCCATGTCCTCCAGGTAGCAGGTGGCGACCTTGAAGTGCCGTGCCACCATCTGGATGGTGCGGCGCGCCGTCGAGGCAGGGACGTACGGACCGAAGTAAGCGTTGCCGTCCAGACGCGCCCGGCGCACCAGGACCACCCGGGGAAACCTCTCGGCTGTCGTCATCTTGAGGTACGGGAAGTTCTTGTCGTCCCGCAGCCGGATGTTGAAGCGGGGCCGCTCCTTCTTGATGAGGTTGTTCTCGAGGATGAGCGCCTCGACCTCGGTGCGGGTGACGATGTACTCGAGGTCGTGGATCTCGTCCAGGAGGGCGTCGGTCTTCGGCGCCTGCCCCGCCGACGATTCCTGAAAGTAGGAGCGCACCCGGCCTTTCAGCGAGCGGGCCTTGCCGACGTAGACGATCGCCCCGCGCCGGTCGCGATACAGATAGACCCCGGGCGCGTCGGGCAGGTCGTCGAGCTTCAGGCGGGCGGGCGTCTGCGTGTCCATGTCGCTCATGATGATAACGCGCGGTGCGGTCGGGCCTCAGGAGGCGGCGACCACGAGGATCTTCTTCAGATAACGGATGCGGTCCCGCAGCGCGGCGGCCTCCTCGAAGCGCAGGCGCTCGGCCGCGGCGCGCATGTCCTCCTGCAGGCGGGTGATCTCCGCCTCGATCTCCTCGGGTCTGCGGCCGGCCTCCTTCCCTTCGTCCCCCTCGACCGGCACCCTCAGGTAGTCGGCCTCGTAGACGACGCCGAGGACCTCGTCGATCGCCTTGACGATGGTCTCGGGGGTGATGCCATGCTCGCGGTAGTACTCCGCCTGAATGGCGCGGCGGCGGTTGATCTCCTCGAGCGCCGCGCGCATCGACTCGGTCACCACGTCGGCGTACATCAAGACCCTCCCACGGACATTGCGCGCGGCGCGGCCGCAGGTCTGGATGAGCGACCCGGCCGATCGCAGGTAGCCCTCCTTGTCGGCGTCGAGGATGGCGACCAGCGACACCTCGGGGAGGTCGAGGCCTTCACGCAGCAGGTTGACCCCCACCAGGACGTCGAACTCCCCCTTGCGCAAGTTCCTGAGGATCTGCACCCTCTGGAGCGTGTCGATGTCCGAGTGCAGGTACTCCACCCTCACCCCCAGATCGCTGTAGTAGCGGGTCAGCTCCTCGGCCATTCTCTTGGTGAGGGTGGTGACCAGGACGCGCTCGCTCCGGTCCACGCGCTGGCGGATCTCGTGCAGGAGATCGTCCACCTGGTTGCGCACCGGACGGACTTCGATCTCGGGGTCCATCAGACCGGTGGGCCGGATCACCTGCTCGACCACCTCGCCCCCGGCCTTCTCCAGCTCGTACGGACCGGGCGTGGCGGAGACGTACAGACGCTGCATGACGCGCTCCTCGAACTCCTCGAAGCGCAGCGGCCGGTTGTCGATCGCCGACGGCAGGCGAAAACCGTAGTCGACCAGGGTCTCCTTGCGTCTCCGGTCGCCCCAGTACATGCCGTGCAGCTGGGGGACGCTGACGTGACTCTCGTCGATGATCATCAGATGATCCTTGGGCAGATAGTCGAGAAGCGTTGGCGGCGGCTCCCCCGGCTGACGGCCCGTCAAGTGACGCGAGTAGTTCTCGATCCCCGAGCAGTAGCCGACCTCCTTGATCATCTCCAGGTCGAACATGGTGCGCTGATGCAGCCGCTGCGCCTCCAGCAGCTTCCCATCCCGTTCGAGCTGCGCCAGCCGCTCCTGCAGCTCGGCCTTGATGGCATCGATCGCCTTCAGCAGCCGGTCGCGCGGCGTGACGTAGTGCGAGTTCGGGTAGATCGGCACGCGGTGCAGCTTCGCACCGGGTCGATGAGCGAGAGGGTGTCGATCTGGTCGCCGAACATCTCGACGCGCACGGCGACGTCGTCGTAGGACGGGAAGATCTCGACCACGTCTCCGCGCACCCGGAATTTGCCGCGCTCGAGATCGAACGTGGTCCGCTCGTACTGGATCTCGACCAGCTTCCGGAGCATGGCGTCCCGGTCGATTTCCTGCCCCGGCTCGAGCATGAGCATCATCCCGTGGTACGCCTCGGGCGAACCGAGGCCATAGATGCACGACACGGAGGCCACGATGACCACGTCGCGGCGCTCGAACAGTGAGCGCGTGGCGGAATGCCGCATCCGGTCGATCTCGTCGTTGATCGTGGCCTCCTTCTCGATATAGGTGTCCGACTGCGGCACGTAGGCCTCCGGCTGGTAGTAGTCGTAGTACGACACGAAGTACTCCACCGCGTTGTCCGGGAAGAAGCGCCGGAACTCCTGGTAGAGCTGCGCCGCCAGCGTCTTGTTGTGCGACAGGACCAG
>QHXY01000361.1 GCA_003223145.1 Acidobacteriota bacterium
AGATCTTCATTTCTTCCTGAAATCGATCGGGCTCGCCACGCGCCATATAGACGCCCGCCAGGTAGTAATGCGGCTCGGCGAACTCGGGATTGACCGCAATCGCCTTTTTCAGCGTGTCGACCGCCTGGTCGAGCCGGTTAGCCAGGGCGTGCAGGCGGCCGAGCTCCGCCAGGGCCCGGTCGTTGCGCGGCTCGATCGCCAGGCAGCGGTCCAGGGCGCGTTTCGCCTCGTCGAGGTTGCCGAGCGCCATGTAGGTCGACCCGAGGTGCAAATAGACTTGCGGGTCGTTCGGATCCTCCCGGGCAATTGCCAGGAACTCCTGGAGCGCCGCCTTGTAGTCTTCGCGGTTGAACGCCTCCACCGCCTTCAGGCGCTGGTCGCGCACGCGGTTCTCCACGTGCAGGCGGGCCAGCGCCTCCTGCTGCATCCTGCGCCAGGAGGCGGCCTCCGCCGTGCGTCCAAGCCGCGTCTCGATGGTCACCAGGTGGCTGAGCGCCCCGGGGTGCCCCGGTGCGAGCGCGTGGACGCGACGCATCTCGCCGGCCGCCTCGGCGAAGGCGGCGCGCTGCTCCAGCGCCAGACCCAGGACGTAATGCGCCTCGGCGCTGTCCGGCTGCCGGGCGAGGACCTGGCGCGCCCCCGCTTCGGCCTCGGCGGTGCGGCCGAGACGCGCGTCCAGGAGCGCCCCTTTCAGCCGCGTCGTCATGTTGCCGGGATCGCTGCGCCGCACGTCGGAGAGCATCACCTGCGCGTCATCGTACCGGCCGGTGTCGACGAGCACCGCGGCGAGACCGAGCCGGGCACCGACCGAGGCGGGCTCGACCGCCAGGGCGACGCGGAAACTGTCCTCTGCCTGCTTCGGACGATCGGTGCGGGCGTAGATCGAGCCGAGCAGCTCGAGGATTCGCCGGTCGCGCGGGGCGCTCTTGAGCGCCTCCGCCAGGTACGGCTCGGCCCCTTTCAGGTCGCCCTGCCTGAACAGCTGCAGACCGGTCTCGATCGGTGGGACGCGGGACGCGCCGGCCGCCGGAGACGCCGGACCAGGTGGAGAAGACGACGTGTCGCCCGCGGGTGCGCACGAAACCTGGGCAACGATCGTCGTGATCAGCACGAAGGCGCAAAGAGCAAACGGCCGGCAAGTCGGGCACACAGGTTCATTCTATATCAGCGACTTCGGACCGGGCCGGAGCGTCCATGCCGGCGGGCGTGCGCGCCTGCCGCGCTGATATACTTCGCCCGCGGAGGACGCGACGTGGAAGTGATCAAGCAGGAAGTCGCGCGGGCGCTCGAGGAGTTGCTGCGTGTGCGCTACAAATTCACGCCGGGGACGATGACGGTCGAATACCCCCCGCAGTCCGGTATGGGCGATCTCGCCTCGCCCGTCGCCTTCGAGCTGGCGAAGACACTCCGGCGGCCGCCGCGGCAGATCGCGCAGGAGCTGGCGGCGGCCTTCCCTCCCCTGCCGGGAGTCGCGCGCGTGGACGTCGGCGGCGCGGGCTATCTGAACATCTTTCTCGACCGGGGCGCGGCGGCGCGTGCGCTGGCGCGCGAGATCGCCGCGCCGCTGCGCCCGGCCGGGGGCGCGGGCAAGATCATCGTCGAGCACACGAACATCAATCCGAACAAGGCGGCGCACATCGGCCATCTCAGGAACGCCGTCCTGGGCGACACGCTGGGGCGCTGTCTGCGCTTCTTCGGCCATCCGGTCGAGGTGCAGAACTACATCGACGACACGGGGGTCCAGGTCGCCGACATCGTCATCGGGTTCCGCGAAATCCGCAAGGAGGGTTTGAAAGAGGCGCAGGCGGTCGCGGGAAGGTTCGACTATTTCTGCTGGGACCTGTACGCGCGGGTCACCGAGATGTACACGGCGCGACCCGAGATCGCCAAGCTGCGGGCCGAGGTGCTGAAGCACCTGGAGGAACGCCAGGGTCCCGACGCCGAGCTGGCGGTATACCTGACGCGGCGCATCGTCAACTGTCACCTCGACACGATGGCGCGCCTCGGCGTGCGCTATGACCTGCTGCCGTGGGAGAGCGACATCCTGGCGTACCGCTTCTGGGACACGGCATTCGATCTCCTCAAGAAGAAGGGGGCGATCGAGAAGGTGGAGTCGGGCGAGCGCCAGGGATGCTGGGTCATGGCCCTGCAGGGTCCCGGCTTCGCCGATCTCAAGGAGGGCGAGAAGATCATCGTGCGCAGCAACGGCACGGTGACCTACGTCGGCAAGGACATCGCCTACCAGCTCTGGAAGTTCGGGCTGCTCGGTCGCGATTTTGGCTATGGCAAATTTCGTGACGACCCAGCAGGGCACCCCGTGTGGACCACGACGAGCAATCCGCTTGAGAAAGATCAAGATCATCCGCGCTTTGGCGGCGCCTCGCGGGTCTACAACGTCATCGACGTCCGGCAGGGCTATCTGCAGGCGATCGTG
This sequence comes from Acidobacteriota bacterium, assembly GCA_003223145.1. GTDB lineage: Bacteria > Acidobacteriota > Polarisedimenticolia > Gp22-AA2 > Gp22-AA2 > Gp22-AA3. The sequence goes on from QHXY01000361.1 coordinate 2,435, forward strand.
GTGGAGGGGCTGAAGGCGCTGGGTCACGCGGAGCAGGCGGCCCGGTCGACCCATTTCGCCTATGAGATGGTGGCGCTGACGCCCAAGAGCGCCGAGAAGCTGGGCGTGTCACTGTCCGACGACGACCGGCGGCGGGCCTTCATCGAGATGTCGGGCCGGCGCGGGCTGGGCGTCAAGGCAGACGACCTGCTCGACGCCCTCGAGAAGCAGGCGCTCGCGGAGGTCCGGACGCGCAACCCCGATCTCGCCACGGAGGAGACGGCCGCGCTGGCGCGCGACATCTCGATCGGCGCCCTGCGCTACCTGATGGTGAAGTTCACGCGCAACAAGGTCCTGGCCTTCGACTTCGACGAAGCGCTGTCATTCGACGGGGAGACCGGCCCCTATCTTCAATACGCCGTGGTCCGAGCCAGCGGCATCTTCGAAAAGATGGCAGCGACCGGCGGCCCGGACGAGTCGGCGGCTGCGCGCTTGGCTCTGGAGACCCCATTCGACCTGCCGCCGGGCGAGACGGCCGAGGAGCACTGGGCGCTCATGACGCAAATCGCCCGCTTCCGTGAAACGGTCGCCCAGGCGGTCGACACTCTGGAGCTGTCGCAGATCGCCAAGTACGCCTTCAACCTGGCGCAGCGCTTCAATTCCTTCTATCACAAGTACCCGGTGATGCAGGAGAAGGACGAGCGCTGGAAGGGGGCGCGC
>QHXY01000074.1 GCA_003223145.1 Acidobacteriota bacterium
AAGTTCGACCCTGTCGACTGGGAGAACCGTAAACGGTGGGACGACTACATGGCGGCCTATGAGGACGCCATCCATCGCTGCAACACCCGCTGTGCGCCGTGGCACATCGTGCCGGCGAACAAGAAGTGGTACCGGAATCTGATCGTGTCCGGGCACATCGTGGCGGCGCTCGAAGAGATGCGGCTGAAGTACCCGGCTCCGCGCCGGCGGCCTGAGCGCAACTGATTTCTCAGGCGCTTTCCGACTCGATCTCATCGTACGTGGCCACACGCCGCGCGCGCCCCCCCTCCAGCCTCTCCGCCTGGAAGAGGATCAACGCTGCGAGCTGCCGGGCTTCGTTCCGCGCCAGCCGGATCACCCGATAGTCTTCCGGGGCCGTGCCCTTGATGTGCACCTCGACGCACGAGCGAAACGCATTGCGCACCACCAGAACCTCTCCCGCGACCTCGTCTTCGACTCTCATGGATCCTCCCATGGCCCGGCCCATCCGGGCCGCACGCATGCAATGTGAATCCTCCGGATGAAGATCGCGTGACTCTCAGGTAGCAGGCAGGTGACGCACGATCCGGCAGGACGGGCGGCGCCCCGATTCAGTGGGATCCGGCGACGCGGAACTTCCGGGTGCGGTTGAGCTTTTTTATTACGAGGTTGACGCGGAGAACGCCTGCGGCGAGTGACCGTTCGGGACCGCAGTCGGACGCAGACCATCCCTGACGGTTCGCTCTGTCCGCTGCACCCCTGAGCGGCGGCCTTACTTCGGCTGCGGGACCGTGCGGATGTAGGGCTTGGAGGTCTTCCAGCCTCCGGGGAACCGCTGCTTCGCTTCCTCCTCCCCCACCGCCGGAACGATGATCACGTCCTGACCCTGCCTCCAGTTGACCGGCGTCGCGACCTTGAATTTTGCCGTGAGCTGGATTGAATCCAGCAGACGCAGGTCTTCGTCGAAATTGCGGCCCGTGCTCATCGGATAGGTCAGCATCGCCTTGATCTTCTTGTCGGGGCCGATGATGAACACGGAGCGGATGGTCGCGTTGTCCTGGGCGGTCCGTCCCTTGGCCTCACCGGTTGCATTGGGATGGATCATGTCGTAGAGCTTGGCGACCTTGAGATCCGAATCACCGATCATCGGGTAGTTGACGGCGTGCCCCTGGGTCTCCTCGATGTCCTTGGACCATCGTCCGTGGTCATCGACCGAGTCGACGCTCAGGCCGATGATCTTGCAGCGACGCTTGTCGAACTCCGGCTTCAGACCCGCCATGTACCCCAGCTCGGTCGTGCACACCGGCGTGAAGTCCTTCGGATGCGAAAACAGAATGGCCCATCCGTCCCCGATCCACTCGTGAAACCTGATGGGGCCCTGGGTCGACTGGGCCGTGAAATCGGGGGCCTCGTCCCCTATGCGCAAAGCCATGATGCACCTCCTGCCGGATCCAATCGTTGACTGTCCTCGTTTGTGAAGCGACTCCCCATGATACCCCGAGGCGGGGCCTAATCGGAAGCGCGCTTGTCACCTGTTCGTCACGGATTGCTCACATTTTGGACGGAGCCCGGCCGGTACAGTTCCCGCTGCGGGTGACCTCGGCCTCCACCCGCCGCACGCGCCGGCCCCGGCCGGCGACGAGCCCGCGCCGCCCGGCTCAGGCGCTCAGACGCCGTAGCAGACGGAGTCTCGGAGCGGCCGCCGGCTCCCGTTCGGCCTTCCGCACGCGGGCCGCGGCGAAGCGGACGTCGCGTTCGAACACCTTGCGGAACAGATTCGATTTCGCTTCGGCCGCGTGCATTTCCACGCCCGGGTCGACGCCCGACACGACCGCGAAGCGGGCCCGCCGGCGGGTCAGCCGGCAGCGGACGTCGAGGACCCTCTGCGAGTGCCGCCGGTCGAGGGCGTCGGCGATGCGCAGCAGAGCCGCCAGGCCGCGCACCAGCCGCCGGTCCCCGCGACCGAGGGCGGCCCAGCCGCGGTGGCTCTTCTTCGGACCCGAGCGGCGGTGGTAACGCGCCACCAGGGCGATGATCTCGCGCTCGCGCGGCGTGAAGCCGTCGAGCTGCGCGTGGGCGATGAGTCTGTAAGTGTGCTTGTGGTGGCCGCGGAAGGCGACGACGTACCCGACGTCGTGCAGGAGCGCCGCGGACGCCAGGAGGTCGCGCGCGCCCGGGTCGAGACCGAGCGGCCCTGAGACCTGGTCGAACAGCGACACCGCGAGGCGCTGCACCTGCCGCCCGTGCGCCTCCTCGACGTGCAGCGAGCGCGCGAACGCCTCGGCTGCGGCGAGCCGGCGCGGCCGGGCCGGCGGCTCCGCGGTGCGGAACCGCCGGGAGATCATGCGCCCCAGAAGCGCGTGGCGGATGCCGTGCGCGCTGATCCGCAGCGCGTTGACCTTGAGACGGACCATCAGCTCGTACAGGATGGTCACGCCGGCGATGATGATGTCGGCGCGGTCGGGTGACAGCCCCGGCATCCCGCGGCGCTCGGCGAGACCGCGGCGCAGCAGGGCCTCGCGCAGGTGCAGCAGCTCCGCCTGGGTCATCTCGAAGCCCTGCACCGGCCGGCCCGCCAGCCCTTGCCGCGCCATCGTCATCTGCGCCACCGTGGCCGCCGTGCCGCCCGAGGCGATCAGGAACTGCGGCGGCGGGTCCGCTTCGATACCCGCCGCCTCGATCGCCTTGCGCACGCGGCGGCGCATCGCCTTGAACTCGCGCCGCCTCACCGGGTCGGACGTCAGGCACTCCTCCGTCAGGACGACGGCCCCGAGCCGCAGGGAGTGGACCTGCTGGATGTGGCTCCCGAGGGCCAGGATCACCTCGGTGCTGCCGCCGCCGACGTCGGCCACGGCGCACGGGTGATCGCCGAGATCGAAGCTGCGCGCCGCGCTCTCGAAGGCCAGCTCGGCCTCCTCCTGCTCCGAGATCACGCGCACCCGCAGACCGGTCTCCGCGCGCACGCGCTCCACGAAGCTTCGCCGGTTGGCGGCGTTGCGGATGGCGCTGGTCGCGACCACCGACATGCGCTCGACGCCGCGTCCGCGGGCGATCTCGGCCATCCTCTTGAGGACGGCGACCGCACGCCGGATGGCGCCGGGCGACAGCCTTCCCTGGCGGTTGAGCCCCGCGGCGAGGCGCGCCATCTCGCGCTCGTCGTCCAGGGTGCGCCAGGCGCCGTCGGGCGCCGCCTCGACGATCAGCGACCGGATGGTGTTCGAACCGATGTCCACCACGCCCAGCACGGTCCGCTTCATGCCGCCGCCCTCGGTCCCGCCTCCGGGCGGGGCCCCCCGGAGCGTGGTCCGGCCTGGCGGCCGGCCGTCCTGCCCATCGCGCCGCTCCCGGTCACGGGCCGGTAACGGGACAACCGGCTCATCACGCGCTCGGCCTGGCGGCTGCGGCGGCGCAGCAGCCGGCGCAGCAGACTGCCGCCCCCGGGGCGATAGGCCTCCTGATGAACCAGGTCGATCAGCAGATCGACATCGTGCAGATCACCGAGATGGGTTTGCAGCACCCGGGCCTCGCGGATCGCCGGCCGCAGACCGCCGACCCCGGCCTCCGCCAGGATCTCCATGGCGTAGCGCTGGCGCTTGATCGCGATGCGCAGCCGGTGCAGCGCCTCCGCGCCCCCGTTACGCGCCTCCCGGCAGGCCCGCAGCACGGCGCCGGCGCGCGCCGGATCGATCGCGGGTGCGGGGCTGGAGCGCGTCGCAGCGCGATCGCGCCGCAGCGCGCCGAGCAACGCCGCCAAGCGCTTGCGCAGACCGGGAAGCCCCTGCCGCCGGCCGGCGTGCCGTCCCGCAGCAATGGTTTTCCCGAGCCGGCGCTTCAGGCCGGCCGCCAAGCGCTTTTCGTCGCGCCGCAGCCGGGGACTGACCTTCGAGAGCACCTCCAGCACCACGCAGGCGTTCCGCTGCGCTCCGAGCTTCCGTCTGATGGTGCGCGCCCGCCGATCAAGGCGACGGCGCTCGCGGTCTGGAAGGTCAGGTCCGAAGATGTCGAGGGCGGCCTGGAGACGGCGCGTGGCGACCCGCAGATGGTGGATGGCCTCCGCGTCCGCCTCCTCGAGCGCCCGCCGCCTCGCCTTCAGCACGCTGCGGCCGCGCCCGGCGATGATCGTCCGCGCCTGCTCGATCATGCGCGCATCATACAGGATCACCTGAGGTTAAGGGCGATCGGGACGCTCTTCTCTACGGCGAATTTTCCAAGTTGTCACGTTGTTGTCACAGAACGCCGGAAGGGAGTTCGGGTATAGTGTCGGCTTCATACCCTACGGGAAGAGGATGGCGAACGGCCGACCAGCGCTCCGGCGGGGCAGGTTGATTGTCGTCGAGGGCATCGACGGCTCCGGCAAGAGCACCCAGATCAAGCTGCTGCACAAGTGGCTGCAGGCGCGCGGGCATCAGGTCGTGTTCACCGAGTGGAACTCCTCCGACCTGGTGCGGCAGGCCACCAAGCGCGGCAAGAAGAAGAATCTGCTCACCCCGACGACCTTCAGCCTGCTGCACGCCACCGATTTCGCCGACCGGCTGACCTACCGCATCATCCCGTACCTGAAATCGGGGATCACGGTCCTCGCCGACCGGTACATCTACACCGCCTTCGCGCGGGACAGCGCGCGCGGCGTCGATCCGCGCTGGGCGCGCGATCTCTACTCCTTCGCCGTCAAGCCGGACGCGGCCTTCTACTTCCGCGTGCCGATCGACGTCGCGGTGGACCGCATCCTGGGCTCCCGGGCGAAGATCAAGTTCTACGAGGCCGGCATGGATCTCGGCCTGAGCCCGGACCCCGTCGAGAGCTTCCGCATGTTCCAGGGCCGCGTCATCGAGGAGTACGATCGGATCACCGAAGAGTTCGGCTTCCGGGTCATCGACGGCACGCGCAGCATCGACAGCCAGCAGCAACAGGTGAGGTCCATCGTGGCCCGGCTTTACAACGAGACCGGTCTGGCGGAGGCCTCATGATTCCCGGCAAGGACGGCGCGAGGTTCTTCGGCCACGGTCTGCCGTACGCCGACGTCCGCGATCTCAAGGGCACGCTGATCACCCTGGAGGGCACCGACGGCGTCGGTCGCACCACCCAGGTCGCTCTCCTCAAGGAGTGGCTCGAGGTCCAGGGTTACGGCGTCATCGAGACCGGCTGGACGCGCTCCGAGCTGATGTCCGAGACGATCGGCGCCGCCAAGGCCGGACACAACCTGAACCAGCTCACCTTCAGCCTGCTGTACGCCACCGATTTCGCCGACCGGCTGGAGAAGATCATCCTGCCGGCGCTGCGCTCCGGGTTCGTGGTGCTGGCCGACCGCTACGTGTTCACCGCCTTCGCCCGCAGCGTGGTGCGCGGCGCCGACCCGGTGTGGATCCGGAGCGTCTTCGGCTTCGCGCTGGTTCCCGACCTGACGCTCTATCTGAAGACCGACGCCGACACGCTGGTGCGGCGTGTCCTGGGAAGCCGCGGCATCGATTACTGGGAATCCGGCATGGACATGCATCTCGGTACCGACCTGTTCGAGTCGTTCCGCAAGTATCAGTGGCGTCTGATCCGCCAGTACAACAGGATGGCCCGCGAGTTCGGCTTCGTGACGGTCGACGCCACCCTCGGCGTGGACGAGATCCAGGCGCGCATCCGGCGTCGGGTCCAGGCGCTTCTGGACGATCGCCGCATGCAGGTCCTCTCGACGAGTCTGGACACGATCCGCCCCCTGCTGTTCGAGGCCGAAGAGGACGAGGTGGCGGCGCCGGTGAGCGCTCCACGGTCCGCCGACGAGGCCCCGGCCCGCGCCGCCAGCGGACCGTCGCAGGACTGATCGCGGCGCCCGCCGCCCGCCGTGATGCGCGTCTATCTTCTGCGCCACGCCATCGCCGGACCGCGTGACCCGCGCAGGTATCCCGCCGATTCCGACCGTCCCCTGACGCACGAGGGCCGTCGCAAGATGGCGAGGGCCGCGCGCGGCATGCGCGTCCTCGGATTGCGTTTTGATCTCGTCCTGACTTCGCCGTTCGTGCGGGCCCGGCAGACGGCCCGCATCGTCGCGACGTCGCTCAGCCCGCGTCCGCCGCGGCGGGCCCTGCGCCCCCTGTCGCCCGGCGGCGGTGCGGGCGGCGTGTTCGCGGCGCTCGCCTCGATCCCTGCCGACGCCTCGGTTCTTCTGGTCGGGCACGAGCCCGACCTGTCGCGGCTGGCGGGCGCCATGATCGTCGAGCCCCGCTCCGACCTGTTCCTGGAGTTCAAGAAGGGAGGCCTGTGCCGGATCGATCACGAGGGCGTGCCGCGCCCCGGCGCGGGGCGGATGATCTTCCATCTCACCCCACGCATCCTCCGTCTCCTCGCCGGGGGGTCCTAGTCACCTCATAGTCACCGGACCGGCACGCGGCCGTCTGACGGCGCGGGACATGATGGCCCCGTCGCAGGGAGGAGATCTCATGTCCACACCGATCCATGATCCGGGGCGTGCGCGCTCGTCGCTGTCGATCTACCTGCAGGAGATCGGCCGGTACGCTGCACGCGGCGACCTGGTGACGGCCAATCTGGCCTTCGTGGTGCGCGTGGCGCGGCGTTACTCCGGGCTGGGGGTGGCGCTGGAAGACCTGATCAGCGAGGGGAACCTCGGGCTCCTGGAGGCGGCGCGGCATTTCGATCCGGCGCGCGGCACCCGCTTCATCACCTACGCCGTGTGGTGGATCCGCAAGGCGATCCTGGACGCGGTGTCGAACCAGGCGGCCGCCGTCCGCCTGCCGCACACACAGCTCAGGCAGATCCGTTTGGTGCTCGATGCCGAGCGTGAGCTGTCGCGCGACCTGGGGCGCGACGCCGGGCGTGACCAGGTCGCGAGACACCTTCAAACCACGACCGCGCGCGTCGATCGGATCCTTCAGATGAAGACCAGGGAGCTCTCGGTCGATCAGACGACCGGCGACCACTCGGAACTCCCGTTCCACGAATCTCTCGTGGATGTCCGCACGCCCAGCCCCGAGGCCGCCCTGATCCGCGCCGAGGGTCGCGCGCGCGTGCGCGTCGCCCTCGAGGCTCTGGGTGAGCGGGAGCGCCGGGTTCTGGCCGATCGATTCGGGCTGCGGCGCGGACGGGTGCTGTCGCTGCGGGAGATCGGCGGCGAGCTCGGCTTGTCGCGGGAGGCGGTCCGGTTGATCGAGAACCGGGCGAAGAAGAAGATCCGGCGCATGGTCTCGGGCCGGTCCCGCCGGGCCGCCGCCACACTCTAGAACTCTTCCGCCTCGCCTTCCTGGGCCGCCGGGTGCCGCACATCACGCCCCTCGCACATGAAGATGACCATCTGGGCGATGTTGGTGGCGTGGTCGGCGATGCGCTCGAGGTACTTGGCGATGAAGGTGATGCGCAGGGCACGGGTGACGTTCCTCGGCTCCTCGATCATGTAGGTGAGGAGCTCGCGGAACAGCTGCACATTGAGCTGGTCGACGGCCGAATCGGAGCCCAGCACCTCGCGCGCCAGGACCGGGTCGCGCCGCACGAAGGCATCCAGCGCCCGGCCCACCATCGACGAGGCGGCCGTGGCCATGCGCGGGATATCGATGTACGGCTTGAGCGGCGGCTCCTCGTTCAGCTCGATGGAGCGCTCGGCGATGTTCACCGCCAGGTCGCCGATGCGCTCCAGGTCGGTCACGATCTTCAGCGCCGTGGCGATGAAGCGCAGGTCGGAGGCGGCGGGCTGGCGCAGCGCCAGCAGGCTCAGACAGAGATGATCGCTGTCCAGCTCGGCGGCGTCGACCTCCCGGTCGGAGGCGATCACCCGCCGGGCCAGATCGGGGTCGCGGTTCAGCAGGGACTTCATGGCGGAGGCGATCATCTCCTCGACCTTGCCCCCCAGGAGGAGGATCTTCTCCTTGAGGGCCTGCAGCTCCTGCTCGTAGTGCCGGCTGGTGTGCTGGGTCATCCGAAGCGTCCCGTGATGTAGTCCTCGGTGCGGCGATCAACGGGGGTGGTGAACAGCGCCGGCGTGTCCTTGAATTCGATCAGCTCCCCGAGGAGCAGGAAGCCGGTGTAGTCCGAGGCCCGCGCCGCCTGCTGCATGTTGTGCGTCACCACCACGATCGTATACCGGACCTTCAGCTCGTCCATCAGCTCCTCGATCTTCGCCGTGGCGATCGGGTCGAGGGCCGAGCAGGGCTCGTCCATCAGCAGGACCTCGGGCTCGACGGCCAGCGCGCGGGCGATGCACAGCCGCTGCTGCTGGCCCCCGGACAGCCGCAGGGCGCTCTCGTACAGACGGTCCCGCACCTCGTCCCACAGGGCCGCCGACCGCAGGCTCGATTCGACCTGGGTCTCGATCTCGCTCCGGGAGCGCACGCCCAGGATGCGGGGGCCGTAGGCCACGTTGTCATAGATCGACTTCGGGAAGGGGTTCGATTTCTGGAACACCATGCCGACGCGCTTCCTCAGGTGCGTCACGTCGACGGCCGGGCCCTGGATGTCGGTGCCGGCGATGCGGATGGCGCCGGTGATGCGGACCCCGTCGATCAGATCGTTCATCCGGTTGAGGCAGCGCAGGAGGCTCGACTTGCCGCAGCCCGAGGGGCCGATGAAGGCGGTCACCCGGTTCTTCGCGATGCGCATCGAGATCCCCTTGAGGGCCGGCTTGTCGCCGTAGGACAGGCACAGCCGGTCGATCTCGATCATCGGCTCCTCCGCCGCCGGGACGCCCGGGCGTCGGGTCTTCGGTTTCGGCGCGATCGAGATCTCGTTCACGGCGGCCCCTCTCATGCGTGATGCATCCGCTCGAGTCGGCGGATCGCGGTGCGCGCCAGGAGGGAGAACAGGAGGACCGCGCCGATCAGGACGGTCGCGCCGGCCCACGCCTGGCGGTGCCAGTCATCATACGGAGAGATCGCGTAAGTATAGACCTGCACCGTCAACGACGCGATCGGCTGATTGAGACGCGCCGACCAGAACCGGTTGTTGAAGGCGGTGAACAGGAGCGGCGCCGTCTCACCCGCGATCCGGGCGAGGGCGACCAGCACACCGGTCAGGATCCCGGGCAACGCCGCGGGCAGGATGACGCTGAACACGGCGCGCGCCCGCGTCGCCCCCAGCGCCAGGGCGCCGTCGCGCAGCGACGGGGGCACCAGGTTGAGAAGCTCCTCGGTGGTGCGCACGATGATCGGGATCATCATGATCCCGAGCGCCACGCCGCCGGCGAGGGCGCTGAATCGGCTGAACGGCATGACCGCGATGCTGTAGGCGAAGATCCCGATGACGATCGACGGCACCCCGTTCAGCACGTCGGCGGCGAACCGGACCACCGTCGCCAGGCGGCCCGCCCGGAACTCCGCCAGGTGGATTCCCGAGACGATGCCGATCGGCACGGCGATGAGACCTGCCAGGGCGATCAGGATCGACGAACCGACGATGGCGTTGCCCATCCCGCCGCCCTGCTCCCCGACCGGCTTCGGCAGCCGCGTCAGGAAGTCGAAGGTCAGCGCCGGCAGCCCCTCCTTCAGGACGAAGAACAGGATGAAGCCGAGCGGCACGAGCGCCAGGACGACCGACAGGACGCAGAACCCCACCGCCGCCGCCGAAACGAGGCGCCGCCGCAGGCGCGTTCCGTTCATGCGCGCTCCGACCCGACGCGCCAGATCAAAAGACGCGACATGGTATTGATCACGATGGTGATGATGAACAGCACCAGACCGATCTCCACGAGCGCGTGCAGGTAGAGATCGTCGGCCGCCTCGCTGAACTCGTTGGCGATGACCGCCGCCATGGTGTACTGCGGAGCGAACAGCGACAGCGACGCCCTCGGAGCGTAACCGATCACCATGGTGACCGCCATGGTCTCGCCGAGGGCCCGGCCGAGGCCGAGCATGACGGCGCCCATGATCCCCTGCCGCCCGTAGAACAGCGCCATCCGGATCGCCTCCCAGCGCGTGGCACCCAGGGCGTAGGCGCCCTCCCGCTGGTTCGCGGGGACCGCCTTGAGGATCTCCCGGGCGACGCTGGCGGTGAACGGGATGACCATGACCGACAGGATCAGCCCGGCCGCCAGGAGGCCGACCCCCAGGGGCGGTCCCTCGAACAGAGGGAGCCGCCGCAGCCAGGGCGGGGTGAGCGATTCGATCCGGCGCACCGCCGGCACCAGGACGAAGATGCCCCACAGGCCGTAGACGATCGACGGGATCGCCGCCAGGAGCTCGGTCAGGAAGACCAGGGGCTGGCGCAGCGGTCGTGGTGACAGGTCCGACAGGAAGACCGCGATTCCGAGCGCGATCGGCGTGGACAGGAGAAGCGCCAGGAGCGACGAGTAGAGCGTCCCCCAGATGAACGGGAAGGCGCCGAAAATTCCGGCCACCGGGTCCCAGGTGCTGTTCACCCAGAAGCGCAGACCGAACTGCCGGACGGACAGCAGGGAGTCCCAGGTCAGGACGATGGCAATCCCCGCCACCAGCAGCGGAACGAGCAGCGCCACCGCCCCCGTGCCGAGCCGGAAGCCGCCGCGCTCGCGCGCGCGCCGGCCCGACGCCACCGGGGTGATCATCCTATCGGTCCGCACCGCCTCACGGCGCGGCTACTTGACGCTGTTGAGCGCGGTCGCGACCATGGTCGCGACGTTCGCCGGCAGAGGGGCGTACCCGAGATCCCCGCAGAGCTTCTGCCCGTCCGACAGCGCCCACTTCATGAAGTCGAGCATCATCTTCGACTTCGCCTTGTCTTTCGGGTTCTGGTACAGCAGGATCCAGGTGAACGACGCGATCGGGTAGACGTCCTTCCCGGGAGCGTTGGTGATCGACACCCGGAAGTCAGGCGGCATCTTGTCGGCGGCCACCGCCGCCGCGGCGGAGACCGATTCGAGCGAGGCGCGCACGAAGTTGCCGTCGTAGTTCTTCACGGCGCCGAACGGGATCTTGTTCTGCAGGGCGTAGATCAGCTCGACGTAGCCGATCGAGCCGGGCGTCTGCTTCACCAGACCCGCGACACCCTCGTTCCCCTTCCCTCCCAGCCCCACCGGCCAGTTCACCGCCGTGGCCACGCCCACCTTGGCCTTGTACTCGGGCGAGACCTTGGCCAGATAATCGCACCAGATGTACGAGGTCCCCGAGCCGTCGGCCCGGTGCACCACGGTGATGTCGCTGCCGGGAAGGGTGGCACCGGGATTGTCCTTGGCGATGGCCGGATCGTTCCACTTGGTGATCTTCCCGACGAAGATGTCCGCCAGGATCGTGCCGATGAAGTTCAGATCGGCGCCGGTGTCCGGAAGATTATAGATCGGCACCACACCGCCCAGCACCATCGGGAAGTGGAGGATCTTTCCGGGGGCCGCCACGAGCTGGTCGTTGGTCATCGGCCCGTCGGTCGCCCCGAAGAAGACCGTCTGGTTGGTGAGCTGCCGGATGCCGCCGCCGGAGCCGATCGACTGGTAGTTGATCTGCACGTCGGAGCGGACCTTGTTGTACTCGGAGAACCACTTCGAATAGATCGGGTACGGGAAGGTCGCTCCCGCCCCGTCGATCTGCACCGCGCCCGCCGTGGCCGGGATCGCGCAGGCGGCCGCGGCGATGAGCGCGGACCCCAGGAGGCCTCTCAGATTCTTCACGTGTCACCTCAGAAATTGAACAGTGCGTGCAAGGCGTAGCGCTTCTCGTCCGGCTTCGCCAGGTCGGTGTCGAAGACCACATTCTCGTAGTCCGCCAGGAGCGCGGCGGTCGCCGGCGCCTGCTGGGTGTGGAACCAGTACGCCACGCCGGCGATCTTCCGGAGCTTCGCGGCCGTTTTGGAGAGCGTGTTCGGATCCGAGTAGTAGTCGTAGCGCAGCAGGCCTTCCCAACCCTTGGTGCTGCGCGGCGTCGCCCAGATCGAGTATCCGTGCGCTTTGAGCTCGCCCGCCGAGGCCTTGGTCTGATCGGCGGTGTCGAAATGCTCGTAGCCGGCGTTCACGTACTTGTGCTCGAAGGTCGCCGCGTAGATGAACCGGCGCCGGGCGTCCCCCTGCATGTAGTTGTCGCCGTCGTAGAACGCTGTCACACGCAGCCCCTTCAGCATGCCGGCCATCGGCATCGGTCGGAACGACCCGCGCACCTCGATCGCCTTCTGATCGTTCGGATCACTGCTCTTGTAGGTGTCGCCGTTGTAGTACCCGACGTGCAGGTCGCCGAAGTTTCCCGGGAGGTTGTAGTGGGTCGACAGGCCGAAGTCGGACGAGCTGATGAAGCCGTCCCTCTCGACCGCGATCTGACCCTGGAAGCGGTACCGGTAGACGCCCTCCTCCCAGTCGACGTAGGGCGTGTGGTGGACCCCGAGGCGCGCCCACGATCCCTTGCTCCACTTGTCGTCGAGGTTGAACTGGCCGTAGGCGTACTTCAGCCGGTACGTGAGGCTCCCATCCAGGCTCGTGCTGGCGGAGACCGTCTCACCCGGCGGGACGACCCCACCGAGGGAGGACGTGGTCGTCAGCCGTGAAATGTCGGGCGTGACCCGGAAGGAGACGTTGTGAGAGATGTTGCCGGTCACGTTGATGTACGCCCGGCTGACGTCGAACGAGGCGTTGTTGATCTTGTTGCCATCGGAATCTGTCATGATCGGTTCTTTCAGGTAGGTATAGTCCGTGAAGATCGTCACGCCAATCTTGATGCTCGGCGTGTCGTCGGGCGGCGTGTATCCGGCCGCCGGGGTGACCTGCGCCAGGGACGCCTGACCGCGCGACAGGCACGTCGTGACCGCCAGGCAGGCGAGGACTCGCAGTGTAGCTCTCGATACGGTCATCGGCTGGGCTCCTCCAAGGGGTTCGAGTCTTGATCCTCTGCTCCGGGCGGGAGAATGTCTCGGTTGCGTGACACCGATCGACCGTTCGTGTGACGGTCGTGTGACGAGAGGGCTCTAAGGGGCTCAGGCGGCGGGAAGGGAGATGCGAAAAGTGGTGCCTGAGCCGGGGCGGCTGTCGACCTCGATGGTGCCGCCCATCGCCTGGGTGAGGTGCTTGGCGATCGCCAGGCCGAGACCGGTCCCGCCGTCGCGGCGGTCGCGGGACCGATCGACGCGATAGAAGCGCTCGAAGATCCTGCCGACGTCCTCGGGAGGGATGCCCACGCCGTTGTCCGCCACCGACACGATCACCCGGCCGGCCGAGGGGCGCGCCGAGACCTCGATCCGGCCCCCTTCGGGGGTGAACTTGACGGCGTTGTCGAGCAGGTTGATGAGCACCTGCGCCAGGCGGTCGCGATCGGCCACTACGTCGGGGAGATCCTTCGGAAGGTCGAGAGCGACCGCGTGACTCCGCTCCTTTGCGGCCGGCCGCGTGACCGTCTCAGCCTGCGCCACCACGTCGCGCAGCGACACCGGACGGAGGTCGAGGTGTGCCTTCCCCTGCTCGACCGACGACAGGTCGAGCAAGTCTTCGATCAAGGCCGCCAGCCGGCCGGCGTGCCGGTGGATCACCTCGACGAACTCGGCGGCCCGGCCCGGCTCCTTGAGCCCGCCGTCGCGCAGCGTCTCGGCATAGCCCTTGATTGCCGTGAGCGGGGTGCGCAGCTCGTGCGACACGTTGGCCACGAACTCGCGCCGCACCTGCTCGAGCCGCTGCAGCTCGGTGATGTCGTGAAACACCGCGACCGCCCCCACCGTGCGCCCGTCCTCGCGGATGGCGGCGAGACTGGCCCGGATGACTTTGTCCTGAGCCCCTCCCAGGGCGATCTCCCGGACCAGCGGCTCGTCCGCCCGGAGCGCCGCCTCGATCGCCTCCTGCAGGGCCGGGACGCGCGCCGTCTCCAGCGGGCGGCGCCCCTCGATCGGCAGCTGCGCGTTGAAGATGCGGCGGAAGGCATCATTGGAAACCAGGATCCGGCCGTCCGGACCGGTCAGGACCACCCCTTCGACCATCCCTTCCAGGACGGTGCGCAGCTGGTTCCGCTCGCGGCCGATCAGGACCAGGCGCTCCTCGAGCTCGCCGGCCATGCGGTTGAGCGAGCGGGCCAGCGTCGCCACCTCGTCGCTGCCGCTGACCCCGGCGCGCGTCCCGAGGCGGCCGGCGGCCAGACCGGCGGCGGCGCGCGACATCGCCTCGAGACGGCGCGCCGTGCCGCGCGCGAAGCCCCAGCCGAGGGCGCAGGCGACCAGCACCGAGACAACCGCCGCCAGCAGGATCGGGATGCGCACCTCGGTCTGGGCCTTCTTCACTTCCGTGAGCGGGACCGCGAGACGCACCACGCCCTGCGCCGGATCGCCGGGTTCGAGACGCGCCGCGACGTACAGCATGTTCTCCGCCAGCGTGGCGCTGTAGCGCACCGCTCGTCCGGCTCCGGAGCGCATCGCCTCGATCACCTCGGGACGGTTGGCGTGGCTCTCGACCGTGGCCAGGGGGTCGCCGTTCAGCTCCGTGTCCCCCAGCACCTTCCCGGTGCCGTCGATGATCGTGATCCGGACGTCGAGGTCCCTGCCGAGGCGGTCCGCCAGCCGGTCGGCTGAGCCGGGCAGGTCGGGCTCGGCGCGCACCAGGTCGCGCACCAGACGCGCCTCGTGTGCGAGTCTTTCGGCAATCTGGTCGGTGACCCGTTGCTCGACGGTGCGGCTCAGGAAGTATCCGGCGATGAGCGAGGCGAGTCCGGCGACCAGGACGAACGACAGGGTGAGACGCTGCTGGATTCTCAGAGCGGTGTCCTTCGCTCAGTCGGCGGCCGCGGACCCCGCCGGCCGGAACCGGTATCCGACGCCGCGCACCGTCTCGATCCATTCGCCGGCCGGCCCCAGCTTGGCGCGCAGGCGCTTCATGTGGGTGTCGACGGTGCGGGTCTCGACGGCCGCTTGGCCAGGCGGTGCAGCAGCTTGAACTCGGTGGCGGTGAGGACGATCTCACGGCCCTTGAGCCGGACCGTGTGGGCCCCGACATCGATGATCAGGGGATCGTGGATGATGCGCTCCTCCTCCGCCGCCGGCCCCTCGTCGCGCTTCAGGATCGCCTGCACCCGCAGCACCAGCTCGCGCGGCGAGAACGGCTTCACGACGTAGTCGTCGGCGCCCAGCTCGAAGCCGACGACCCGATCGACCTCGGCGCCACGGGCGGTGAGCATCAGGATCGGGATGCGGCGTGTCATCTCGTCCTGCTTCAGGAGCCGGGCCACCTCGCCACCGGACAGGACCGGCAGCATCAGGTCGAGGACGATCAGGTCGGGCCGCTCGCGGCGCGCCGCCTCGATCGCCTGGCCGCCATCCAGCGCCGACACGACGCGGTAGCCGGCCTGCGCCAGGTTGTAACGCACCAGCTCCACGATGTCGCGCTCGTCGTCCACCACCAGAATGGTCTGCGGCACCTTGGTCAGGCCTCCCGGATTCACGGCCGCGCAGGCGCGAATTATAGCCCCCGGCGCCGGCCCCGCGTGACGGCGTCCGGGCGGGGCCTGGCGGGACGGACAGTCTCGACTCCAGCGTGTGACGGTGAAGTGACCGACGCGCGACGGGCCGGTGACGATCGGGTGACGAGGCGGGTCGCGGCCCGGAGACCGGCGCCGCGGCCGATCGACCTCACCCCGGCAGCCGCCGCTTCAGGATGGCGCCTAGGGAGTCGCGGTCGAGCGCCCCCATCACGATCTGCTCGGCCATCTGCCCGTCCGGGCCGACGACCAGGGTGATCGGCAGCGACAGGACGCCGTAGCGCGCCGCCACCTTCCCCCTCGCGTCGAGGAGGATCGAGAAGGTGATCCCGGCCCGCCGCGTGTAGGCCATGACCTTCGCCGGCTTCTCTCCGAGATTGATCCCCACGACCGCGAGAGCACCTGGGTGGGCCTGCGCGGCCTCCTCGAGGACCGACATCTCGTCCAGGCAGACCGGGCACCAGGTCGCCCAGAAATGCACCAGCACCAGGCGACCTCTGAAGGACGACAGGGCGACCTGGTTCCCCTGCAGGTCGGGGAGCGTGAACTCGAAGACCGGCTCGCCGGGCGCCGGGATCTTCGCCGCCGCGGTTACGGGAGCGCGCGACCCGGCGATGATTCCCACCGCCACCATGACGGCGCACCACGGAGACGACCGGGACAGGAGAGCCTGCCTTCGCATGATCAGAAAGCCTTGGAGATGCCGAGCAGAAGCCCCGTTCGCGGGGCCAGGTTGACCTCGTTGACATACTGGTAGACAGGCACCTGGACGAACCCGTACAGGGTCAGCCCCCCAGTCGCCATATCCAGACGCAGCCCGGGCGTGAGATTGACGAAGCGCGCCCCCGTGGAAGGGACCTCCTGTGACAGGTAACGATCCCGCTCCGTCCGCCGGGCATTCACCTGGATCGACCAGGTGACCCGGTCGCCCTCCTTGTGCGACAGACCGGCATTCAGCAGGGTCTCGTCTCCGAACCGGTACTCGAGGTTGTTGGTCCCGTTCGCGCGTCGCGCCCCGGCGAGGAAATACTCGAACCGCATCGGCACAATCTGGTGCGCGTAGTGCAGCGAGGCGAGGACATCGGTCGAGCCGGTCCCCGGCTGGATGGTCGGCTCGTTGATGGCGCCCTCGGAGTCGAGCAGGCGGTACGCGCCGGTCGGCAGCTTGAGCGCGAGACCCCCGACCAGGATGTCCTTGGTCTTGACGAGAAAGGCGTAGCGCGCCCCCAGCCGCACGTCTCTGAACCCCGAAGAGCCGTCCGTGCGGGTGAAGTGCTCCTCGCCAGGGATCCCGACGTCGTCCCAGTGCTCGTGGTCCCGCTGGTTGATGATCGGCAGCGACCCGGCCAGCGTCAGCCGCGGAGTCAGCCCGTAGGCCAGGTCGATCTCGACCAGCGTGTTCTGGGTGCCGATCTCCCGGTGATGATCGGGCTCGATCACCCGGCTCTCGAAGTCGATCTTGGGCGTGAGGACCTCGCTCACATCCCTCGTTCCCGACAGCCTGCGGGTCTGGGGGATGTACCGGTAGGACAGGTCGACTGTCAGGATGCCGGACGCGCCGACCCCTTCCTGCGTGCCCGTGACCAGGAAGCAGTTGGCGGAGCCGCAGGTCGCCAGAGCGGGCACGTTGCGGAGAAACAGGCAGAACATGAACAGACACAACACACGTCGGCTCAAGAAGACTCCTCTGGTCGCCCGCGCGGGTGGCGCGATGCCTCCAGCCGGCGGCCGGCGCTTGCTACCCGGATGAAGTTCGTGTAGACGGCGAAATCGGGAGCGGGCTACGAGGAGAGTCTGGGTGGCGGATCGGGCGGGGTCGATCGGTGATCGGGAGGAACCACGTGGCACGCGAACACCGGCACCCGCGACGGCGACGGCGCCTGAAGTTCGACCGCAACCAGCGCCGCCGTGGACGACTCCGCGCCGCGCGGCGCGGTCAGGCGATCCGAATCGGCCCCCGAGCAGCAGGCGCGGCTGAGACCGCAACGCTCCTGCCCCGCCGCGGGGGCCCGGCAGCACTTCATCGCCGCGCCGCAGCGCGCGCAACCATCCCGCGCCGAGGCCAGGAGCGGAGCGGCCAGCGCGGAGACGAAGGCCAGGGCCAATACGAGCGCTGCGCAGCGACGGAGCACGGGCTCTCCCTCTCGATGCAGAGCCGGCATCTTAGCACGCGTCCCGCCGCCGCGCCACGCGGGCCGGAGGGACCTGTGCTAGGACGGCGCCAGTCCGCGACCTGCGGCAGCGACGGCCGCATCGTCGCGAAGCGTCCATTCTTTCCCTCAGCGGGTCGGCACTTGAGCGCACCAGTCCTGTCGGGAGACCTGCGGGTTTTTTCCCTGCCCGACATTCTTCTCCTGATCAACACCAACCACAAGAGCGGCCTCGACGAGGTGGCGCGGCTCGTGACGCTGTCCGACTTCGACAGGATCCTCCTCGGGCTCGTCGACGGCCGCCGCACCGTCCGCGACATCGTCACGTTCGCCCGGCGCGACGAGTTCGAGACCTGGCAGGGCCTGCACGCGTTGCTCTCCGCCGGAGTCATCCGCGTCCAGCTCCTGACGCTCGACCCCGCCCAGGCCGTCCCCACGGTGGCGCAGCACGTCGACGACGCCGATCTCGAGCGCGCCATCGACCAGTACGGCGGGGCCGTCGCCATGCTCCTTGCCCGCGCCTCGGCCGCCGGCCCCTCCGAGGCCGCCCGCCTTCGCAAGCGTCTGCGCGAGGCCACCTTCGAACAGGCCGACCTCCTGAAGGAGATGGCGATCGACCCCGACGGGCGCATCGACCGCCGCGTCCTGCTCGCCAACGTCGCCGACTTCCCTGCCGGCCAGCGCGCCCGCGTCCTGCAGGGCGCGCTGGAGCGCCTGCTGCGCCTGCTGATGGAGGAGATGAAGGGGACGGTGTCGCTCGACGACGTGGCGTCCGCGCTGGAGCCGGAGGAGTAGGGAGCGCCGGCGTTCCTCTCAGGGCCCCAGGTTCAAGAGGATCGAGACGCTCTGCGAGTCCCGGTTGACGATGGCCATGTCCTGTCTCCCGTCCCCATTGTAGTCATCGGGGGCCATCCCCATGGGAGTCTTGCCGCAGGCCAGCCGCGGGCCGGGCAGGAATGTTCCGTCTCCCCTCCCGAGAAGCATGACGGCGTCGTCCGAGGCACGGCCCTCGGTGTCCCCGTTCGTCATCACGAGGTCGAGCTTGCCGTCGCCGTTCAAGTCGGCGGTGGTCACGTAGACCGGGCTCTGCCCTTCGCCCACGTGATAGCTGACGGGAGGCTTGAAGGTACCGTTGCCGTTGCTCAGACTGATGGTGACGTCGTTGGAGTTCAGGTTGGCGGCGGCGATGTCGGCGAAGCCGTCGCGATCGAAGTCCCCGACCGCCGCCCACTCCACGACGACCCCGGCCGTGACGCGGGAGACCGCTCCGAACGTCCCGTCGCCATTCCCCAGCATCACCCCCAGACCACCGTCGGTGAACACCAGATCGGTCTTGCCGTCTCCGTTCACGTCGCCGGCCGCGAGGCTGATGAAGCTGCCGATGGAACCGGCGGCCCGGCCGGCGAAGCTGAACGTCCCGGTGCCCGTTCCGAGGAAGACGTCGATGCCGGAGATCTGCCGGCCGATCGCCAGGTCCTGGTTTCCGTCCTTGTTGAAGTCGGCGATCGTCAGAGGCCGCGGCAGGCCGGTCGGCTGCAGCGAGAACCCCGACGACGTGAAGGTCCCGTCACCGTTCCCGAGCAGGATGGAAATGTTGTCCGTGTTCTGGTTCGTCACCACCACGTCCGGCCGGCCGTCATGATTGAGGTCGGTGACCGCCAGCTGCAGGGGCGTATTGCCGACGCCGATGTAGGACGGGGCGCGGAATGTGCCGTCACCGTTTCCGAGGTAGAAGGACACGCGGTTGGCGTTCTGCTCCGCGACGGCGAAGTCGGCCGCGCCGTCCGAATTGAAGTCGCCCGAGCCGATCGATCGCGGATTGACATTGAAGCCGAAGACCGGCACCCGGTTCTGGTCGATGAGCGTTCCGTCTCCTTTCCCGACCAGGACCTGGACGTTGTTGTTCCCCTGGTTGGTGATGACGACGTCCAGTCTGCCGTTGCGGTCGACGTCGGCGAGGACCAGGCCGATCGGGAGCGAGACCGCCGCGAAGCGGGTCTGGGCGCGGAACGAGCCGTCTCCGTTTCCCAGAAGGACGGACAGGTCTTCCGAAGCCTGGTTCACCACGACCAGGTCCGCCAAGCCGCCGCCGTTCAAGTCGCCGATAGCCACGCTCACGGGGCTGTGCCCCACGGGAAGGACGGTCCCTGGACCGAACGTCCCGTTCCCGTTTCCGAGGAAGGTGGACACGGTATCGGCGGAGTAGTTGGCGACGGCCAGGTCGGGTCTGCCATCGCCGTCGAGATCGCCGGCCGCGATTGCGTTGGCGCCGCTGCCCGCCGCGAAGCGGACTTCCGGCCCGAACGTGCCGTCCGCGTTGCCGGGCAGAACGGCGACTTCGCTGGTGGTGACGTTCACGACGGCCACGTCGCGCCGGCCGTCGCCGTTGAAGTCCCCCAGGGCCAGGGCGCGCGGCCCGCCCGCCACCGGGACACGGATCTCGGGACGGAACGAGCCGTCGCCCCGGCCCAGGAGCACCGAAATCGCGTTCGAGTCGCGGTCCGCAGTGACCAGATCCTGCCGGCCGTCGCCATCGAGATCGGCGGCGGCGATGGAGATCGGCGAGCCGGACAGACCCACCTGCACTCTCGTCTGCGCCGTGCCGTTCTGGAAGGTCCCGTCGCCGTTGCCCAGGAAGATGGAGACGTTGGCGGAATCGAAATTCGCCGACACCAGGTCGAGTCGGCCGTCGCCATTGAGATCGACCGCGGCGACCGAGTAAGGACGGAACGGCGCCGACAGACGTGTCTGCGCGCCGTAGGTGCCGTCGGCGTTCCCCAGGAGCACGGAGACGTCGTTCGAGCTGGGATTGGCGGCAGCAAAGTCCACGATTCCGTCGCGATTGAAGTCGCCGCTCGTGACTGAGACCGGATCCCTCCCGACCAGATAGACCGCGTACGGGAACAGGGCGTAGGGCGGCGGCTCCCCGAGGGCGATCGTTCCGACGTCCGTGGTCCCGCCGCGTACAGGCAGCGCGGGTGCCGAGCTGCCGTGCAATGCCCCCCGCCCGGGTGGCTGCAGCTCGGCGTCGACGACCAGGTTGCCGTAGATGGTCGGCACGCGGGTCATGCTGAAGCGCCCGTCGGAACCGGTCGTGGCGCTCCGATCGAGCTGGACCGACTCCGACAGGGAGGCGCCGATGTCCGCGGAGGTGACGTTGGCGGTCCCGGGTGTCACCTGGAGCTGCAGCGTCCCTTCGTACCGGACCGACGCGGTGAGCCCGGCGAGAGGCTGGGCCGACGCGAAGCCGCCCGGATCGAACGTCACCACCTGGAGGTCGGTCTCGAGCGGTCCCTGGCCTGTGACCGGCAGGACGCCCTTGACGGGCCCCTGCATCGTGATGCTCAGACCGGACGGAGTCGCGCCCGTGACGGTGAGAACCCCGTTCACGCGGGTCGGGTTGGACGGGTCGAACCCCGTGAGATCCAGCGCCAGCATCCCCGTCACGTCGGCGATGCCCGCCGGCTCCAGATCGACCAGGGCATCGAGCAGGGGTTTCGCGCCGGCGACGAACTCGATCGTCCCGGACAGGGGCGACGTGCTGACGTGTGTGGTCGGATTGATCGTCGCCGCGCCGCCGGTGATCGCCGCCGAACCGGTCTCCACCGGCGTGACGGGCAGGCGGACGCGCGCCAGGGCGCCGGCCGCAGGGGCGCCGAGATCGTCGCGCACCAGGCCGGTGACCGTGGTGAGCGGATCGTTCACCAGGGAGAAGGTGGTGACGCCCGATCGTCCGGTGTTGTGGTTCGTGTCGGTGGCGACCGCTTCGATCCCGATGGAGGACGGATCCGACGGCACGCTGAAGGTCGCCGTGAACGGGGCGACCGTGCCGCTTCCGACCACGACGCCGTCGGCCAGGAAGTCGACGCGCACCACCCGCCCGTCGTCGGTGGCGTTGGCGCTCAACGCCGCGGTCTCGCCGCGCACCAGCGGGATGCCCGGCGCCGGCGCGGCCAGGGACACCACGGGAGGCGTGTGGTCCGGCACCAGCGGATCGGTGCCGCGCAGCACTTCGTCCCCGTCCCCGAGACCGTCCCCGTCCGTGTCAAACTTCAGCGGATCGGTGAACAGCCCCACCTCGTCCAGGTTGGTCAGTCGATCGCCGTCGTTGTCGCCCTGGGGGCTGGCGCAGGTGATCGTGCCGCAGATCCGGACCTCCACGCCGTCCGGCAGACCGTCGTTGTCGCTGTCGGAGTCCAGGAGGTTCGGAAGGCCGTCGCCGTCCGCGTCTCCGGGCGGCTCGGCCCCGTCGATCACCCCGTCGCGGTCCGTGTCAGGAAGCACCGGGTTGGACCCCAGGGCCACTTCCGCACCGTCGGCGATGCCGTCGCCGTCGGTGTCGGCCACGCACGGATCGGAGCCCCGGGAGAACTCCTGGGCGTTGGTGAGGCCGTCCGCATCGGGATCCCCCCCGGCATCGGGCGCGGCGACGTTCAGACAGGCGTTGGCCCTCTCGTAATCGTCCGGCAGCCCGTCACCGTCGGCGTCCACTCCCAGAACCACCTGCACCGCGATGGTGGCCAGGACTCCGTTGTTGAGCGCCGAGATGATCGCGGTGCCACTCGACACCGCGGTCACCAGCCCGCCGGGGTCGGCCTGCACCGTGGCGATCGCCGGATTGCTGCTGAGGTAAGTCGTGCCCGTGCTGCGCCCTGTGAAGTCAGCGATCGACCCGTTGACGAAGTTGCCCATCACCGTCATCTGGACCGTCTGCCCCGGCGCAGTCAGCGTGGTGGTTGGCGCCGAGATGCCGATGCGCAGCGGGATCGGCACGAAGCTCCCGAGCGTGATCGGCCCGGACGGCACCGACACCCCGCTCTGCGGCAGGAAGAACGCCGACTGGCCGCGCAGCGTCGTGCCGTTGCGCTCGCAAGTCACCGAGACCCGCAAGAGGGTCCCGTCCACCGGGATGTTGGTCAGCGTGAACGTGCCGTCCCGATTGATCATGACGCTGCGGTTGAGGACCGTCGCGACGCAGTCCTCCCTGAGCGTCTGGTCGGCGACCAGGGGATCGGTGCCCGCCGCGATCTCGAAGCCGTCTGACAGGCCGTCTCCATCGGTGTCGGGGTCGAACATCTTCGTCCCGTGCTGATACTCCTGCAGAGCCGTGAGGCCGTCGGCGTCGGCATCGATGGCGGCGTCCAGCGGGCTGAATGGGTTCAGGCCATTGGCGAGCTCGAAGGAATCCGGCAGACCATCCGCATCGGAATCCCCCGGGGGCCCGACGGTAATCGCAATGCTTCCGGTCAGGATCTGCCGGGTCGGGTTGGTCAAATCCCCGTTCGTGGCCCGGATGATTGTCGTGCCGGCCCCCAGGGCCGACAATTGACCG
>QHXY01000363.1 GCA_003223145.1 Acidobacteriota bacterium
AATCCAATAATGGCAGCGAGGCTTCGGTCGGATGACGCGCGATGGACGAAGCCTAGTTGTCACGGCGATCTCGTGAGAGTGTTCTGCCCCCAACTATAGCTGGAAGGCGTCTGTACATCAAGAGTTGGCGGAGGTCCGGACGAGGCTCAGTCGCGGGGGCCCGCCGAGCCCTCTCCCAGGCCGTGCTTCTGCATCCGGGAGTAAAGCTGCGAGCGGGTGATGCCCAGGAGGCGGGCGGCGCGCGAGCGGTTGTTCTTCGATTCCTGGAGCGCCTTCGAGATCAAGTCGCGCTCGACGCCGTCGAGGCTCACGCCGCCGGATGGGAAGGTCTCCGGCCGGCCGTCCTGAGGCCGGGCAGCGGCCGGATGGCCCATGCCAATCGGCAGATGCTCGACGGTGATCAGGCCGCCGTCGCACAGGATGGTGGCGCGCTCGAGGGCGTTACGCAGCTCGCGGACGTTGCCGGGCCACGGGTACGAGAGCAGGGCTTCGTGGGCCTCGCGTGAGATGCCAGCCGCCGGGCGGCCGACGGCCGGGCCGATCTCCTGCAGGAAGGCGTCGGCCATCGGGAGGATGTCCTCGCGCCGCTCGCGCAGCGGCGGCAGGCGGATCTCGAAGACGCGCAGGCGGTAGTAAAGATCCTCGCGGAACTGGCCGCGGGCGAGGGCCGTCTCGAGGTCGCGGTTGGTGGCGGCGACGATGCGCACGTCGGCCTTCATGGGGCGGGAAGCGCCCAAGCGCTGGAACTCGCGCTCCTGCAGGACGCGCAGGAGTTTGGCCTGGACGACCGGGCTCATCTCGCCCACCTCGTCGAGGAACAGGACGCCTCCCGCAGCCTGCTCGATCCGGCCGGGACGCGCCGCCACCGCCCCGGTGAACGCCCCCCTGTCGTGGCCGAACAGCTCCGACTCCAGCAGATTCTCCGGCAACGCGGCGCAGTTGAGCGCCACGAACGGTCCGCGCGAGCGGGGCGAGCCGCGATGGACGAAGCGGGCCACGACCTCCTTGCCGGTGCCCGATTCGCCGGTGAGGAGGACGGTGGTCTCGGTCGGCGCCACCTTGGTCGCCTGGGTGAGGACCGCCTTCCACTTGCGCGAGTCGCCGACGACGCGGTGGTAGCCCCGGGTGGTCTCCAGCTCGTCGCGCAGCGCGTCGACGCGCTCTTCGAGCCGGGCGGCCCGGTCGCGCGCCTCGGCGGCCTTGCGCTCTTCCTCGGCGAGGCGCTGATGGGACAGCGCCAGACTGACGTGATCGGCCACGCGCCGAGCCACGGCGACATCCTCCTCCGAGTACTGGCGGGGGCTGCCTGACGCGAAGATCAGCGAGCCGAGGCCGCCGTCCAGGCGGAGGGGGATCTTGAGGACCGATCGGGTCCCGTGCGCACGGCACCAGGCGTTGCGTCCGCAGCCCTCGTCCGGCTCTTCCTCGATATCGCGGAATCTCCCGGCGATCGGGGCTCAGCGACGTGAGCACCAGCCGGTCGTGGGGCAGCACTGGCTTCACGACCTCCGAGAGACGATTGAAGATGTCGCGCACGTCGAGACTGCCGGCCATCATCAGGAGGAGCGAGTCGATGGCGTCGAGCCGGCGCCGGCGCTCGGCGTCGAGATGAAAGAGCCGCGCGTGTTCGAGAGCCAGGCCTAACAGGGTGGCGATCGGCCGGACCACCGCCTCGTGCTCGGCGGTGAAGGCGCCGGGACTTCTGGACCAGAAGGAGACGGCGCCGGCGAGCTGGTCGCCGCGGGCGAGGGGGGCGCGCAGTCCCGATCGGAGCCCCCGCTCTTGCAGCATGCGATCGAAGGCGTAGCCTGGATCGAGGTCTCGCCCGGCGTCCTCGATACGGACGATGACTCCGGTCTGGACCCGGATTCCGGGTGACTGATCCTCGGTCCGGAAGGTGCGCTGCACGTCCTCAGTGTTACCGGTGATCGCATACACCGTGAACGTGTCCGGCGACTCGACGCGTCCCACCGCCATGATCTCGAACGGCAGGACGGAGGCCGCGGCATCCGCCACCGCCGTGAAGACGTCACGGAGCTCAAGGGTCCCGGAGATGGCCTGTGAGATGCGGGCGAGCGCGGCCGCGAGGGCTTCAGGTGCCATGAGCGTTGTGCTGGAATCGCCCGCTCTCGGCGCCGAGGCGATCCCGGATATCCTGGTTGTCACGGTCGCCACATCATACCACGCTCAGGGCAGCAGCCAGAGACCGCGAGCCATCATCGCGGCGATGAAAAAGGAGCGCGGCGATCCCCCAGAAATTGTCCGCCGCAAGCACCCGTCGGATTGCCTCCTTGTCGAAGGTCCGCGAGCGCAGCGCCCGGCCACGCATCCAGACCGATCCGAGTCCGATGGCGAGCGCCATCAGATGCAGGGCGGAGAAGGCCGCTGCCAGCACGTGGACACCTCCCGGTCACCGGGCCACCTGGGCCCGGGGGGGACGCTCGGCGATGGTCGCATCGTGAATTGCCTCGACCGTCGCCTTCCAGCCCTCGCGCGCGCTCGGATAGCGCGGCGCCCAGCCGCCGGTCGCGCGCAGCTTGCGATTCGAGATCCGCACGGAGCGCGCCATGAGTCTCGCGAGCGAGCCGCCAAGAGCCATCATCCACGCCGGCGGGAGCTTCGGCGGGGCGACGTCGAGCGCCTGGGCCAGAGCGTCGACGTACTCACGCCGCCGCAACGGCTCGTCGTCGGAGACATTGTAGATCCCTGCCGGCACGCGCAGCGCCGTCACGACCGCGGTCGCCGCGTCGTCGTTCGTTACCGAGGAGAAGAAGGCGTCGGGGGATCCCGGGATCGGCGCCCGACCCTTGCGGACGTGCCCGATGAGCTCGAGCGCGAGCGGGGAGTCGGGTCCATAGAGACCGGCGAAGCGCAGGACGACTCCCGTGCCGCCGCTTCGGGTGAAGCGCTCCGCCGAGGCCTCGGCGTACACCGTCGAGCGGTTGTAGCACGCCGGCCGGATCGGCCCCGTCTCGTCGATCCATGCCTCGCCGGCGTCGGCGTACATCAGGGCGA
>QHXY01000365.1:0-1560 GCA_003223145.1 Acidobacteriota bacterium
CGAACTCATCTTCCGCCGGGGCTCGTGACGGCACCCGGTACGTTGTTCATTAAATCTCTCCCATGTCGGAGAGGACTGCCATCAGGCAAATACCTGAATAGGTCCCTGGTAAAAACCCGAGGTGGCGCCTCACATCACGTCGAAGGCGTCCAGGACGACCCAGGCGGAGGAGCTCGCTGGACTCCAGGTGCCCGTGACCTTGATCATGACGGTGTGGGAACCCGCCGCCAGACCGCTGGCGGTGTACATCACGACCTGGGCCTGCTCGGTCGGTCCGTAGGTATCGACCGTCGCCTTCAGCGTCCCGTCGAGGTACACCTGCGCGATCCCGGCCCAGGGGCCCCTGAAGCCGATCCAGCTCACGCCCGTTCCGTTGAAGGTCAGGCTGGCCGTGCCGTTCGAATCCGACGACTCGACGACCGACCCGCCGCTCAGGTCGGTACGGGTTTGGGTAAACCACGACCCCGCGTAGATCACGGAGGGATTGTTCTCCTCGATGCGCGTCTTGCCGCTCCCACCACCCGAGGTCGCGCCCTGCACGTCGAAGGCGTCCACCACGACGTTGGCGCCGCCGGAGGCGGCGTTCTGGGTGCCGCTCGCCTCGACCACCAGAGTGTGACTGCCGGCCGTGAGGCCGCTGGTGGTGAACATCGCCTTGGAGGCGGCGGGCCGGCTCGCGGCATACGTGTCCACCGTGGCGACGAGAGCGCCCTCCAGGTAGATGTTGGCGAAGCCGCAGATCTCGCACGGCAGACCGATCCAGCTCACCCCCGTGCCGCTGAACGTGAAGGTCGCCCTGGCCCCGGAGGCCGAGGTGTAGACGCCACTGTCGCCGCTCAGGGTGGCCCCCGCGCCGGCGCTGTTGATCGCGGTCCACGCTCCGGCGGGTGAGAGGGTGGCCGCGCTCTCCTCGAAGCGCGTCGTCGTCGGAGGAGCGGCGTTCGATACCGTCACCGTCACTGGTGAAGAGGTGGTCCGGTTCCCCGCCGCGTCGCGGGCGGTCGCGGTCAGCGTGTGCGAACCGTTGCTCGCCCCGGTCGTGTTCCACGACACCGTGTACGGCGCCGCCGTGTCCGCCGTCCCCAGCGCGACTCCGTCCACCAGGAACTGCACGCCGGCCACACCTACGTTGTCCGACGCCGTCGCGTTCACCGCCGTCGTCCCCGAGACCGTCGCCCCGTTCCCCGGCGACGTGAGGCTCACCGTCGGCGGCGTCGTGTCCGCCGGCGGCGCGTTCGACACCGTCACCGTCACCGGACTGGAAGAGTAATGGAGGCCCAGCGCGTCCCGCGCGACCGCTCTGAGCGTGTGCGTGCCGTTGCTGGCGCCGGTGGTGTTCCAAGAGACGGCATACGGTGCCGTACGGTCCTCCGCGCCGAGGTTGGCGCCGTCCAGCTTGAACTGAACACCCCCGACCAGCGCGCCCAGGGGGCTGACGCTGGCGCTGACCGTGATCGTGCTGGCGACAGTCGACCCGGAAGCCGGGGACGTCATGGTCACTACCAGTCCGCCTGGCAGGGGCGGCAGCGGCAGCTGCGCCAAAGCCGGGCGCGGTGACAT
>QHXY01000365.1:1711-4585 GCA_003223145.1 Acidobacteriota bacterium
CGGGCCGGCGGTGCCTCCGGCCCCGGCTCCGGGCTTCTACGGGCAACCGCCCGTGATGCAGGTGCCTTTGAAGTTGGAGCAGCTCGTGCTGGTCGTCACCTTGGCGCAGACGATGTTGTGTCGTGATCCTCCCGCGCAGTCCTTGAACATGCAACTGCTGGCATACGCCGATGTCGCGAAGGCATCCGATAGGGCCGAAAGGTAGGGCGTCGTCTGGAGATTTCCCGGGTCGCTGGCTGCGAGGAGCGCGCCCGCGATTGCCGCGATCACAACCAGAGGTAGGCACAGCCTGACAAACCTTGGCATCCGCTGACCTCCCGTCTCGGCGTGTGGGATGGGCCCCGTGCCGACCGAGCCCGGCTCGGAGACCGCCGGCGGCACCGCCGGCTTCCTGATCGTCCTTTCGTTCAGCTCACGGGCAGTGTTTGCCCATGAGGCAACCGTTCATTTGGCCGCCGGCTCGTCCAGGCACTGCAGGGTGAGACCGCCGTGGCTCCATGCGGCTCCCGCCGCCATGGCCATCGAGACGAAGATGACTTCGCCGATCTCGATGTCGCTCGCCCCGGCCTTGCGCGCGCGCTGGGCGTGCGCGTTGATGCACCACGGGCACTGGGTGATGTGCGCCATGCCGAGCGCGATCAGCTGCTTCGTCTTCAGCGGCAGGGCGCCGTCGGCGAATGCCTTGCCGTCGAACTCGAGGAAGGTCCGGTACGCTTCGGGGACGAGCTCGCGCATGCGCTTGAACTGCCTTTTCACGTCGACGCCGTGGAATATCATGAGCGCGACTCCTTATTTGAAGGCGGGACCGTCATACGGACTCGGGGAGCGGGATGAATTCCTTCTCATCCCCCGGCACCTTCGGGAAGCCGCCTGCCTTCCAGGCGCTCGCGGCTCGCTCGATCCGTTCCTTCGAGCTGGAGACGAAATTCCACCAGATGTGCCGCGGTCCGTCCATCGCAGCGCCTCCGAGCAGCACCATGCGCGCGCCGTCCAGGGCGTGCAGCACGGGCGTCGCTCCTGGCTTGAAGACGAGCATGCGGCCTCTCGGAGCGCGCTCCGCGTCGCAGGAGACCGCGCCCTCGAGAACATAGGCAGCCCGCTCCTGGTGCTCGAGCGGGGGCTGCAGCCGTCCTCCCGCAGGCAGGACCGCCTCGACACAGAACAGCGGCGAAAAGGTTGCGACGGGTGAACTCCTTCCATAGACCGAGCCCGCCAGGACCCGGATGCGTACTCCCCCTTCCATGAAATCCGGCAGCGTATCGGCGGGATGGTGGTGAAACTCGGGGTCGGTCTCCTCGTGCGTCTTCGGGAGGGCGACCCAGAGCTGGAGGCCGTGCAGCCCCGATCCGGAGGGTCTCAGCCCGGCCGGCGTGCGCTCCGAGTGGACGATGCCCCGCCCGGCCGTCATCCAGTTGATCGCGCCCGGCCTGATCGCCTGCTGCGAGCCCAGGCTGTCACGATGGATGATCTCGCCTTCGAGAAGATACGTGACCGTCGCCAGGTTGATATGCGGATGGGGTCGTACGTCCAAACCCCCGCCCGGCGCGAATCGAACCGGCCCGATGTGATCGAAAAAGATGAAGGGGCCGACGAGCCTGCGCGTCGCCGACGGAAGAACGCGTCCGACCGTGAACCCGTCGACACGGCGTGGCCGCGCGTCGATGATCGTTTCGATCGCAGACACAGGCGCGCCCTTCGTGCAGAGCGGCTCGGCGGCCTCGATCCAGCTCATGCGATCGCCTCCATGACGTCCTTCCCGGCCGTCGGCGGGAAGACTGAATCATGTCGCGAATCCGATTTTGCAGACTATAGAATGAGAGATGCGTCCGGAGCAAGAACCCGGTGCGGCGAACTCCGGGAGAGCGGCGACATGAGCGACGCACAGGCCTTCGAGCCCCGCCGGTCCGGACCTCCGTGCGGTCTGACGATCGTCGCGGCCTCGGCCCTGCTCCTGGCGTGCCCCGCGCCTCCTGCGGAGCGACTCGACGCGCTCCTCGCACCGCTGCGGAGCAACCGGGCCCCGGGCGCAGAGGTGATGGTGATCCGGAAGGGCGCCGTCGTCTACTCGGCCGCCCTGGGACTGGCCGATGTCGAGCACCGGATTCCTATCGGGCCGCGGACGGCGTTCGACATCGCTTCCGTCTCCAAACAGTTCACCGCCATGCTGGCCATGATCCTGCACGAGGAGGGCCGCCTCGATTACGACACGCCGGTCCTCAGTTTCCTGCCGGAGCTCTCACGGTTCGGTGACGGGATGACGGTGCGTCACCTGCTGACGCACACCTCCGGGCTTCCTGACTATTATGACGCGCTGGCGGCCTCCGCCGGCGAGCGCGGCTGGGTCGCCAACCGCGACGCGCTCGCCTTCCTGGCGCGACAGGGCGAACCGGTCTTCCCGCCGGGAGACCGCTTCCAGTACAGCGACACGGGGTATGAAATGCTCGCGCTCGTCCTCGAGCGGGCCGGCGGACAGCCGTTCGGGGACCTCCTGCGCCGGCGCGTCTTCGAGCCCCTCGGAATGACCGACACGCGCCTGCGGGATCGCCCCGACGTCCCGGTGCCGAACCGCGCCCGCGGCTACACGCTGCGGGACCGGAGTCTTGTCGCCAGCCCCGACCATCCCCTCGACTGTCTCGCCGGTAGCGGCGCCGTGAACACGACGATCGGGGATCTGTTCCGCTGGGACCAGGCTCTCGCCACTGATCGGCTGGTGCGTCGCGCAACGATCGAGGAAGCCCTGCGGCCGATGCGGCTCAACGACGGCAGCGAGAGCCCCTACGCCTTCGGCTGGTTCCTGAAGCGGGACCACGGGCACCGGCGTCTGGAGCATCCGGGGAGCTGGCTTGGATTCCAGGCGTTCATCGCCCGTTACCC
>QHXY01000364.1 GCA_003223145.1 Acidobacteriota bacterium
TCCCGGCGGCGACTCCCAGGCACGCTCCCCCCGAATGTTTCTTCTTCTCCGCCTTCACGACATCGGCGGAGTAGTCGCCGGCCTGGATCAACCGGTACGACGGGTAGACGCTGGGGATCTGCTCGAACAGCGACTCCGGCACCGCCCGCGTGCACGCATCGTCCTGAGCGCCCCGTGCGACCATCCCGCTCGACGCCGCGGCAATCGTCCCGACGAGACTCACGACCGCTGCGACTCTCGTCATGTTCATTCCGTCCTCCGCAGGGCTCGAGGCCGCCCGCCGGATGAATCTAGCGTCCGGGCCTGCAGTTTGCACGTCTTCGCCCACCCTGCTGCCTGGCCACCTCCCCGGGTTCACGGAATGGGTCTCAAAGCGCCGTCGCCCCGCGCGACCCACGACCGAAGCGAAAACCGCCGTTCAATCTCGGTGGACCAGTACGCCAGAGAGCCATCGGGACGGTGCTCTGGTTTTGATCCGATGGCTCTAATAGCCGGTCGCGCCGCTCTAGCGCGGCGTCCTGGAGATCGGGGGCGCTATGGACGATCTGACGCGACGCGTCCGTGGGGTCGTTCTGGATGAAACATCACTATGCAGGAAGTTATGCCGCCGTCGGATGGAGCGGCCATAAGATTTGGGGCTCGGGCATCGTGAGCCGCGAAGATCTGCGCCCCAAGCTGTGGCCGCGGGGCACACATGTCGATTTAGACGGGGAGTCTTGACGCCGTCCTCAAGCGCCTCCGTGCCGCATGGAGCGACGACCCGGATCAACCTTGCAGGTGTCCCGAATTTGGAGACCTACGCCATCCACGGAGGAAACCGTACCGGGGTCAGCGCGAAGCGGTCTTGTGCCCCAGGCGGCAGGGGGAGTAACACCCTGACTAGAGCCTGCTTACCGTGTTGCTGCCCTGGTTCACCACCCAAATGCTGGTACCGTCGAAGGCCACGCCAAACGGATTGGAGCCGACTGGAAAGGTACCCAGGTTGGCCCCGTCGGAGGCGCGCAGCTTGGTCACACTGTTGTCTTGGAAGTTCGACACCCAGATGCTGGAGCCGTCGAAGGCCACGCCCTCCGGAGACGCGCCCACAGCGAAGCTGCCCAGGTTGGCCCCGTCGGAGGCGCGCAGCTTGGTCACACGGTTGTCTTGAAAGCTCGACACCCAGATGTTGGAGCCGTCGAAGGCCACGCCAACCGGAGTGGTGCCGACGGGAAAAGCGCCCAGGGTGGCCCCGTCGGAGGCGCGCAGCTTCGTCACAATGTTGGTGCTGTAGTTCGCCACCCAGATGTTGGAACCATCGAAGGCAACCCCAAACGGACTGGCTCCGGCAGCGAAGTTGCCCAAGGTGACCCCGTCGGAGGCGCGCAGCTTCGTCACAATGCCGCCAATGGAGTGCGTCACCCAGATGTTGGACCCGTCGAAGGCCACGCCGTACGGACTGCTGCCGACAGGGAAGGTAGTCTGGTCGGCTGCAGCGTACCAGTGCAGTGTCGCTATTTGCTGCGGCGTCCTCCCCGGAGGAACCGCGGCCCCATCGGAAAACTGCAGCGCGCTTCCGCTGGGCAGCACGATTCCCCCCGTCGCGGTGATCGGACCGTTCACCAGCAGAGAGTTCTGCACAGCCAGGTCGCCGTAATCGTGGATGTAACCAAGGACGTCGAGGCCAGTGGCGCTGAGCGTCCCTACTCGCAGTCCACCCGTTTTTGTTTGCTGTGAGCCCGACGTGTCGATGAACTCCGCCGCCCTCTTCCCCTCCAGATGCGTCGCGTTCATCGCGTAAGCAGCTCCCACCAGCCGCACGCGAGGACTCAACGTTTCAGTCGCGACCTGAATCTGCATCCACACCGCGCTGAAGTCACGGAACAGATCCGACAGGGAGGCGTAGGTGCCGGCTCCATTTCCGTCGGCGACCACTCCTGCTCCGAGCTGGACGCTGAACAGGCCCCCGCTCACGACGACACCCGTGTGGGTATCGCTCAGGATGTCGGTGCCAGTGCTGCTGGGGTCCGGGTAGAAGGTGAAGACCAGGTCCACCGTCGAGGTGAGGGGCAGTCCCGTCGTTTTGTCGCGCAGCACACCCTGATAGTTGATCAGAGGCGGAGGTGTGACCTGTGCCATCGCTGTCCCGCACGCAACCATCAGCAACATCACGAAGACCAGATTCTTCATGGGGATCATTGTCTTCTCCTCGTGTCGATGGCTCATGGACAGGGAGCCGGGGTGGCTCGTTGCGCGCCTGAGCTGGTGAATCCCTTGGTGGATTCCTCGGAGAGCCGGTTGCGCGCGGTCATGAGGTAGAACAGCGCGTGACCGGTGGCCGGCACCGAGGCCACTGTGGTGGAGGGCACCGTGATGGCCGGCGGCGGCTGCGCACAGATTCCGTAGCCGGCATCAAATGGAGACGCTACCAGGCCCTGGTACAGCGCGTAGTCTCCAACCGAGGGGTCGGCGTCCCACACCAAAGTGGTGGTGTCGCTGAAGCGCAGGTTCGTGACCTCCCCCGGCGGGGGGAAAGAGCCGACCAGTCCGGCGTCCAAGACAAACCCAGGGCTGGTCAATCCCGAGTCAATAACAGCATCGCCAATGGAATCGAAGCTCAAGCGAAAGCTGGTGGACTCCGCCACCACGCCGGAGATCGGACGTCCCCCTGCATTGAAGCTGGACGCGTCAATCTTGAACGTGGCGCTCTCCTGCGCAAGCAGCGGACGGGTCGCAGCCAGTGAACAACAGAGAACCGTGACGAAGCGGATCTTGGCGCGTGTTTGCATAGACCCTCCTGACATTCGAAGAGTGTGATTGCGGCCATTATCTACCTGTGGCAGGTTAGGGCGCAAGCAGTGCGACAGGTGCTTGTTGAGGGCCGCGTAGCCCGCCGAGTCTTTGAACTCCGCGATTCACTTGCTCAAGAGGGCAGGGGCCCGCCGGTTCGAAATGGATGAGTTCTGGCTCCCCAAGCGACAATCTCCTCGAACTCGGGGAACCGTCGCCACGAAGCTGGTATTCCCCGGCCCCTGCAATCCTGGCTTGACGTCTTCACACGGGCGAACTCGACACTTCACCCCTGAATTGCTGATCACCACTCGGCTTGGTTCGAACTAAGGTGCGGCAAGAAAAGGAAGGGAGAGGGGAAGCCCCCGCTCCCTTGGATAGCCAGGTGTCCAAGCGCGGACAGGACAGCCTGTGCGTTAACTCATGTGTCTCTACGCATCAGGGCTTGAACACCTCGTTGGCAGCGGTCGAACTGCCAAATGCAGGACTGGCACCGCCGACAACATAGACCCTGCCGCCATGGGAGTGGGTACCAGCCTCCAGACGGGCCGTTGGCATCGCCGTGTCCGTAGACCAGGAGTTGCCGGCGATGTTGTACACCTCGTTCACATTCAGTGCCGAGACCCCGTCCCACCCGCCAATGGCGTAGACTCTCTGGCCCGAGTGACCTGCGACAATACTGGCGCGCGGCGTGGGCATGGGCGCCAGTCCAGTCCAGGTGTTCGTCTCTGGGTTGTACATATCGACCTCGCTCGTGACGCTTGCGGTACCGGTGCACCCGCCAAAGACGAATATCTTGCCCCCGTGCGCGACCGCGGCCAGGTCAGAGCGCGGACTGGGCAGGGGCGCGACTGTACTCCAGGTGTCGGTGTCAGTGTCGTATTTTTCCACGGTCGCCAGGTAGGGTCCGCCGTTGCATGGGCCGGCGGCGCTCAGTCGGCCTCCAATGACGAAGAGGTTGTTGTCGACCACGGCCGCGACCGCCCCTGCCCGGGCCGTAGGCATCGAGGCGAGAGTCGTCCACGCATCCGTGACCGGATCGTAGCGTTGGAGATCGGACAGGACGCCCCCGGAATTCCCGCCGCCGATGACGTACAGGAATCCCGCATGGGTCGTGTCTCCATAAGCCGCCTCAGAGCGAGCCGGCAGGGGGGCAGGGCTTCCCAGGCTCCATGAGTCGGTGGTGATGTCGTAAAGGCGCGTAAGGTTCGTGTTTCCTGTGGACGATGCTCCGTAGGCGGTTATGACGACCTTCCCGACTCCCCCCACGGCCATGCCTTCCGTGGGAGCAGGGACAGGCGCCAGCTCCGTCCAGGTGCCCTGTGCGTATCCCGCCCGTGCTGCGCCGAAGGTTGCTAACGCTCCAGCTACCACTGCCAGAAGCCACTTTCGTCCGGTGCAGAAGTGGTCGCGCATGTTTGTTTCCTCCTTTCGACGTTCATGCTAGACGACGCGGCGGGACGACCTGATCAGGTCAGCGCTGAAAAGCGGGTGGGGAAACCCCTCAGACGTGCGTCAGGGCAAGACTCCCTTCCGGGCAGGGGAATGCCCTACAAGCGTGATGGTGGATTCGGGGAAAGCCAGTGTATCGATTTGTCCTTCAATCACATGCACGGATTGGCTGCCGCGGGCCCCTTCCTCTGGGATCGCGCTCGTCCCACCTCCACGTTCGCAGGGCATTTGACAAACGGCAATTCCCGGAGCCGCTCGACGGAGCGACGGACAAAGTCTTCTTCAGGGCGCCGCCTACGTTTTTGTAATTTCTGGCTTCCGCCAGGCACGGCACCTGAGGCATTTCCGTGCCGGGGGTCGAGGAGGAATCTCGCCCGGTCGAAGTGGGCCCGTCCGAATCTGGACACCTCATAACCGATGCATATATTGCATGAGCAGGGGCTCGAAAGATCGAGCCGCTGCGTGCCGCCCCGGGGTGGGGCGGCGTCGTGGAAGGGGGAATGCCTCGGACCGGAGTGGAGGGTGTGATGGGCGGCGAGAAGATCTTGGTCGTAGACGATGAGGCCAGTGTCCGAGGAGCTGTTTCCCAGGTTCTGAGGGAGGACGGGCACCAAGTCTCCGCGGTTGCCAGCGGGGAGGAGGCCCTCGCGGTATTCGGAAAGGAACCGTATCCCCTGGTGGTCTCGGACATCCGGCTCGGTAGCATGGACGGCCTCGAACTCTTGAAGGAGATCAAGCGGATTCACAGCGACACGGAGGTCGTGATCATGACGGGTCACGCCTCGATGGATAACGCCATCACGGCGATGCGCGCCGGCGCCTACGACTACCTGGTCAAGCCGTTCGAGGATCTTCAGCTCATCTCGAACGCCGCGAGCCGGGCGTTCGAGAAAATCCGCCTCAGGGCCGAGAACCGGCAGCTCATGGAGACGCTGAAGAAGCAGAACGATGATCTGGAGCACATCAATCAGTTCCTCAGGGACCAGGCCAGCCGTGACGGGCTCACCGGCCTTTACAACCATCGTTATTTCCAGGAGGCCGTTCAGAACGAGCTCGCGCGCTCGGACCGCCACAACCATCCCTGCTCCCTCATCTTCATGGACGTGGATTTCTTCAAGCAGTACAACGACACCCACGGCCATATGGCAGGCGACCGCCTGCTGCATACGCTGGGCAAGATCCTCACGGAGCGCCTGCGCAGTTGTGCGATGGTGGCGCGTTATGGCGGTGAGGAATTCGTGATTCTCCTTCCCGAAACACCCAAGGAGGGAGCGCTGGTCGTGGCCGAGAAGATTCGCCGGCGGATCGAGGAGCATCCCTTTCCCGGTCGGGACACGCAGCCGGACGGAAAGGTCACCGTCAGCCTTGGCGTCGTCACGTTTCCACAGGACGGCTCCAACCGAGTCACGTTGATGCAACGCGCGGATCAGGCGCTCTACCGGGCGAAGCAGGATGGCAGGAACCGCGTGTGCACCGGCGTGGAATGATGAGCCCGTGAGCCGGGTCCGCGCGTGGAAGCGGCGCATCGACACCAGTCGCAGCCAGGTCGCTATTCTGGGATGAATTCCCGACCTGAGGTGTGCGAAATATGAGTGCGGATGAAATAGGGAGGAAGACGTTCATCAGGACAGTACGTGCGGCGAGCCTTGCCGTCTTGTTATGGGTCGTTCCATCCGCAGCCCTGGCAGCGATCAGCGCCACGGACCTTACGGAAGGCGGAGTCAGTGGAAATCCGAAGAGCGCGACGACAGCGTCGATCGCGCCCGGGGCGAACCAGCTCATCCTGGCATGGATCGCGAGCACGGCGACTCCGACCCCGGGAATACCGACGCTTTCCGGGAACGGTCTGACCTGGGTCATCATCGCTGCCGCCGTCGGCAACCGCATCTCACTGTTCCGGGCGATGGGGGCGTCCCCCACGGCGGGACCCGTGACCATCGACTTTGGATCAAGCACCCAGAAATCCATCGCGTGGAGCATCGTGGAATTTTCCGGCGTCGACACGTCGGGGACCAACGGTTCCGGAGCGATCGTGCGGACCGCCACGGGGTTCGATGCCGCCGCGGGACCGTCCGGCCTGACCATTACGCTGGCGGCTCCCGTCGGGAGCGGGAACGCGACCGCCGGCGGCTTTCAGAACGACGGCGCCCCCGCTGCCTCCATCGCGCCCGGCGCCGGCTATACCGCCTTTTCAGAAGTCTATCTCAGCGGTCAGCAAAGCGACCTCAGGGCGGAATGGCGGCCCGACGGCAACCAAGTGGTCGATGCCACGCAAAGCGGATCATTCCCCATGGCCGGGGCGGCCGTCGAGATAAGGGCCGCGGGGGCCGGCCCCGGCCTGGCCCTGGTGAAGCAGATCTGGGACTCGTCCGGTTCAAACTGCCTGGCCAGCACCCCGGCGGATTCAACCTGCAACGGGAGCGCTACGTCGGTGACCGTGCCCAGCGGGACCGCCCTCATGATGCTGATCTACGTTCGGAACACCAATAGTACCGCGGTGACCGATGTTCGATTCCAAGATCTCCTGGACGACTCAGTCACAGGGTTTACCTATACCGCAAGCTCGATCAAGCAGACGCCCAATGACGGGACAGCCCCGGCTGATACCGCATTGAATGCGACGATTCTAGCCGCGGCGACGATTGCACAGACGGATGCCGTAGGAGCACCGGATGACTTTGCTTCGATCACGGATTCCAATACGAACGGTAAGCTTGACACGCTGACGTCGGGAGCGGTGACGGGGCAGGCCAACCAGAGCTTGACTTTTCAGGCGAATAAGACCTTCGCGGTTGTGTTCCAAGTAATGAAGAACTAAAGAAGGCGGTAAGCCATGTTTTAAGCGTTTGGTTTTAAATCTTGCGGGTGTGGTCATAAAGGGGATTTTGGCTATTACCCTGATGATGTTGGTGCCTGTAAGGGTCTATGCGGCCAGTACAGCGGGCGAACCGTGTGTGCTGAGGGATGGTGCGGAAATTAGGGAAAGG
>QHXY01000368.1 GCA_003223145.1 Acidobacteriota bacterium
AGCGGCCGCTGCCGTTCCTGCCGCGCCGTATCGGCATCGTCGCGTCCCCGCAGGGGGCGGCGCTGCGCGACATCCTCAAGGTCCTGGCCCGCCGCTTCGCGAACATCGGGGTGGTCCTGGCCCCGTCGCGCGTCCAGGGAGAGGGCGCCTCGTTCGAGATCGTCGAGGCGATCCGCTCTCTCAACCGTCTGGGCGGCGTCGATGTGATGATCCTGGCGCGCGGAGGCGGTTCGCTCGAGGACCTCTGGGCGTTCAACGAGGAGCGCGTGGCCCGGGCCATCGCCGCCTCC
This sequence comes from Acidobacteriota bacterium, assembly GCA_003223145.1. GTDB lineage: Bacteria > Acidobacteriota > Polarisedimenticolia > Gp22-AA2 > Gp22-AA2 > Gp22-AA3. The sequence continues at coordinate 291 of QHXY01000368.1, forward strand.
GGCGTGCCGGTCATCTCCGCCGTCGGGCACGAGGTGGACGTGACCATCGCCGACCTGGTGGCCGATCTCCGCGCCCCGACCCCTTCGGCGGCCGCCGAGATGGTGACCCGTTCCAAGGAGGAGCTGGTGGAGCGCATTGCCGCCCTGGGCTTGCGTCTCGCGTCGGCGGAGCGCCTCGTGGTGTCCGGCGGCAGAGAGGACCTCGAGAAGGCGGGCGCGGCGCGCGTCGGCGAGGCCCTGCGCGGCCGGATGCGCGACCTCGCCCTGCGCGTCGACGACCTGACCGGTCGCCTGCACGACTCCCTGGACCGCAGGACGACCTCGGCGCGGCACGCGCTCGCGATCCTGCGCGAGCGCATGACACCCGGCCGGCTGGCGGAGCGCCTGCGGGGCCGGCGCGCGACTTTCGAGGGGCTCGGCAGGCTCCTGCTCGCCTCGATCGGGGCCGAGGTGCAGCGCGCCCGCGGGGCGCAGGCCGCCTATGCGGAGCGGCTCCAGGCTCTCTCCCCCCTCGCGGTGCTGGCGCGGGGCTACGCCGTCTGCCGCGCCGGTGGAACGGGGGTGATCCTCAAGGACAGCGCCGCGGTGCGCACCGGCGACGCCGTCAGCGTCACGCTGCATCGCGGCAGCCTGGGGTGCGCGGTGACGGAGGTCCGAACCGATGGCAAGCGCGAGGAAGGGATCTAGGCAGCCTGGCTTCGAGGAGGCCCTGGCCCGCCTGGAGACGATCGTCAAGAGCCTGGAGGGCGGCGATCTCCCGCTGGAGGAGTCGCTGCGGCTCTTCGAGGAAGGCGTGTCCCTCACCCGTCTGTGCGCCGGCAAGCTCGAGGAAGCCCAGCGGCGCATCGACGTGCTGACCCGCGGCGAGCAGGGCGACCCGAAGCTGGTCGCCTTCGAGAGCGAGGCCGACGACGAGGGGGGCAGGCCCGAGTCTTCATGAGTCTCTTGCCCCGGCTGCGACGCGATCGACGCCTGGTCGAGGCCGCGCTCAGGCGATACCTGCCGGTGGCCGGCAGCGTGCCGCTCACGGTCCGGCGCGCCCTGGCCTACTCGCTCTTCCCCGGCGGCAAGCGGCTCAGGCCGATCCTGTCGATCGCCGCCTGCCGGGCGCTCGGCGGGCGCGTGGCCGACGTCCTTCCCGCTGCGGCCGCCATCGAGATGATCCACACCTACTCGCTCATCCACGACGACCTTCCGGCGCTGGACAACGACGACCTGCGCCGCGGCCGCGCCACCAGCCATCGTGTGTTCGGGGAGGCGATGGCGATCCTGGCGGGCGACGCGCTTCTCACGCACGCGTTCGAGATCGCGGCGTCGTACCCGGCCCACCGGAAGCTGGCGGCGCGCAAGGTCCGGGCCATCCGTCTCCTGGCGCGGGCGGCGGGGGTCACCGGTATGATCGGCGGGCAGGTCCTGGATCTGGAGGCGGAGGGGCGTTCCTTCTCGTACGGCACGCTGCTCCGGATCCACCGGGGGAAGACCGGCGCCCTGATCAGCGCCGCCGTGCAGATCGGAGGGATCATGGCCGGAGGGAGCCCCGAGGACGTCCGGTCGCTGCGCGCCTACGGCGACAGCGTCGGGCTGGCGTTCCAGATCATCGACGACATCCTCGATCGCGAGGGGACCACGCACCGGCTCGGCAAGACCATCGGCAAGGACGCGCGCGCCCGCAAGGCCACCTTCCCCGCCCTTCTCGGCATCGACGAGTCCCGGCGCCGCGCCCGTGAGGCCGCGCGACGCGCCTCCCGCTCCATCTCCGATCTCGGGACCCGGGGCCGGCCGCTCGACGAGCTGGCGCACTTCATCGTCGAGCGGGTGAGCTGACCGTGGGCGGATCCGGGAGCGGCGCGCGGCCGGCCGACAGGGCCCGCGGAGGCCGGGAGACGCCCGCGGCCGGCCGCGGGACGCGGCTCCCCCGGCAGCGGCTCGACCGGCTGCTGGTCGATCGCGGCCTCGCCCCGAGCCGCGAGCGCGCCCAGGCCCTCATTCTGGCCGGTGTCGTCCGTGTGGACGGCCGCCCGTCCGGCAAGCCGGGAACGCTCGTGGCGGCGGACGCGGTGCTGCGCCGGGTCGGGGCCGACCATCCGTTCGTGGGGCGCGGCGGCGTCAAGCTTGAAGGCGCGATCGCGACCTGCCGGATCGAGGTGGCGGGCCGCGTGGCCGTCGACATCGGCGCGTCCACCGGCGGCTTCACCGACTGTCTGCTTCAGAGGGGCGCGCTCAGGGTGTACGCGCTCGACGTGGGCCGCGGCCTGCTGGACTGGTCTTTGCGCACCGACGCGCGCGTGGTCGTTCTCGAGGGTCTGAACGCGCGCCGCCTCGCGCCGGGCGACCTGCCCGAGCCGGTCGACCTGGCGGTGATCGACGTGAGCTTCATCTCGCTGCGGCTCATCCTGCCTCCGCTGCCGCCGCTCCTGGCGACGGGCGCCGACGTGCTGGCCCTCGTCAAGCCGCAATTCGAGGTCGGACGGGGCGAGGTCGGACGGGGCGGGATTGTGCGCTCGCCCGAGAAGCATCTGAACGCCCTGCGTGCCGTCGCGGCGGCCGCCGGGACCGCCGGCTTCCGGATCCGGGGGGCCTGCGCCTCGCCCCTCCCCGGCGCCGAGGGGAACCGCGAGTTCTTCCTCCACCTGAGGTGCCCGCCCGCGGAGACGATCGCAGGCGCGGCGCTCGAGGAACTTCTGGGAGGGATCGTCCATGAGCGCTGACACGGCGCCGCGGACGATCGCCAGCGTCACCATCGTCGCCAAGCGCCGGGCGTCCGAGGCGCGGATGGCGGCGCGACGCTGCTCCCGCCTGCTCGAGCGACGCGGCGTGACCGTCACCTTCGATCCCGAGACCGCCCGCGCGCTCGGCCGCCGCAGGAGCTCACGCGTTCTCGGCGGACGCGCCACGCCCCCCGACCTGTACGTGGTGATCGGCGGCGACGGCACCCTCTTGATGGTGGCGCGCTCCATCGCGGCGCAGCCCCGGCCGATCCTGGGGGTCAACCTCGGCGGGCTCGGCTTCCTGACCGAGACCGGTCCGGACGAGATGGAGGAGATGCTCGAGGAGATCCTGACCGGTCGGTGGGACCTGGACCGCCGCAGCGGGCTCGAGGTCACCGTGGTGCGCGCGGGCCGGACCATCATGCGCCAGATGACGCTCAACGATGCGGTGATCAACAAGAGCGCCCTGGCGCGTATCATCGAGATCGGTCTGTCGATCGACCGCGAGCAGGTCACCAGCTACAAGTCCGACGGACTGATCATCTCGACGCCCACCGGCTCGACCGCCTACTCCCTGTCGGCGGGCGGCCCGATCGTCCATCCGAACCTGAAGGCGTTCCTGATCACGCCGATCTGCCCGCACACCCTGAGCATGCGACCGCTCGTCGTTCCCGACGATTCGCTGGCCGAGCTGACGCTGCGCACCGGGGACTCCGAAGTCTACCTCACGCTCGACGGCCAGGTGGGTCATCCTCTGAAGACCAAGGACCGCGTCCGCGTGCGGCGCAGCCGCCAGCCGATCCTGATGATCCGATCACGCCGCACCTCGTACTTCGAGGTCCTGCGGCACAAGCTGCACTGGGGAGAGCGCTGAGGCGGGACGCCGGATCCCCCGGTCAGCGCTTCTTCCGGGAGGGTGTGGCGGACGGCGTCGGCGTCGGGGCGGCGCCGCTCATCACCACGTTCGGTCCGTAGCGCGCGATCATCGCCGCGTCGATCTCCTTGCCGCTCTTCTTCTGGTTCACCAGCTCCTGGACGTAGGTCCGCATGTCATGCGAGCCGGGGGTCTTGGTGCAGGTGCAGACGTTCAGCGGATCGTTGCAGGAGCAGACGCAGCGGTAGCGCTCGGCGATGATCGTGGCCTCGGGCGTGAGGCGGACCGGCAGCGTGGCGGAGATCGGAGTCCCCGCCATCGGGCCTGTCCCGGTCTCCTGCTTCTCCGCAGCGCCTGCGGGCGCCGGCTCCCGAACCGGCGCAAGCGGGTGGCTCTTGCGGTACAGCGCGAACGCCACCAGACCGATCAGCACGACGAACCCCGCCACCGCCGCCAGGTTCACCACGCGCGGCGGCTCCGGAGTCTGCGGCGGCGTCGCCCCGCCGCCCCGGTCGCCTTCCTCCGTCTCTGGCATCGCTTTCCCTCGCGCCCTCGATGGCGTCCGCTCGTGCGGCCGCCCGCACCCGGCGGGCGCGCGTCCACGGCGGCGCATTATAGTGTACGGGTCACGGCGATCGCCAGCGAGCGCGCGCTTTCCCCGGGGCTGGATCGGCATGAGGTCCTCGTCCTCTGGACGGCCCGGGGCCGACCGCCTATGATGCGGAGAGCGTCGAGGAGGGCTCCATGATCGACAGGCTCAAGGCGGACCTGGCCGACGCGATGCGCCGGAAGGAGACCGTGGCCGTGTCCACCATCCGCATGCTCATGTCGCAGATCCAGTACGCCCGCATCGAGGCGAAGCGCGAGCTGACGCAGGACGACTACATCGCGGTCCTGCAGCGTGGCGTCAAGACGCGGCGCGAGGCGATCGAGCAGTACGAGAAGGGGGGGCGGAAGGACCTCGCCGACAAGGAGAGGGCCGAGATCGCCGTGATCGAGCGCTACCTGCCCGCCGCCATGAGCGCCGAGGAGCTGGCGCAGGCGGTCGACGCCCTCCTCAAGGAAATCGGCGTCACCGAGAAAAAGGACCTCGGCCGCGCCATGAAGGAGTTCATGGGCCGGCACCGCGGGCGTGTGGACGGCAAGTCGGTCAACGCGCTCATCGCCTCGCGGCTCAAGTAGAGCGGCTGGTGACGCCCGCTCCGGCCCGGCGCGGCGAAGCGGCCGCCCTTCTGGCGCTCGCCCTGCTGCTGCTCGCCCTGAATATCACCCCGATCACCAACAACGACCTGTTCCTGCACCTCAAGACGGGCGAGCTCATCCTCGAGACGCACGCGGTGCCGCGCACCGACGACTATTCCGCGCTCGCCCGGGGCCGTCCGTACGTGGCGCACGAATGGCTGGCGGCCGTCGTGCTGCGGCTGGTCCAGGGTGCCCTCGGGTTCAACGGGCTCATCCTCTTGAAGGCCGTGACGGCGATCGCGGTCGCGGCTCTGCTCTACGCCGCGTCGATCGAGCTCGGGGCCCCTCCGGCGGCCGCCATCGGCGCCCTGGCGTTCGTGATGATCCTGGCCGCGTCCCGCTTCATGGAGCGCCCGCATATCTTCACCTACCTCATGACAGCGACGTTCCTCCTGCTCCTGGCCCGCAGGCGCCGGGGCACATGGGCTCCGCTGTGGGTCTTCGTGCCGCTGCAGATCGTCTGGGCGAACCTGCACGGCGGCTTCGTCCTGGGGCCGGCGATCCTCGCGGTGGCGGCGCTCGCCACGCTTCTCGACGGAGCCTGCGGGTTCGCCACCCGGCGCGCGGGGACGGCGGGCGGCGCCGAGGCGGCGGCGCGCCAGGCGCTCCGGCGCGAGTCGGGCCGGCTGGGCGGGATGACCGTCCTCCTGGCGGCGGTTTCGCTCGTCAACCCTTACGGAACCGAGCTCCTGCGCTTTCCCTTTCAGCTCACCGGCAGCTCGTTCATGGGAGAGATCTACGAGTGGGTTCCCCCGCTCGTGTCGTTCGATCTCAAGACCGGCGCCTTCGCCGTCAGCCCGTTCGCCTCGACCTACATGGCGCGCTACTACATCGCCTGGATGATCCTCGCAAGCGCGGCGTTCGCCGGGGCGCTGGTTCTGTGGCGCCGTGGGCGGCTGGCGCTGCCCGGCGGCAGCTTCCCGCCGCTGGTTTTCATCGTCTTCCTGATCCTGTCGCTGCGCATGAACCGAAACGTCGCCGACTTCGCGCTGGTCACCGCGCCCGGCGTCGCGGCGACGATCGCGGCGATCGCACCCTCCCGATTCGGGCGCGGGGCGCCCGCGGCCGGTGCTCCGGCCGCGCCGCGGCGCCCGGTCGCTCCGCTGCCCTGGGTCACGGCGGCGCTGACGGCCCTGGCGCTCTGGTTCGCGGTCTTCGGCTACGCCTATGGCCCGGCGCTGCGCAGGAAGGTTGGTCTCGGTCTCGGCCGCAACGTCCCGGTTGCCGGCGCCGCGTATCTGCAGTCGATCGGCCTGCGCGGCGCCGTGTTCAACACGTACTCCGCCGGGGCCTATCTCGTCTACCGCCTCTACCCGGCGGTGCGCGTCGCCATGGATTCACGCAACGACGTCTACGGCGAGGACCTGTACCGGCTGTACACGCGCGCGCTCACGGATTCCGACGCCCTGGATGATCTGCTGACGCGTCTGGACGCGGGCGCCATCCTCATCGAGTGGCCGAGCCAGGGGATGATGACCGCCGCCGCCGCGGTGCACCGGCTGAAGGGCTGGACGCCGGTCTACTTCGACGACGTGACGGTGATCTACCTGAAGGACGGAGGGCCCTGGGCACGGGCCGCCGCCCGGGACGGCTACACGCTCCTCGATCCGGCGCTGTACCGCGGGGGCGCCACCATCCGCGCCGACAACGCCGGACGCGCCCTGCAGGAGACGGAGCGGGCGCTCCGGCAGAGCCGCTCGTACATCGCGCGGGTGATGCGCATCGACGCACTGGCGGGATCGGGGCGGACGTCCGAGGCCACCGAGGAGGACCGGCGCATCCTGGCGGAGGATCCGCCGCTGTTCCATATCTACACCCACCTCGGCTGGATCCGGCTTGGTCTCGGGGACAGCGCGGGGGCGGCGGAGCGCTTCCGCCGCGCCCTCCGCTACCAGCCCGACTCGGCGGTGGCGCGGCAGGGTCTTGCTCTGGCACAGGACTCGTCGGCGCGCTGAGCGGGCGGCCTCAAGGGGCCGGAGCGCTCGCCAGCCCCGCCGTCTCCAGCGCCGACTGGACCGGCCGGACGGTGACGGGACCGAGAGTCTCGAGGTCCTTCTTGAGGGTCTGCGCCGGACCGACCACGACGATGGCCAGGTCGTCGAGCGGCAGGCGGCGCGCGGCCACGCGCTTGACGGCGTCGGCCTGCACGGCCCGGACCCGCTTCTGGTACTGGTTGATGTAGTCCGGGTCGAGTCC
>QHXY01000366.1 GCA_003223145.1 Acidobacteriota bacterium
GGCGCTGCGAGGAGCGCCGGGCGGAGATCCTGGTGCTGAGCGGCCGGGTGGGCGAGGGGCTGGAGCTGTTCCAGGCAGCGGCGCGCGCCTCTCCGGACGATCCCTGGGTGCCGCTGCGCGCCGGCTGGGCGCTCTTGACCTCAGGCCGCTTCCAGGAGGTCCCCCGCTGGATCGATATGTGCGAAAGGGTGCTGAAGGAGGTCGATGACGAGGGGGAGGTGCGTGCCGTTGCCGGTGAAATCGATCACCTGCGCGCCGAATCCGAGGCCAGGTCCCGGAGGCGGGCCCAATCGACGGGTGCGGACGCCGGGGCGGAGGATGCGGACGGGGAGGCGGGGCTGGCGTCGCTCAGAGAGCGGATCCTCGCGTCCCTGGACGACGAGGAGGCCCGGCTCACCGCCAGCCCGCCGCGCTCCGACGATGCGCGCGCCCGGGCCACCGAGCGGCTTGCCGCGCTCCACACCCGCGCCTCGCGGGCCTGGGATGACGCTGTCGAAGTGAAGGACGAAGACCTCGTCGCCGCCTTCGACGAGCTGCAGTGGGACATCGTCGGTCTGGCGGAGCGCTTCGGAATCGAGCTGCCGGGAATCGAGGAAGACTAGCCCCCTACTTCTTGCGCTCCAGCTCGGAGTCGATGAGGTCGGCGAACGAGTTGACGTCGCGCGCGCCCACCACCGGGATACCGTTGATGAAGAAGGTGGGCGTTCCGGTCACCCCGTACTTCTGGCCGTCATCGAAGTCCTTCTGGACCTCGTCCTTGTACTTCCCGCCGTCGAGGCACGCCTTGAACTTGTCCTTGTCCATCTTGAGCGAGCCCGCGGTCTCGAGCAGGTCGGGCTGCGTCAGTTTCGACTGGTTGGCGAACATCGCGTCGTGCATTTCCCAGAACTTTCCCTGCTCCTTGGCGCACTCGGAGGCCTGGGCCGCGAGATTGGCGTTCTGATGCATCGCCAGAGGGTAATCGCGGTACACGAGGCGGACTTTGTCGCCGTACTTTTTCAGGACTTCCAGGACGGTCGCCTCGGCGCGGCCGCAGTACGGGCACTGGTAATCGGAGAACTCGACGATGGTGACCGGCGCCTTCGCGGGGCCCTTCATCGGGTCGTCGTCGACGTCGACCTGGATCCTCGGGGGCTCGAGCATCGTCTTGACGGCGTACTTGTCACGCAGCGACTTGAGGTACGCCCGCTGGGCGTCCATCATCTTCTGGTTCTTGAGCATGGCGGCGATCTGCGGCGCCAGCTGCTCCTTGGTCTGCGCCCCGAAGCGCGCCTTGTTCTGGTCGTAGAAGGCGTCGACCTCGGTCTGGGCGGGGTCGGTCACCTTGTCGGCGACCTCCGCCTTCATCACCTCCTCCTTGCTCTTTCCCTTCGCCGCAGCCTCCTTGGCCATGAGGGCGTCGTTGATCATGGCGTCCAGAGCCTGCTTGCGGGCGTCGTACTCCTCCTGCCGGACCCTGACCAGGGCGCCGGCCGCCTGGGTGTCGAGATCGACGAGGGTGATTGTCTTGTCGCCGATCACCGCGACGGTCGTGGTCGGAGCGAGCGGGGCAGCGGCCGCCACGGCCGGGGTCTTCGCCTTGGCGCCGCCCTTGTCGGAATCGCCCGTGGCCGCGGCGCACGCGAAGATAGCCGCGGCACCGGCCGCCACCGCGAGAGAGATGATCTGTTTGCTGCGAAGTTGCATGACGTGTCCTCCGGAACCGTGATCGTCGGTTGAATGTCGAGGAGGAATTCTACCCCCGTAGCGTCCTCCCGTAAAGGCCCCGTGGGCCTAACCCTGCCGGGCGCCGGCCTGCGGCAGCTGCCGCTGCATGCCGGCCTCGAGCGCAGCTGTGATGCGCGCCCGGGTCTCGTCCAGATGGGCCCGCGTGACCGCGTCGAGCGCGGCCGCCGGTTTTCCGGCGCGCCCCAGAAGCGCGTCGATGCCCCGCCGGATCTCGATCAGGTCGGCCCGCGCCAGCGTGCGCGCATCCTCGGGGACCGCCGGGTCGGACTGGACGGCCAGACCGATGAGGGTGGTCAGGTGTTTGCGCTGCAGGTTGCGCCGGAATGAGTTGACGTTGCCCCGGCTGTCGATCTCGCTCCAGATCGCCTGGCGCACCGCGGCGAACATTTCGGCCGCCGTGAACTTGTCCTTGCCTTCGTAGCGGGTCTCGATGTCCACGAGCCGCGACAGCACGATCGGGTGGAACAGGCGATCCATGGGAAGCGATTGCAGGGCGAGGACGAGAGTGTGGATCGGCAGATCGATCCGCTCCAGGTTCCAGAAGTTCCCCTCGATGTCGGGGAACCGCTCGACCGCGAGCTTGTTCAGAAGACGCGGCGGGATCCGGAAGGCGTCCGGGCCGAAGATCTCCTTGTTCAGGAAGGCGAGGGCGTCGCGCTGCTCTCGGGCCGGCACCGGATCGTACGGCAGTCGACCGCTCGGGTCGCCGATGTGATCGCGGTAGTGACGGATGCCGCCGATGTACTTCGGGACGTTGAGAGCGGCCGGAGCGATCTCGCCGATCGCCTGCGCGAACACCAGGCGCAGCTTCTGGTAGCGCAGACCGGGGTCGTTGAATCGGTCCTCCATCCGGCCGAACAGCTCGTGGGCGATGTCGGCGCGCGAGCTGTAGTAGGCGAGGATGTCGCTGCCGAGGTCCCACATGTTGGAGGTCGGGTCGATCCCCTTGGGGGTCCCGGTGAATGTGTCTTCGTCGGTGCCGTAGGCCAGGTCGGTGTTGGCGACGCGGGAGGCGATCGTCTCGAGCGCGGGCTTCTCGCCCTCGGGGGACGCGGCCTCGATCGGCTTGTAGGCGTACTCGATCGCCCAGGCGTCGTACGGGCCGATGCGCGTCTGCCAGAACTCGCCCTGCGGCTTTCCTTCCGGCGCCAGGTTGACCGGAACGTAGTCCATGACGGAGCCGGTCAGCCCCACGCGCGCGGTCAGCGAAGCGTCCTGAAGCTTGCCGAACGGCAGGGCGTTGCTCGATTTGAAATTGTGCCGCAGCCCGAGCGTGTGACCGACCTCGTGCATGGTCACCGAAACGATGAAGCCGTTGACGTAGTCGTCCTGAGCCTTGGCGTCGAAGCGGCCGCGGGCCTGCAGGACGTTCCATCCGAGCGCCGCTTCGTGGGCGAGCCCCGTGGCGTAGTCGCAGTACCCCAGCGCCGCCGGCGGGACGCCCGGGCGGGCGCCGGCGCCGAGGGTCGGCCGGGTCACCGGCGGGTTGGCGCCGCCGCCGAGGTCGCCCAGGAGCGCGTCGATCGGGAACGGTCCGAGCGTGGACGTCCAGCCGGCGAGCGTCCGCAGCAGGGCGGCCGCCGCGGGGGCGGCCTGCGCGCCGGCGCCGGGCAGGGCGGTCACCGGAGAGACCAGCTCCTCGTACTCGCGGCGGATGCCGCGCAGCATGTCGGCGCTGAAGCGGATGTCGGCGTCGAAGATCTGACCGGTGTACGGATTGATGCGCGACGGGCCCTGCGCGAAGCCGGCGTTCGGCGCCACGATCCAGCGCAGCGTCGAGTAGCGCACGTCGGCCGCGTCCCAGTCCGGATCGTCGGGCTGCTCCTTGACGACGACGGCGTTCTTGAAGCCGATCGCCTCGAACGCCGGATTCCAGTTTTCGACGCCGCGGCGGACCGCGTCGCGGTACGGCCCGGGGATGGTGTTCTCCAGGTAGAAGACGATCGGCTGCTTGGGCTCGGAGAGCGGCGCCGACGGGTCCTTCTTCTCGAGATGCCAGCGGGTGATGTATCGCACCGTCGGCTGATCCTGGCGGTCGTCGGAGTAGTCGTCCACCATGGCCAGGAAGTGGCCGACGCGGTCGTCCGCCAGGCGCGGCCGGTAGCCCGTCTGCGGCAGCCTCGAGATGGCATAGTGGAAACGGATCAGCAGGCTGCGCGGATCGGCCGCGTAGACCGCCGGCTTCTTGATGTCGGATGTCTTGAAGTGCAGGACGGTCTCGAAGTCGACGTTGTCGGGAAAGCCCTTCGCGGACGCCAGGGCGCTGCCCTCCCTGTCGAACTGGTAGGGGGCCTCCAGGACCTGATGAAGGGCGACGGACATCCCCTCCAGATCGCCGAGGAACAGCGACCCGAGATCGACGAGCACGCTCTTGCGCTCGGCGTGCGGCTGGCTCTCGATCTTCGCCTGCGCGGCGATGGCATCCGGAGCGGCCAGCGCCGCCGCGCGGTGCAGAGTCGACGACTCGTCGGCTCGGAACAGGACGTTCTTGTGGATGAGCTGGATCATCTTGCCGTTCTTGTGGAAGGCGACGACGTACTCGGGCAGCATGTCGCTCGGGTACAGGAAGCCCTGGCCCAGCCCGGACACCAGCGTCGGGTTCAGGAGAAACGGCGCGTCGATCTGCTCGGGTAAGATCTCGAGGTAGAACTTCGCGTCGTCGTCCTTGACGTAGACATTGAACAGACCCTTGATCAGCCGCGCCCCCTTCACCGCCTTGTCGAAGGGTTGCTCCTTGGGCTGATCCTTGTCGTCCTTCTTGTCCGATTCCTTGTCCTTCGACTCGTCCTTCGTGGCGGTCTCCGCCTCGCTCTTCGCCTTGC
>QHXY01000367.1 GCA_003223145.1 Acidobacteriota bacterium
ATTGAGCTCGGGCACCCGCGACTCGGGCTTCAGCCCGCGGCGCTCGAACAGGATCTTGCGCGCCAGCGAGTAGCCGTTGGTGTGCAGACCGGACGAGGCCAGGCCGATCAGCACGTCCCCCGAGGCGATGCGCGACCCGTCGATGACCAGCTCGCGCTCGACTAGGCCGACGATGAACCCCGCCAGGTCGTACTCGCCGGGCTTGTAAAAGTCCGGCATCTCGGCGGTCTCCCCCCCGATCAGGGCGCAGCCGGAATCTCGGCAGGCGCGCGCCAGACCGGCGACCACGTCGATCATGATATCCGCGTCCAGCTTTCCCATGGCGATGTAGTCGAGGAAGAACAGGGGAATCCCGCCCTGCACCAGGATGTCGTTGATGCAGTGGTTGACCAGATCCATGCCGACGGTCTTGTGTTGCCCGGTCTGGAAGGCGATCTTGAGCTTGCTGCCGACGCCATCGGTGCTGCTCACCAGTACCGGGTGGTGCAGCGGGCCGGTGGCGGTCAGGTCGAACAGTCCGCCGAACGACCCGATGTCGGTCAGGACACCCTTCCGGAAAGTGCCGCGGGCGATCAGACGAAGACGCTGGATGGCGCGCATCTTCGCGTCGATGTCGACGCCGGCATCCTTGTAAGTCAGACCGCGCGCCGCGCCGTTCCTGCGCGCGGTGGGCGCGGGACGCGCGACGCGTTCACGTCCCCCCCTCTTTACACTCCCTGGCATCGGCGCCGCTCCGTCGGCTCGCGCCTATCGAGGCGTACGTATGGTTTTGGGGGGCGGATTATATCGTAGGACAACCCGCAGCTGTCAACGCGGGACGAGCCGTGCCTTCAGCCCGCCGGGCAGCCTTGACACCGGAGGCCGCCGGCCGTGATGATCGTCCCCGCGGAGCTTCACGGCCGGCTTCACGTGGCGGCTCGGGGCGCGCCGCTGAAGGAAGACCCTCCCCCGCCGGACCTGCCGATCAGACTTGCAGCACGATCCGGCCGGTCACGCCGCGGTCGTAGAGGATCTGGTGCGCCCTCGGGGCGTCGGAGAGCGGCATCAGTCTCGAGACCATGGGGCGGACCTTCTTCTCGCCCACCAGCCGGAACGACTCCGACAGCTCGGGCGTCGTGGTGGCGAACGAGCCGCGGATCTCGAGCTCGTTCAGGATCACCAGGCCAGGCATGAAGGACACCGGCCGGGTCTCCAGATTGCCGACCACGATGAGACGTCCGGCGGGCGCCAGGGAGCGCATGGCCTGATCGAAGGTCAGGGCACCCGTGATCTCCAGGACCACGTCCACGCCCCGTCCGGAAGTGAGTCGGCGTGCCTGCTCGGCGAACTTCAGGCTGGGCGCGACGATCACCTCGTCCGCCCCCGCCTTCCTGAGGTCGTCCGCCTTCTGGGGCGAAGAGGTCACGGCGAGCACCCGCGCGCCGATCAGACGGCAGACCTGGATGGTGTGCAGCCCGACGCCGCCCGAGGCCCCCGTGATCAGCACCGTCTCGTCGAGCTGCACCCCGCCACGCGCGCGCACGACGTGGAGGGCGGTGCCGATGGTGCAGGCGCAGATCGACGCCTCCTCGATCGCCAGCCCCTCCGGGACGCGGGCCAGCCCCTGCTCCTCCGAGACCACGTAGTCGGCGTACCCCCCCGGGATTTCCTCGCCGAAGAACACTCCCTCCTTGCACAGGGTGGTGCGGCCGCGCCGGCACAAGTCGCAACGCCCGCAGTGCACCCTCTGGATGGTGGCGACGCGATCGCCGGCGCGGAAGGCCTGCACGCCGGAACCGACGGCCTCGACCTCGCCCGCAATTTCGTGTCCCAGAATCGACGGCAGCCTGGTGCGCGGCAGGTTGCCGCTCCGGTTGATGATGTCGTGATAGCACACACCGACCGCCCTCACGCGGATCAGCACGTCGCGTTCGCGCAGCGATGCCGGTTGCGGCGCCGGGACCTCCTCGATCCGCAGCGTCTCCGGACCCCCGAATTCCCGCATCACCACGGCCCGCATCGTGGGCGTTCTCATCGAGTCTTTCTCCTCCTGAATCCTCGGCCGCGACCGGCCGCGCCGGCAGCCGCCGCATGCGCCCCCGGGTGGTCCGGCGGCTCAGATCATCCTGTGACGGATCCCGGCGGGATCCAGGGCGCGGAGCGCTGCCGCTTCCGCGCGTGTCGGTGCGGCCGACGCTTCGCCGGCGGCATCGAGGGCGAACCCGGTCGCCGACTGCAGCTGTTCGACGGAGACGCCGGCCGCCCGCGATACCGGCCGCAGCCGACCGCCCTCCAGGCGGAACAGGGCCTTGTCGGTGATCACGCTCGTCACCTGGTTGCGCGACGAGGCCGCCGTGGTGGCGAAGTCCACCCGGTCGACGAGCGACCGCGTCGAGTGCCTCGGGACGCTGATCACCACCTTCGACATATGCGGGCGCATCGACGACGACCCCGCGGGGCCGGGCAGCTTGACCTTCGGCCGGGCGAAGTCGCCGATGCAAGTCAGGTTGGTGCGTCCGTCCGCGTCCACCTGCGCCGCGCCGAAGAACATCAGGTCGATGCGGCCACGCCGCCCCAGGTCGAACATCTCCGGGAGCGCTACGGTCCCTTCGCAGCGTTCGAGCAGGCGCGGGT
>QHXY01000076.1 GCA_003223145.1 Acidobacteriota bacterium
CCGCTCTGCGGTACCCGGCCGACTCCGCCAGGATCTTCGGCATCCTGGTGGATATTCTCGGGCGCCGCCGCGAAAGTGCTTGACAGGGGGCCGCCTGCATCGGCGAGAATCCCGCCTTCACCTCCTCGCGAGGATCCCTCAGATGACCGAAGAGCCGCGCGGGCTGACTCTCGAGCCGGACCGCTGCAGCCGACACAGCGTCGGGATTCACGCCTCTCCAGCCGAGGTCTACCTGGCGCTGACCGACCCGCGCGAGCTGTCCCGCTGGTTCGTCTCCGAGGCCAGCATCGACCTCCGCCCGGGCGGCCCGTACCGCTGGGTGTTCGGCGAGGGGACGGCCGCCGCCGGACCGGACGCCCTGGTCTCCTCCGGGGAGTTCGTGACCATCGTGCCCCAGGAATACCTCCGCCTGAGCACGTCGGTGGAAGGGACCGACACCGTCCTGGAGTTTCGCCTGGACCCCTGGCGCGACGGGACGATCCTGACCGTGTCGCATGCCGGGTTCCCGGGCGAAGAGTCGTGGGACGAGATCTTCCGCTCGGTCGACCAGGGGTGGCAGTCGGAGGTCCAGGTCCTCAAGCTGTACATGGAGGCGGCGCGCGGCATGATCAGCCGCTCGCGCTTCCACGAGGCACGTCTGCCGGGGACCGCGGAGCAGATCTACGAGCGCTTCACCACCTCGGCCGGTCTGTTGTCCTGGCTCGCCGACCGCGCCGCCGCCGAGGCCTCGCTGGGCGGCGAGCTGCTCCTGGAGCGCCAGGGCCGGCCCGCCATCCGGGGCCGCTTCGTGGTCTGGGACCCGGACCGGTTCCTGGTCATGACCTGGCAGGAGCAGGCGCCGTCGATCGTGCGGCTGTGGCTCGAAGAGACCGACAACGGCGCCTCGACCGAGCTGAGTCTGGAGCACCGGCTGCTCGCTCCGAACGCCGCGAGCATGGTCCCGTTCGACTGGGAGGCGGCCCTGGAGAAGCTCAGAACGCCAGGCTGACGCCCGAGCGGACGAAGATGATCTCGCCGCGCACGCTGCTCCCGGGCAGGGCGCGCCGGAACGCTTCCAGGTAGATCGCCATCTGCGGGCGATGGCGCTCGGCCGCCGCGGCCGGATCGCCTGCCGGCCGCTCCGTCTTGTAGTCGGCCAGCACCAGCCGTCCGGGCCCCTCGCGATAGACCAGATCGCAGGCGCCCGCCCAGGTGAGCCCGCGCCGATCCTGCAGGATCAGGGGTACCTCCCGCCCGATGATGTCGAGCGACACGAGCCGCGCCGGCAGAGGGGAGCGCAGCATCTCGTCGAGAATTCCCCTGGTCTCCTGCTCGGCCCGCGCGCGCAACTCGCCGGAGACGCCATCGCCCTCGGCCGCCAGCAGGCGCTGCAGCGCACGCCGTCCCAGATCCCCCAGGGCGGTCGGGTCCCGCAGGTCCCACCCTTCCAGCGCCGCGTGCACGGCGCTACCTGCAAGGCGCGCCGTCTCGCGGGCCAGGTCGCCGGCGCGGCGCGCGCCGACCGGCAAGCGTTCGTCGGACACCGCCGCGACGCCGGGGTCGTCCCCATGGACGGCCGCGGGTGATCGCACGGGCGGCTGGACGCCGTCGGCCGCCTCGGCCGCCCGCACGAAGACGCGGGCCGCCTCGGCCCAGCCGCCGTCGATGGTCGCCGGAGGCGCTCCGGCGCGCGCCGCGTCCGGCCGGACGAGCCGGTGCGCGACGAGTCCCCCCGCGAGCGGACCGTCGGCGGGAAAGCCGTCTTCGATCGCGTAACCGAGGTGCACCAGGGCGTCGCGCCAGGGGGCCTTGCGCCCCTCGTTGCTGTTCACCAGGATGAGACGCTCCCTGGCGCGCGTGCAGGCGACGTACAGGACTCGCTTCTCCTCCGCCTCCTGGTGACGGCGGGCGGACTGCTCATGCCAGGCCCAGGCGGCGTTGCCGGTGCCGTCCGGCAGGCGGACGGCGAGGAATCCCGAGGATGAACGATGACCACCGGGAACTCCAGCCCCTTGGCCTTGTGCACCGACAGGATCCGCACGGCGTCGACGGTCTCGTCGGCGAGCGGGCTTTCGCCTTCGACCCGGGTCTCCTGAAACTCCGCCTCGAGGGCCCGCAGCGTCTCCTCCAGTGACAGGCCGCGGCGACCGAGGTCTTCGGCCCTGGCCACAATCTTGCGCAGGTTGGCCACGCGCTGAGCGCCCTCGAACAGGGAGGCGTGCAGGACCAGCAGGGGAGTCTCCCGCTGCACCGACCGGATGATCTCGTCGGGGGAGCGCCCGGGCATGCCGGCCCGGAATGAATCGATCAGCTCCAGCGTTCGTCGCACTCCCGGGAAGCGATCGCCGTCGACGTCCCGCGACGGCACCAGGCCGAGGCGGCTCCCCGAGGCGGTGAAGGAGGCGAGCTCGGCGTCCGGTACGGCCCCCAGCGGGCCGCGCAGGACGGCGAGGAGCGCGGCGCCGTCGCTGGGGGTCGCCGCCGACTTCAGGAAGGCGATCAGGTCGCCCACCTCGGGCCGCTCGTAGAAGTCCTTCCCCCCGTCCACCACGAAGGGGAGCCCGGCCCGTCTCAGGGACTGGGCATAGACGTCCACGCTCGTCAGGGCCCGGAACAGGAGCGCCACGTGCCGGCAGCGCAGCGGCTCGCCGGTCGCCTCGGTGCGATCGAGGTTGCCGGCGATCCAGGCGGCGATGGCGTCGCCCTCCGCCCGGCGACGCTCCTGGACGTTTCCCGCGGCGGCGACGGACCAGATCTCGACCAGGGGTGACCCGCGCCCGGCGGGACCCCGGGCGGAGACGATCGGGTCGTAGGCCGGCTGCTCGTTCGTCGTGTCGCGACCGATGAAGGGCTCGAACAGGACATTGATCGGGGCGACGATCTCCGAGGGACTCCTGAACGAGTTGTTCAGGGTCAGAAAGTCCCCGCCGCAGTCGATGATCCGGCCCACGGCGCGGCGGTAGGCCTCGATGTCGGCGCCGCGGAACCGGTAGATCGACTGCTTCGGGTCGCCCACGATGAACAGGCGCCCGGAGGCGAGGCGGGCCTCGTAAGCGTCCTGCGCCGGCGGTCCCTCCTCTTCCGCGAGAAACAGCAGGATCTCGTATTGCAGGGGATCGGTATCCTGGAACTCGTCCACCAGGATGGCTCGGTGCCGCGCGCCGAGCTCGCGACGGACGGGTGGGTGGCTGGCGAGCAGATCGCGCGTCAGCCGCAGCAGGGCGTCGAAGGACACGAACCCCGCCGCCAGGAGCCGCTCGCGCGCCCTGCGGGCCAGGGGCGCGGCGGCCTCGACGAGCGTGGCGATGATCTCCTCGTCCACTCTGGAGAACGCGGCCACCAGCTCCTGCGCCCGCCCGGCGACCTCCAGGGCCTCGTCCGCGGAGACGCCGGTCAGATTCCTGCCGGGCGCGGGCACCTTCTTGCGAAGGTAGTCTTGCAGCGTCCAGTCGCCCTCGACCAGGGCCATGCCCCGGGGACCGCGGTCCAGGAAGGCCTCGAGGTAGTGCGCGGTCAGATCCAGAAAGATCGCGAAGTTCCGGTCCATGCTGCTGCAGCGGCTGCGGAGCGTGGCGATCCGGGCGCGCAGCGCCGCGATC
>QHXY01000075.1 GCA_003223145.1 Acidobacteriota bacterium
GTCTCCACCCTGGCGGCCACCCTCGGGCCGGCGGGCCGCGCCCTGCTCGAGGCGCTCACCAACACCGACCCGGATCGCTTCGATGCACTGATGCGCCGGGTCGACCCCGCGGTGCGCGGCACTCTCGACGCCCTGTCACCGTGCAGGAGTCTCGACCGACCCCTCGGCATCGACCTGTACCTGCTGCACGGCCGGTCCGACGCCATCGTGCCCTGGAGCGAGAGCCTGAAGCTGGCGCGCTCCGTGCGCACCACCGGCCGCATCCGCCTGGCGCTCCTGGGCGGTTT
>QHXY01000369.1:0-6078 GCA_003223145.1 Acidobacteriota bacterium
TCACGCCCGCCAGCTACAACAGCGCCTGGTGGGACCTGCGGCTCAAGTACCAGGGCGTCGCCCCGGCGGTAGCGCGCAGCGAGGCGGACTTCGACCCCGGCGCCAAGTACCACGTGCCGGCCAACGTGTCCTACACGCGTTACTTCCTGGCCCACATTCTGCAGTTCCAGTTCCAGCGCGCCCTGTGCCGCGAGGCCGGCTTCCAGGGACCGCTCTACCAGTGCTCCATCTACGACAACAAGGCGGCCGGCGCCAAGCTCAAGGCCATGCTGGAGATGGGGCAGAGCCTCCCCTGGCCCGAGGAGCTGTACGCGCTGACCGGCGAGCGGCAGATGGACGCCACCGCCATCCTCGACTACTTCGCGCCGCTCAAGGCCTGGCTCGACGAGCAGAACAAGGGGAAGAAGGTGGGGCTGTAGGGCACACTCGCCTTACTTCATCAGGCGCTTCAGAAGCGTCTTGAAGCGGGGCTCGGTGCGCAGGGAATCTAGGTCGCTGTCGTGCTCGATCCAGTCTACCTGGGCGAAGCCGTTGTCGAGCGCCTTCTCGAGCAGAGTCAGCGCCCGATCGCGATGTCCCTGGAGGGCGTAGAGGCAGGCGATGTTGTAGAGCGTCGCGGCGTCGTTCGGATCGACCGACAGGGCGCGCTCCGCCCATTCGAAACCCTCGTCCGCCCTGCCCAAGGTGACCAGAGCACCCGCCCCCAGATAAATCGCCCGGACGTCGTCCGGATCCGATTCGAGGTGCCGGCGGATGATGGCCAGCGCACGCTCCGCCACAGCCCGCGCCTCGGCCGGTCGGGCGAGCCCTTTGTAGGCGTCGGAGAGGAGCGCCAGCGACTGATAGTCCTCCGGACGCAGCGCCGACGCTCTCTCGAACAGCTCCGCGGCCCTGTCCATCTTCCCCTGTGCCCAAAAGGAACGGGCGTAGAAGTAGGGCGCTTCGAACAGTCTCGGGTCCAGACGCATGGCGGTCTCGAACTCCCGGTCGGCCTCGGCGTACTCCTTGCTCAGCATCAGCGCCGCGCCGCGCGAGGCGTGCGCCTCCGCCAGGTCGGGAGCGAGCTCCAGCGCCAGCGCGCTGGCGTGGCGGGCCTGCTGGAGATTCGGCTCAGCGGGGTCGGCGTACATATAAAGGAAGGAGGAGGCGTCGGCGACACCGGCGTGCGCCAGGGCGTACTTCGGGTCGATTTCGATGGCGCGCGAGAACATCTGCCGGGCCGACTCCCAGTTCCTCCGGCCGACCAGATGGAACCGCTTCAGGCCGCGCAAGTAATAGTCGTAGGCCTGGGGATCGCTCGTCGGCGTCTTCTGGATGGCCCGCCGCTCCTGCGGATCGAGCGTCACGCGCAGCGCCCGCACGATGTTCTGGGTGATCTCGTCCTGGATGGCGAACACGTCCTTCATCTTCCGATCGTAGCTCTCGGACCATAGGTGGTAGCCGTCGGCGGTGTTGATGAGCTGCGCCGTGATCCGCAGCGTCTCGCCTGACTTGCGCACGCTCCCCTCCAGCACCGTGCCGACCCCCAGCGCCCTGCCGATCTCCTGCACGCTCATCGGCTTTCCATTCAGCGCGAACACCGACGTACGCGCCGGCACCTTCAGTCCCTGCACCTTCGCCAGCGCGTTGATCAGCTCCTCCGTGATGCCGTCGCTGAAGTACTCGTTCTCCTTGTCGTCGCTCATGTTGACGAACGGGAGGATGGCGATCGAGGCGGCGGCCGCCGGCCGCGGGGATTCCGGTGCCGGCACGACGGATTCGGACGTCCCGGGCACGGGCGGCGGCGGGAGCGTCGGCGGCGCCTCCCGGCGGCCTGTCCGGAGGGCGATGAACACCGCGGCCATCGCGAGAACGATCGCCCCCCCGGCCACGACGAGCCAGACGCGCCCGCCGCTCCTGCCGGTCGACCGATCCGGAGCTTGCCCGATCCTGCCCGACGCGCCTGCCACGTCTGCGCTGCCCTGACCCGGCGGACCTGCCGCCTCACCGGCCTCCCCGCGCACCTCGTCCAGCTCGTTGCGGATGTCCAGCGCCGACTGGTAGCGCCTCTTCGGGTCTTTCTCCAGGCAGCGCCTGACGATCCTCCCGAGAAGATCGGGTAGGTCGCGCCGCAGCTCGACCACCGGCGCCGGCGTGTCCCGCAGGATCGACGAGGTGATCTCCGCGGCGCTGTCCCCCTTGAACGGCCGCACCCCCGTCGCCATCTGGTACAGGATGACTCCGAGCGAGAAGATGTCCGCCCGCTGGTCGACCTCCCGTCCCTGCAGCTGCTCGGGGGACATGTAGGGAAGCGTCCCGGCGATCCCCGAACCCCGCGTCACCGTCCGCGTCGGGGCGGCGCCGGGCTCGGGGCCGGCGTCCTCCTTCCACAGCTTGGCCAGGCCGAAATCGAGCACCTTCACCCTCCCGTCCGGCGCGACCATCACGTTCGCCGGCTTCAGGTCCCGGTGGACGATCCCACGCTCGTGCGCCGCGCCCAGCGCCTCCGCCAGCGGCACGGCGGCGTCGAACAACGCCCCGAGCGTCATGCCGCCCGGCGGGATCAGCGCGTCGAGCGTCTTTCCCTCGACCAGCTCCATGATCAGGAAATGGACCCCCTCGGACTCCTCCACCGAGTGGATGGTCACGATGTTCGGGTGATTCAGGGCCGCGACCGCCCGCGCCTCCCTCTGGAACCGCCTCAGCCGCTCCGGATCGTCCGCCACACCGTGCGGCAGCGTCTTCAGGGCCACGTGCCGCCCGAGCTTCTCGTCCAGCGCCTTGAACACGATCCCCATTCCCCCCTGACCGATCTCCTCGACCAGGCGGTAATGGGACAGCGATTGTCCGGGTTTCGGGCTCGTCATCGATGGTTATACGCGCCGGCGCCGGGCTTCGGGCGTGGGCCAAGTGCGGGAGTATGCGGGACGGCGGAGCGGGGTGTCAACGAGCGTGCCGGACACCCGGGCGCGCGTCAGTTATCGACAGTTGGCGTCGCCGCCGTCCACCCGGCCGTCGCAGTTGTTGTCGACCAGGTCGGAGCAGGTGGGGGCGCCCGGCGGTCCCTCGTTGGCGGCCGGGTTGATCGAGGCGTTCAGATCGTTGCAGTCGGCCGGGTCGGACGACAGGACACGGATCTGATCGACGGACAGGGTGTCGAGGGTGTTGCCGCTCGTGCGGTTCGTGTCCCGCGCGCGGATGATGACCGTGCCGCGGACGAACGGAGGCAACGTGTAGTACTGCGCCAGATCGTCGTCCACCGTCTTGCTGACCACGAACATGTCGGTGAAGTTACTGCCGTCGGTCGAATACGAGAACTGGAAGTTGTCTCCGTCGGCGCTGGCGCTCTGGAAGGCCTCCACGTACACCACCGCCAGGTGGCCCGTCGCCACGTTGAAGAACCACTCCATCTCGAGCAGACTCACGTTGCCGGTCTTGATCTCCTTGATCGCCTCGTACATATTGTCGGAGGTCTGCATGGACGCCAGCGTTCCTGTCTGCGTGCCCTGCGAGCGCTGCTCGCTCAACGCCACGACCTGGATCGGGCTGCCGGTGGCGAAGGAGTTGAACCCGTCGCCGTCCGCGTCGCTGTCGCAGGCATCCCCCCTGCCGTCGCCGTCCAGGTCGGCCTGGTTCGGATTGAAAACCAGCGGGCAGTTGTCCGAGGCGTCGGCGCGGCCGTCGTTGTCGTCGTCCGGGTCGACGCAGTCGGCGAGCCCGTCGCCGTCCGTGTCCAGGAACCCTTCATCGACGAACCCGTTGCAGTTGTCGTCGGCGCCGTTGCAGATCTCCGTCGTCGGGCCGCCCGGGATGCATGACTGGACGTGACCTCCGACGCAGTTGATCACGGTCCTGGCGCACGCGCCGACCCCGCACGTCGTGCTGCCCAGGCCGTCGTCCACCGACCCGTTGCAGTCATCGTCGACGCTGTTGCAGGTTTCCGCGACGGGCGCGCCGGGCGTACAGGTCTGGGTGGAGCCGTTGACGCAGTTGTCGACGGTGCGCGTGCAGGCGCCGACGCCGCACGTCGTCGTGCCGAGCCCCTCGTCCACCGACCCGTCGCAGTCGTCGTCGACGCCGTTGCAGATCTCCGCCGTCGGCGCACCGGGCATGCAGGTCTGCGGCACGCCGCCGGAGCAGTTGTTCACGGTCCTGGTGCAGGCGCCGACGCCGCACGTCGTCGTGCCGAGGCCCTCGTCCACCGACCCGTCGCAGTCGTCGTCGACGCCGTTGCAGATTTCCGCTGTCGGCGTACCGGGCGTGCAGGTCTGCGGCACGCCGCCGGAGCAGTTGTTCACGGTCCTGGTGCAGGCGCCGACACCGCACGTCGTGGTGCCGAACCCCTCGTCGACCCGGCCGTCGGATAGCCGTCGTGATCGAGGTCCTGGCAGGCGTCGCCGATGCCGTTGCCGTCGGCGTCTTCCTGCCCCGGGTTCGGGAGATCCGCGCAGTTGTCACAGACGTCGCCGCGGCCGTCGTGATCGCGGTCGGCCTGGAAGGCGGTCGCCTGCAGCGGGCAGCCGTCGTCGATGTCGTGCACTCCGTCCCCGTCGGTGTCCAGGTTCTGAGGGACGCAGTGGGAGGGAATCAGCAGAGGCTGGCCGTTCGTCCCGGACCCGGCCGTGCCCTCGCCGCAGGTGTTGGTGCCCGAGATGACGTAGTAGAACGCCGAGCCGATCGGCGGGTTGCTCGAGTCGGTGAAGCGGGTCGCGGTCGTCTCCGCGACCAGACAGGCCAGGCCGGCGCTCAGCGAGCCGGATACATGGTTCCAGGTGCTGCGATAGACGTCGTCGACGTTCGCCTGGACGATCGGCGTCCAGGTGAAGGTGCCCCGGGGGGCTCCGGCGACGACATGCAGCGTCGGCCCGACTTCGCCGGGGACGGCGCTCACGCTGTTGACGAGCGGTGCGCAGTAGGAGCCGTCCGGCACCAGGTCGTTGTCGTCGTCGGGATCGACACAGTCCGCCAGGCCGTCCGCGTCGGTATCCAGAAACCCCTCATCGACGGCGGTATTGCAGTTGTCGTCCAGCCCGTTGCAGAACTCCGGCGCCCCGGGATGGATCGTCGCCACCGTGTCGTTGCAGTCGCCGCCACAGGTGGTGAAGCCGTCTCGATCGGCGTCGAAATCCTCGTCGATCGTCCCGTCGCAATCGTCGTCGATCCCGTTGCAGGTCTCCGCCGTCGGTGTTCCCGGCGTGCAGGTTTGCAGCATCCCGCCGACGCAGGTCGGCACCGTCCGCACGCACGCCCCCACCCCGCACGTCTCGATCGTCCCGTCGCAATCGTCGTCGATCCCGTTGCAGGTCTCCGCCGTCGGTGTCCCGGGCGAGCAAACTTGCAGCATCCCCCCGACGCAGGTCGGCACCGTCCGCGCGCACGCCCCCACGCCACAGCTCGTCGTCCCGAGACCCTCGTCCACCTGCCCGTCGCAGTCGTCGTCGATCCCGTTGCAGGTCTCCGCCGTCGGTGTTCCCGGCGTGCAGGTTTGCAGCATCCCGCCGACGCAGGTCGGCACCGTCCGCACGCACGCCCCCACCCCGCACGTCGTCGTACCAAGCTCTTCGTCGACCTGCCCGTCGCAGTCATCGTCGATCCCGTTGCAGATCTCCGCCGCAGGCGTTCCCGGCGTGCACGTCTGGCTCACGCCCCCCACGCAGTTCTGCACCGTCCGCGTGCACGCCCCCACCCCGCACGTCGTCGTTCCGAGCCCCTCGTCCACCTGCCCGTCGCAGTCGTCGTCCAGCCCGTTGCACACCTCGGTATGGGGACCGACGCCGCCGACGCAGGCCCCCCAGGCACCGCTCACGCAGGTCTCAGTCCCGAACTCGCACGCCCCGACGTCGGTGCCGCACGATCGGGTGGATCCATTCAGACAGTCGCAGCCGGTCTGCGTGTAATCGGCAACGCCGTCGCAGTCGTGATCCTTCCCGTCGCAGACGCGCGGCGCTCCCGGATAGACGGTCGGATCGGTGTCGTCGCAGTCGGCATCGCACAGCGACGCCGGATCGCCGTCGCGGTTGATCGGTGTGTGGGAGATTTTGCCGGTGACCGGATCGCACGCGTCCGCGGTGCAGGCCCGGCCGTCGTCGACGCTCACTG
>QHXY01000369.1:6108-7076 GCA_003223145.1 Acidobacteriota bacterium
ACAGGCATTGCCATCATCGCAGTGGCTCCCGGCAGGTGCCGGAGTGTGCTGGCACGCGCCGCCGTCGCCGCAATGATCGACGGTGCACGCGTTGCCGTCGTCGCAGTCCGCGTCGCTCGCACACGGCGGCGTCAGCGCGACGTAGGCCCCCCGGCAGACGGGCCCCTCCACCGGGCAGGCGCCGGCGAACGTGAAGCGCAGGGTGTAAGGCCCCGGCTGCAGCGCGCCGGTGGAGACCGTGAAGTCGTATCCCGGCCAGGTCGTGCTGGTCAACGGACCGAATGTCCCGCCGGGCAGGTCGGGACCGGTGATCGTCCCGGGACTGACGCCGATGTCGACGGTCGCCGTGCCGCTCTGCGCCTCTGCCGAGTCGCGACCGAGAACGAAATCCGGCGGCAGCGAGTCCATACCCGGCAGGGGCTCCTCTCGAACCGCTGGCGTCTCCCCCACGATCCCCGCGACCGGCGCCCGGCCGTCGCTCCAGGTCCCGGGGTCGTAAGACAGCCGCACCTTCGCTCCGTCCAGCGTCAGCTGGAACGACCGGCAGATCGAGGTGGAGTCGAGGACCAGGTGCCATTCGAACGTCAGCGCGTCCCCGGAGGTCCGCACGTACAGGCCGGAGTCGGGACCGCAGGCGGACGGATCGATCGCATAGCACGCGAGCGCCACGCTGATGCTGTGCGCATAAGCCGGGCCGGCGCCGGCGACCTCCTCGAGACCCGCGGGCGGCGTACAGCCGCCGCCCGTCCGGAACGCCGGGTTCTCCGCGGACGCCGCGAGCGGCGTGACGAATCCGTCAATCGAGACGTACAGCCGGTCAGCCGGCAGCCCCAGCACGTTCGTCCCGCCGGGCACATCGGCGCCGCGCTGCCCGGGGTCCGACGGATCGATGGGCACACCACCGCTTCCAACGAGGCTCTGAAACGGATCGCTCTCCGGCGTCCAGGTGTAGTCGTTGTGCACCAGCA
>QHXY01000370.1 GCA_003223145.1 Acidobacteriota bacterium
AAAGGATGACGGGCGCGGCCGGGCCCGACTGGGCCGGGCTCGAACGCAAGGACAGGCCCACTAGAAGTGCGACGGTGCCTGTCAGCAGAAGGCGACGGTGCATGGTCGCCACTTCCCCCTGACGCCCGCAAAATCGGTTCACAGCCGGATCTCGATCGGCCCGGCCGACCGCTTCACTTCCCGTGTGCTCGATACCGGCGCCGGAAACGAGCCAGCGCCCGCGCAGGTCATGCGGGAGGAACTCCCCCCCGAATCCACTCCTCAGTTGGCGT
>QHXY01000371.1 GCA_003223145.1 Acidobacteriota bacterium
GATATTGCGGCCCTCGCGCCCGATGATGCGGCCCTTCATGTCGTCGTTCGGCAGCTTGACCACCGTGACGACGCCGTCCACGAGATCCGCGGTCGGCAGCCGCTGAATCGCTTCCGCCACGACGCGCCGGGCGCGGCCGCTGGCCTCGAGCTGCGTCTCCTCCTCGACGCGGCGCACGACATTCGCCGCCTCCTGCCGCGCCTCCGCCTCGATCTCGCGCAGCAGCTCGCGGCGGGCTTCCCGCGCCGTGGTTCCGGCGATCCGCTCCAGCCTGGACCGGCGCTCCAGGAGCAGGGCCTGGGACTCCTTCTCGGCCGCCGTGACGCGCTCCTCCCGCTCGCGGGCCCGACCCTCGCGATCATCGAGATCATGCTGCTTCTGCCCCAGGAGCTCGAGCTTGCGCGCGATGTTGCGCTCCTGCTCCTTGAGCCGTTCCTCGAGCCGCTGCATCTCGTCGCGCTTGGCGCGCGTCTGGTCTTCGAAGCGCGACGCGGCGACGCCGCGCTTCTCCTCGGCTTCCAGATCCGCCTCCTTGAGTCGCGTCTCGGCCCGCCGCTCGGCGTCCGCCAGCACCTCCGCGGCGCGGCGTTCGGAATCCGCCCGGAGCCTGCGCAGCGCGAGACGCGCCGCCAGCCAGCCGCCCGCGGCGAGGGCCAGCAGCGCGACGGTGATCAGGGCATTCCTCATGAATGTCTCCCCGCGACGTTCGCGAAGGGGAAGCAGCGGTGGGACCGGGGCGAATCCGGCGGCGGGGTCGGGGAATACGAAATGCCCCGCTTGGCCGTGAGGAGGGGACCTATTTGAACCTGGACGACCAGAGTGGGAATCCGGCCTTCGCTTCAGGCGTCCCCGCGCAGGAGGACGCTCACCACGAATGGACCAGGGAACCCGTTCAAATAGTGTTGGCTCAAAAGTATCCGCTCCAAGCACAAACCGCGCAGGGCGAACGGGATCGTACGCCCGCGTCCACCGCGCGTCAAGACCCGCCTGGGTCCCGCCCGGTCACGCTTCCGCGAAACAACGCTCAAGCATGTCAATCAGACGCGCCACCCGGTCCGGGCCGCCCTTGACCACCGTCGGATCGGGCGTCCGGCCGCGACGCGACTCGTCGGCGATGTTCAGGGCCGCCAGGATCGCGACCTTGAGCGAGTCGACGGTCGCGGTCGCCTCGGACACCTCGCGCATCTTGCCGTCCACGTACGAGGCCAGGTCCTGGATGTAGCCGGACTCGCCCTCGCCGCGGAGGTTGTAGGACTGTCCGTAGATCTCCACCTGTACGAGATGGCTCTGCGGTTGCTCCATGGCACCCCCCCCGGTCCCGCCTCAGTGGTCCCGCCGCGTCTCGCCGCCGCCCTCTTCCAGGCCGGTCATCATCTCGAGCATCTGATCGACCCGGCCGCGGATCACCTGGCGCTCCTCGCGCAGCACGTCCAGCTGCTCGGTCAATTCGCGCAGCTCCTGCCGCCCCTTCTCCGACGCGTGCAGCTGGGCCTCCAGGTCGCGCATCTTGGCCTGCGCCGCGTCCCGCTCGCGGCGCAGGGCGCGGATGAGCTCCGTCGCCTTGACGATCTTCTGCTCCAGAAGGTCGAGCTGCTGGAGGTCCACCACGACTCTCTTCGACTCCATCCTCGCCTCCACCCGTGCCGTTCGGTTCGGGTTCATCGCGACTCCACGCCGCGCAACGTCGCCTGCAGCTCGCGGCTCAAGGTGGCCGTGATCGCTTCGATGCTCTCCTGCACTTCCTGCGTCGTCAGGGTCCTTTCGGGGTGCTGGAACATGATCTGCACCGCGAGGCTCGCACAACCGGCCGGAATCCCGGGCCCCCGGTACCGGTCGAAGACCTGCACATCGGCGATCGGCAGGCGGCTGGCCCGCCGTATGACGCCGTCGATCGCCTCGAACGTCGTCCCGGCGGGGGCGACGATCGCCAGATCGCGGCGCACCGCCGGGTAGCGCGGCAGGGGACGGTAGCGCCGCACCATGCCGTGCGCCTGCGCCAGCACGTCGAGATCGATCTCGCCCGCATAGACGGGCCGGTCGACACCGTACGTCGCAAGGAGGGACCTCCTGATCTCACCCACGACCCCCAGCGCCCGCCCGTCGCACGTCGCGCGCAGGGCCCGGCCTTCCTCCAAGAATGGGATTCTATCCGAAGAGAAGGCCAGCGGGGAGGCTCCCAGCAGGTCTCCCAGGAGCTCGACGGCGCCGCGGGCGTCGAAGACGTCCACCTCCCGGCGGGGCAGGCTCCAGTGCGCCGGCAGACCTCGGCCGCCCATGACGAAGGCGAGGCGCTGTCGCTCGTCCGGCGCGGGGACCGCCGGGTGGAACGTCGTCCCGCTCTCGAACAGGTGCACCGACTCGAGGCCATGGTTCAGGTTGCGGGCCAGGTTGCGCAGCAGCCCGGGCAGCAGGCTGGTGCGCAGGCAGGCTGCGGTCTCCTGCAGCGGGTTGGTCAGGGCGACCGGTTCGGACACGTCGGGATCGAACCGCAGGCAGTCGTCGCGCTCGACCATGGCGTAGTTGACGGCCTCGGAGAGCCCGGCCGCCTGCGCCGCCCGTCGTGCATCCTGGAACACCCGTTCGCGTGGGCTCCGCCCCTGGTCGGAGGCCGGCAGGACCGGGACCTCCGCGGGGATCGCGCCATAGCCGCGCTGCCGCGCCACCTCCTCGATCAGATCGACCTCCCGCTCGATGTCCCTCCGGAACGACGGGACCGTCACCGACCAGGCGCCGTCTGCCGGGACCCGGATAGCGAAGCCGAGGCGCAGGAGCGCCTGGCGCATGAACGCATCGTCCAGCCCGAAGCCGAGCAGGGCCCGCGCCCGGGCCGGCCGGAAGGCGACGACGCGCGGCGGGAAAGGGCGCGGGTGGACGTCGAGGGCGGGCGCAGTGACCGAGCCGCCGGCGACCTGCGCGATGATCCGGGCCGCCCGGTCGAGCGCGGCGGTCACCCCCTCGGGGTCGGCGCCTCTCTCGAAGCGGTGCGAGGCGTCGGTGCGCAGGCCGAGCGCTCTGGCCGCGCGTCGCACGGAGACGGGATCGAACCAGGCGCTCTCGAGCAGGACGTTCTTCGTGCGCGCCGCGATCTGGGTGGCCTCGCCGCCCATGATGCCCGCCAGGGCGATCGGCTTCCGGGCGTCCGCGATCACCAGCATTTCGGAGGTGAGCGCCCTGTCGACGCCGTCCAGAGTCCGGAGTCGCTCCCCGGGGCGGGACCGGCGCACGACGATGCGCCGCCCCTCCAGGTGATCCAGATCGAAGGGATGCAGCGGATGGCCCATCTCCCAGAGGACGAAGTTCGTCGCGTCCACGATGTTGTTGATCGATCTCTGACCGATGGACTCCAGGCGGCGGCGCAGCCAGTCGGGAGAGGGCCCGACCCGGGCGTCCAGCACGCAGCGCGCCGCGTAGCGCGCGCACAGTTCGGGGGCCTCGATGACGACCGCGGCGATCTCCTGCGTCGGCCGGCCGCCCGGCGGGACCGCGATCTCCGGCGGTCGCAGGGGCGCCCCGGCGAGCGCGGCGTACTCCCGCGCCAGGCCGAGGTGGTTCATGCAATCCGGGCGGTTGGTGAAGATGTCGAAGTCGTAGATGCTGTCGTCGGCGCGCCCTTCGATGCCGTCGAGGGGAATGCCGGCGCCGGTCAGGCGCTCGCCGACCACGGCCGGCTCCTCGGTGATCGTCACGTACTCGCCCAGCCACGCGTGGCTGAATTTCATGCGCCGTTCATCCGGGGAACTGGGACAGGAAGCGCAGATCGTTCTCGTAGAACAGGCGGATGTCGTCGACGCGATACTTGAGCATGGCGATCCGCTCGATGCCGGTGCCGAACGCGAAGCCGCTGACGTGCTCCGGGTCGTAACCGACCGCTTCGAGCACGGCAGGGTGCACCATGCCGCTGCCGAGGATCTCGAGCCAGCCGGTCTGCTTGCAGAGCGTCAGGTCCTGACCAAAGACCCGGCGGCAGAAGTGCTCGAGCGTTCCCTTCAGATGGGCGAAGGTGATCCCCTCGGCGACCGCCAGGCCCTCCACCTGGTGGAAGACCGGCGAGTGCGTGATGTCGGAGTCGCGGCGGAAAACCCGGCCCAGCGCCACCATCTTGATCGGCGGGCGGCGCCTCTGCATGGTGCGGATCTGCACCGGGGAGGTGTGCGTGCGCAGCAGCAGCCCGCCCTCGACGTAGAAGGTGTCCTGCATGTCGCGCGCCGGGTGGTGCGGCGGGATGTTGAGGGCCTCGAAATTGTAGAAGTCGGTCTCGATCTCGGGACCGCTCTCCAGGGTGTAGCCCATCTCGAGGAAGATCTCCTCGATCAGGGCGCGCACCTGGGTGATCGGATGGGACGACCCCGGGCGTTGGGAGCGGCCGGGCAGAGTCAGGTCGATCGTCTCCGGGGCCGGGCCGGCGGCGCCCACCGTCGTCCTGGCGCCCTCGAGGGCCGCCTCGACGTGGGTCTTGAGCTCGTTGACCGCCTTGCCGGAGGCCGCCCGCTTTTCCGGCGGCGTTTCCCGCAGCTCGCGCAGCAGCGCGGTGACCAGGCCGGCCCGCCGGCCGAGATAGCGGGTGCGCACGTCCTCCAGGGAGGCGGCGTCCTTCACCCGGGCGAGGTCGCGATCGAATTGTCGGCGGATGTCCTGGACGCGGCTCTGCATGAAGGACTCTCCAAAGTCGCCCGGACGCGCGGCGCCCGGCCCGGACCAGCGGCTGACCCCCTCAGGCCGGGCCGAGCGCGGTCTTCGCGGTCTGCGCCAGGGCGGAGAAGCCGGCCGGATCGCTCACCGCGAGCTCCGCCAGAATCTTCCGATCGAGGGCGACACCGGCTTTCGCCAGCCCCGACATCAGCCGGCTGTACGACAGGTCGTTCTGCCGGGCGGCCGCGTTGATGCGGACGATCCACAGGCTGCGGAATTCGCGCTTCTTGGCGCGACGGTCGCGGTAGGCGTACCCGAGCGACTTCTCGATCGCCTGTTGCGCGGCGCGGTACAGCTTGCTCTTGCCGGTGTAATACCCCTTCGCCAGCTTGAGCATCTTCTTGCGTCGGTGGCGTCTTTTGGTTCCTCTCTTGACTCTGGGCACGTTCGGGGTCTCCTAGGGGCGGCCGTACGGGAGCATTTCGCGCACCCGGTGCACGTCCGCCTTGCTGACGAGGGTTTCCATGTCGAGATGCCGCTTCCGCTTGGTGGTCTTGGAGGTCAGGATATGGCGCTTGAAGGCGCGGCTTCTCTTGACCTTGCCGGTCGCCGACAGGCGGAAGCGCTTGGCGGCCGATCGCTTCGTCTTCATCTTGGGCATCGTGCGTCTCCTGACGGACAGGCTCCTAGGCGCCGCGGCGCGTCGGCGGCGGCTTCACCGCCTCCCGGCTGGGCGGCGGCGCAGGGGGAGCCTGACCGGTCCACTTCTTTGGCGCGAGGATCATGTCGAGAAACGGGCCCTCCTGGCGCGGCTCGGTCTCGACCGTGCCGTGCTCGCCCACTTCCTGGCGCAGCCGCGTCAGGATGCGGTATCCGATGTCCCGGTGCATGTTCTCGCGTCCCCGGAAAATCACCGTCGCCTTCACCTTCTTCCCCTTGGTGAGGAAACGGATGATGTTGTTCTTCTTGAACTCGTAGTCGTGCCTGGGCCTTCTTGTTGAGCTGGTAACGGTACTTGCCGTAGTCCAGGATGCGGCAGACGGGCGGGACCGCGTCGGGCGAAACCTCCACCAGGTCGAGCCCGCTCTCGAGCGCCATCCGCAGGGCCTGATCGGGTGACATGATCCCGAGCTGTGTTCCGTCCTGGCCGATGACGCGCACTTCACGGGTCCGGATCTTCTCGTTGACCCTTAGTTTTTTCTCGATGGTGTGTTACCTCCCGCCCCCGTCCACGAGGGGCCGCCTGTTGCTGACGCTCGCGATGCGCTTCAGGGCCCGAGGACCCGCCCGCCGTCCATCTGCGCGATCCGATCGCGGATCGCCTCCAGACCCATCGGTCCGAGGTCCCCTTCGCGGCGGCTGCGCACCGAAACGGTGCGCGACTGTGCCTCACGGTCCCCCGCCACCAGCATGAAAGGGACCTTCTTGATCTGCGCGTCGCGGATCTTGGCGCCGATCTTCTCGTTGCGCACATCGAGATCGCAGCGCAGGCCGGCGGCCCTCAGGAGATCCTGGATCTCGCGGGCGTAGTCGAGCGTGCGGTCGGTGATCGGCAGGACCACCGCCTGCACCGGCGCCAGCCAGACCGGAAAGGCGCCGGCGTAGTGCTCGACGAGCCCGCCGACGAACCGCTCCAGCGAGCCGTAGATGGCGCGGTGCACCATCACGACGGGCGTCTGCGACCTGTCGGGGGCGACGTACTGGATGCCGAGCCTCTGCGGCAGGTTGAAGTCGAACTGGACGGTCGGGCCCTGCCAGGGCCTGCCGATGGCATCGAACATGCGCACGTCGATCTTCGGTCCGTAGAACACCGCCTCGCCCTCGCGCCGGATGTACGATAGATGGCGCGACTCGAGCGCCTGCGTCAGCGCGTCCTCGGCCATCCTCCAGCCGGTGTCGTCGCCGGCGTACTTCTCGAGGTGCGCCGGATCGCGCACCGACAGGTCGATCTCGTAGCGATCGTACCCGAAGGTCTTCAAGAAAGTGATCACCAGGTCGAGGACGCCCTTGATCTCGTCCACGATCTGGTCGCGGGTGCAGTAGATGTGCGCGTCGTCCTGGGTGAAGCCCCGCACGCGCATCATGCCGTGCAGGACCCCCGAGCGCTCGTAGCGGTAAACGGTGCCGAGCTCGGCATAGCGGATTGGCAACTCGCGGTAGGAGCGCAGCCGGGACTTGTAGATCAGGGAGTGGCCGGGGCAGTTCATCGGCTTGATGACGTAGCCCGCCTCCTCGATCTCGAACGTGTACATGTTCTCCTTGTAGAAATCGAGGTGGCCGGACTGCCGCCACAGCTCGTCCCGCGCGATATGCGGCGTGGTGACGAGCTGATAGCCGCGGCGGCGGTGCTCCTCCTTCCAGAAGTCCTCGAGGATCTGCCGGACGATCGTGCCGTTCGGGTGCCAGAAGATCAGACCCGGGCCCGCGGTTTCCTCCACGCTGAACAGGTCGAGGGCGGGCCCCAGCTTGCGGTGATCGCGCTTCTTGGCTTCGTCGAGGAGCCTCAGGTGTTCCTGGAGCTGGTCCTCCGTCGGGAAGGCGGTGCCGTAGATCCGCTGCAGCTGCTGGTTCTTTTCCGATCCCTTCCAGTAGGCCCCCGCCACCGTCAGGAGCTTGAAGGCGCCGATCGCGCCGGTGGACGGCAGGTGCGGGCCGGTGCAGAAATCCATGAAGTTGCCCTGCCGATAGCACGAGACGACGGCGCCGCCCTTCTCGGCAACCAGCTCGACCTTCAGGTTGTCTCCCAGCTTCCGGAAGTAGGCCAGGGCCTCCTCCTTCGGCTGCTCGATCCGGCGGATCGGGTGGTCCGCCTTCTTGATCTCGCGCATGCGTCGCTCGATCCGCTCGAGGTCTTCGGGCGTGAACGGCTCCGCCCTCTCGAAATCGTAGAAGAAGCCCTCTTCGGTCGCCGGGCCGATGCCGATCTTCACCTCCGGGAACAGATCCTTGACCGCGTTGGCCAACAGATGCGAGGTGGTGTGCCGGTAGATCTCCAGCGCCCGGGGCGATTCGGGGGTGATGAACTCCAGCCGGCCGCTCTGTTGCAGCGGCAGGTAGATGTCCTTCTCGACTCCATCCACCACCGCCGCGATGGCCCTGCCGGCGAGGGAGGGGTCGAAGGCCTCGGCGATGGCGGACAGCGGCGTCGCGCGCGGGAAGGCGCGGACGGCCCCGCCGGGCAGGACGGCTTCCACTGTTTCCAAGGCGCTCTGTCCCTTCAATCGTGACGCTCCGTCGATTCCCCGGACCAATCCGAATGGCGAGAATGGTGAAGAGAGGCGGGAGTGGTAGGCGCGAGCGGATTTGAACCGCTGACTTCTACCGTGTCAAGGTAGCGCTCTCCCCCTGAGCTACGCGCCTTCACCTGAAAGCCCAAAACAGCGCCTGCGGAGGCGCCTCGTGGCAGGCTCCTGGCCTTGCGAAGCCGAGAGTATACGGGGCGGTCCGCGCTATTGTCAACCGAACAGAGTACTTCCGGTTGCGGCGGGGCGGCCGGGCGGCGTATCATCCGGGCCTTTCCGGGCGAGGCTGCCGATGCTGATCGTCATGGAGTCGGGCGCGACCGATGTGCAGATCCGGGAGGTCATCGAACGGATCCAGGCCCTGGGGTTTCGCCCCCACGTGATCCCCGGGGCGGAGCGCACCGCGATCGGGATCACCGGCAACCACGGTCCGCTCGACCAGGCCGAGTTCGAGATCCTTCCGGGAGTGCAGGAGGCGATCCGGGTCACCAAGCCATACAAGCTGGTGAGCCGGGAAGTGAAGGCTGTCGACAGCGTCATCCAGGTCGGCGGTCGTCCCGTGGGCGGGAGCCGTCTGACGATCATCGCCGGTCCATGCGCCGTCGAGACGGAGGCGCAGACCCTGACGATCGCCCGGCAGGTGAGCGAGGCGGGGGCCGATCTGTTCCGCGGTGGAGCCTTCAAGCCGCGCACCTCGCCCTACTCGTTCCAGGGGCTCGGCCTGCAGGGCCTGAAGATCCTGGCGCGGGTCAGGGAGGAGACGCGACTGCCGATCGTGACGGAGGCCGTGGACGAGGAATCGCTCGCCCTGGTGGAGGACTACGCGGACGCGGTGCAGATCGGGGCGCGCAACATGCAGAATTTCTCGCTCCTCAAACGCGCCGGGAAATCGCGGCTGCCGATCTTCCTGAAGCGCGGCATGTCCGCGACGCTCGAGGAGTTCCTGATGGCGGCCGAGTACATCGTCTCGGAGGGGAATTACCAGGTGTTCCTGTGTGAGCGCGGGGTCCGGACGTTCGCCGATCACACCCGGAATACCCTGGACCTGGCGATTGTGCCGGCCGTCAAGCATCTAAGCCACCTGCCGATCCTGGTCGACCCGAGCCATGGAACCGGCCGTCGCGACAAGGTCCTGCCGCTGGCGCGCGCCGCCATCGCCGCGGGAGCCGACGGAATCATGGTCGAGGTCCACCACGATCCGGCGAAGGC
>QHXY01000372.1 GCA_003223145.1 Acidobacteriota bacterium
CCCGCCGCGCGCATCCGCAGCGTCTTCCGTCTGCCGGCCGGGCATCGGATGGCCGCGCCCTGGCCGCAGCCGGCCGGTGGAGCGGCGGGTGGGGGCGACCCGGTCTTCGATTTCGCGGGCGCCGATGCGGCAGCGCGCCTGGTGCAGGCGGTCGTAATGGAGGGCGGGATCGTAACCGCGGAGTCACGCGACGGACGGTTCCGGGCCTGCGCCCTGACGAGTGTGCCGGCCGACCGGCGTGAGGCGGCTTTGCGGCGCGCGCTCGATCTCGAGGAGTTCCTGGCCGCGCGGCTCGGACCTCCCGTTCGTCCCTACCTCTTGATCCTCGCTCCCAGGACGGGGGACGACATGTCGATCGCCGTCACGCCGGGCCCGGACGGCATGGCGATGTCGCTCGGCGACGGCCTGCCGACCCGCTGGCTCAGTATCGGGCGCGCCATCGGCGGGGCCTGCCTGGCGGGGCAGGCGGAGAGCGGCGCGGTCTCGGAAGGCAACCGCTGGATCCTCGAGTCGCTGCCGACGTTCCTGACCGTGGTCTTCTCCGATCAGGCCGGCTGGCGGCCGCGCCAGCGGTGGTACGAGGAGTTCTACTACACGACCGCGGGCCTGTCGCTCGACCTCCGGCATCCCGGCGACCTCGGCGACGCGACCGAACCTCTGATGCGCGAGTGGCGCGGCGCCCAGATCCTCGAGCTGATCTCGCGCGACCTGCAGAACGGCGGCGCCTCCCTCGAGGATAGCCTGCGCGACCTGCGCCGGCGGGGCCGTCGGCCCGATTGGAACCGCATCGTCGGTGACTGGCCGGGGAGCGTCCGGGACCGGCTGGCGCGCTTCCTGGCGGCCTCGCCGTTCCCGTTTCCCTTTCCAGGGCCAGCCGGGACCAGCCCGCCGATCGCTCTGGCCGCGCCGGCCCCGCTGCAGGCGGCGAAGGGCGTCCACCGCCTCGACCTGTACGCGGGCGGCCGCAACCTGGGGCTGCTCGAGCAGTGCGGCTGCCGCAGCCGGCAGGCGGGCGGGATGGCGCGTCGCGCCACGCTGCTGAAGAGGCGCCTGCGCGGCGCGACGCCCGCCCTGGCGTTCGAGCTGGGCGATGCCGTTCCGTTCGACCAGAACGCCTTCGCGCTCGAACGCCAGAAGATCGCCGAGAGCGACCTGGCGCTGTCGCTGATGGCGTTCGCGGGAGAATCAGCGTCGGTCGTGGCGCACGCCGAGCTGACGTACGGGCCGCGCTTCCTGGCGGAGCGCGTCGCGCGTCTGACACGGGGCTTCAGCCTAGTCTCGGCCAACGTCTCCGGGCCGGGCCTGAGGCTGGAGCGATCGCTCGAGATGCCGAAACTCCGCCCGCCCCTGCGGATTATCGGGATCGAGGATCCGGAGAGTTATCACCTCGGCCGCCCCCTGGAGTTCGAGGACGCCGTCGCCGCGATGACGATCGAAGAGCCGGTCGCGGCCATCCGCAACGTCCTCGATCGACGGGGACCAGACGGGCGCACCAGGAGCGGTCTGACCATCGTTGCCGGGGCCCTGGGTCCGAGCGCGGTCCTCGACATCCACGCGGCCCTCCCCGATCTCCCGCTGATTCTCACCGACGATTACTTCCGCTTCACGCAGGATCCGCGGCTCCGCTTCGAACGACCACTCGGAGGACAGGGCTTCTCGACGTCGGGTCGGCTCGGGAAGACGCTCCTGGTGGTGCTGCGGACCGATTCCTACGCCCTGACCCGCATCGGCCTGGCCGCCCGCGACGACGGCACGATCGCGGGCTCCGAGCTGGAAGACATCGTCCTCGACGAGACCATCGCCGACGACCCGCCGGTGCGCGCCCGGCTCGACGCCCACTACGCCCGTCTGGCGGCGGAGTCCGGGCTGGCGGAGCCACCCCCGATCGGCGCGCGCCTGCGCCTGAGCCCCGACGCGACGTACACCGGGGCGGCGGCCTGCGCTCCCTGCCATCCGGCGGAGACCGCCCAGTGGAAGGCCACACCGCACGCCTCCGCCTACGCAACGCTCCTCTCAAAAAGAAGACAGGGGGTGCCCGGCTGCTTCGCCTGCCACGTCACCGGTTATCGTCAGCCGACGGGGTACCGGGTCACCTCCGATGTCGCGCTGCGCCACGTCCAGTGCGAGTCGTGCCACGGCCCAGGCTCACGGCACGTGAAGGACCCGAGACGCGACAACATCGTCCGCGCGCCGGCCGCCGCGGTCTGCACCGAGTGCCACACCGAGAAGCAGTCCGAGATGACCGAGCAGAACTTCACCGATTATCGGGCGAAGATCGTCCATGCCGCCGGCGCCGGCGATCACTAGACTCAGGAGCCCTGTGGAGATCAGGAGGAGACTGACCGCGGTGCTGCGCCAGCGCTGCCCGAGGTGCCTCGAGGGTCGCGTGTTCAGCAGCTTCTTGACGATGCGCGACGCCTGCCCGGTCTGCGGGCACGTCTTCGAGCGCGAGCCGGGCTACTTCGTCGGCGCGATGTACGTCAGCTACGCCATGGCGATCCCGCTCTACGTGGCGCTCGTGGTCCTCCTGCGGCCGCTCCTTCCGTGGTTCTCCGACATCGCGGTGCTGGCCGCCGGGCTGCCGCTCGTGTGCCTCTGCGCCCCGCTTCTGTTCCGTTACTCCCGGGTCGTCTGGATGCACTTCGACTGGCTCTTCGACCCGGACGCTTAGAGGCGGACCGGCCCCGGCCTCTCTACTGCAGATAGTCCCGGACCAGGCGGCGCGCGGCGTACACGCCGGCGGCCGTCCCCACCACGCTCAGGAACACCGCGGTCCCAAACCCGACCCAGTCGCCCA
>QHXY01000373.1 GCA_003223145.1 Acidobacteriota bacterium
CGCGACCGTCAGCGACCCCGTGACCGTGACAGGCGAAGGAGCGGCACAGGAGGTCGCCGGGCGCGCCGTGGATCGCGCCGGGAACATCGCGTCCGCCGGTGCACGAATCAGCATCGACCGGACGGTTCCGACGATCCGGGCGGTGGTCACGCCCGAGCCGAACGCGAACGGCTGGGTCAGCCAGGACGCCACGGTGACCTTCGTGTGCTCCGACGGCGACAGCGGCATCGCCTTCTGCCCGCCAGCGGTCGTCGTCACAAACGAAGGCGCCGACCAGGAGTTCGTCGGCCGCGCCGAAGACCGCGCCGGGAACAGCGCCAGCGCCGGCGTGAAGATCAGTCTCGACAAGACGCCCCCCGTCATCAAGGCCGCCGTGTCTCCCGGGCCGAACGCCGGCGGATGGAACAAGTCGGATGTCGGCGTGACGTTCACGGCCGAGGACACTCTCTCCGGAGTGGCCGAGGTGAGTCCACCGGCGGCGGTGACGCACGAGGGGGGAGGCCAGCAGGTGCGCGGCCGGGCAACCGACAGGGCGGGACTGAGCGCCGACGTCGCCGTGACCGTCAACCTTGCCAGGACGCCGCCGGAGCTGAGCATCGCTTCACCGGCCAGCGGCAGCATCACCGGCGCCGACCAGGTCACCGTCCTGGGGAGCGTCACGGACGCGGCCCCGGTCACCGTGCTGGTCAACGACGTCGCGGCGGTGGTGACCGGCGGGCGGTTCATGGCGGCGGGAGTGCCGCTCGACCCCGGGCTGAACAGCATCACCGTGACCGCCGTCGACGGGGCGGGCAACTCGAGCGACGCCGGCATCTTCGTCCGGCGCGAGATCTCGGCGCCGGCGGTGAAAGTGTTCGCGCCGGCGGAGGTGCCGGCGGGCGGCGGTCTGGCGCTCTCGGCCGACGCGATCGGTCCGCAGGATATCGCCTCGGTCACGTTCTACGTGGACGGCGTGCTGGTGGCGACCGACACGGACCGTCCCTACCAGGCGGCCCATAAGCTGTCGGCGGATCTGCGGCCCGGCGCGGTGCTCATGGTGGTGGCCCGGGCGATCGACGCGACGGGCGTAGAGTCGGACGACGCGACGATGGTCAAGGTCGTCGCCGGCAAGGGCGCCGGCCGCGCGTCCGATTGAACCGCCCCGGCGTTCCCGCCCCGCGCGCGATCAGGACTCGATCTGGAAGTCGACCTGGAGGCGCCGGCGGAAGCGGCGCTCGCCGTCCCTAGGGGCGCAAGGTTCCCCTGGCCGTGAAGGTCTCCACGTTGACGAAGCGGCTGTCATTCCAGACCGGAAAGATTCGGTCCGCGGTGACGGCCAGGTTGCTGTAGTCCCCACCGTTGTATTCCGTGGTGACCTGTGAGGTCGCGGACGAGACTCGCACGTTCGGCAGGAAGGTCACGCCGTCGCGGGTGTTCGTGCAGAAAATGTCGTGTCCGGATCGACCGCTTGTCCTCCCAGATGAGACTCAGGAGGCCGCTCGGGTGAACCGCGACCCAGGGCATGAACTGGTCGGTCGCGTTGGTCTCGTCGCTGACCTTCACGGGGCGCGTCCAGCTCCCGCCGCCGTCCCTGGAGACCGACAGGCGGACGTCCGCGTTGACGCAGGTCAAGACGAAGATCCCGGTGTCTTTGCACGACCCCTCGCTCACGTCGGCCCAGGCGACGTAGATCGTTCCGTCGGGAGCGATGCCGGCGGTGGGATTGTTGTTGGCGGTGATGTCGTCCACGGGCCCCGCGCTGCCGCGCGGACCAGGCCCGGTAAGATAGAAGAATTCGGGACCGGGGAGATTGGAGACGACATCGAGGGGCGCGCTCCAGGTCTTGCCGCCGTCGCGGGAGGCCACGACCCGAATCGAGAAGCCGTCCGAGTCGATCAGCGTATAGGCGAGGTAGATCGTTCCCGTGAAGGGGCTCCGGGGCCGCGCGTCCACCGCCATGTACGGCTTGTCGACGAAGACGAAGGCGTTGGGATCCCCGGCTGCGGCGATGGACCAGGTCGGGAAGGTCCTTCCACCGTCGGTCGACTTGGCGACACGCAAATCGATATTGGCGATGAATCCGCGCCCGAAGGCTGTGTCAATCTGCTCGTCGAGAAAGGCGTAATAGAAGTTTCCGGAGGCGTCGGCCGCCAGCGACGAGTCCACACAGGCGTCCCGGCTGGTCGCCAGCGGCACCGGCCCGGAGGCGGTCCAGGTCACCCCGGCGTCCGCCGTATGGACCAGGTGGCAGCCATGATCGTTGGGGCTCCTGACGTCCCTCAGGTGGTACCCCGCCACGAGGGTCCGCGGATCCGTGGGATTCACGGCGATCGTCGGTTCGACCCTGTCGGCGGTCTTCCCCTGTGACGGCACATCGATGCTCAGCTGGACGTCGGGGCCGAACGTCACGGCCACCGGACCGGTCTGGGGCCGTGCGCCGGCCGCCGCCGCGGCGTGAGGGAGCCCGAGAATCGCCAGACCGGCGATCAAGACGGCCATGGCCTTGTTGTCCATGGGGTCGTCCTTCCAATTGACACAGATCGAGGTTGGTCGAGCTACTGGATCTATACGGCGAGTGGCGGGGAGCGTCAATAAAGCAATGCCAGTCCGGGCCTGTCCCCGTTGACGGCCCGGCGGCTTGCTGGCCGATCGAGCGGGCGATATAGTCGCCGTCCGGCCTGAACAAGGGGAGGGCAGAGCATGATGCACCGACGGTACGCACGCGCTCCGCTGGCGGTTCTGGCGGCGCTGGCCTGCGGCTGCGCCGGCGCGGCGGCCGCCGCGACGAGGCGCTTCGAGCTGGCCGATCTGGCGAAGCTCGTCCGGGTTTCCGATCCGCAGATTAACCCCGACGGCCGGTCGATCGCCCTGGTGGTGGCGCGGCCCGACTACGACGAGGACGTCTACCAGCGCGAGCTGATTCTGGTCGACGTGCCGAGCGGGGCGCGAAGGGTGCTGACCCGTGATCGCAAGGGGGTGAGCTATCCCCGCTGGTCGCCCTCGGGGGACCGGCTCGCCTTCCTGGCCCGAGTCGCCCTGCCGGCGCCGAAAGGGACGCAGGGGATCCAGCCGGTGCGGGCCGACCGGGCGGGCCGGGAGGATCTGTCGCAGGTCTTCGTCCTGGCGATGAACGGCGGCGAGGCACAGAGGATCACGAGCGCGCCGAACGGCGTCGCCCAGTTCGCCTGGGGGCCGGACGGGCGGCAGATCGCCTTCGTCACACCGGACGACCCGGAGAACAAGGAGTCGATCCTCCGGCACGACGACGCCTTCGAGGTCGGCGACAACGACTATCTGGCCGAGTCGGCGCCGACGCCGATGCACATCTGGCTGGCGCCCGCCGACGGGGGCGAGGCGCGCCGGCTGACCTCGGGGACGTGGAGTCTGCCGCGCAGCGAGCCACCCGGCCCGCCGTCGTCACCCCTGTCGTGGTCGCCGGACGGCCGCTCGATCGCGTTCGTGCGCCAGGCGCTGCCGCACTTCGGCGACGGCGATCAGACCATGGTGATGATCCTGGACGTCGCCACTGGCGCCGCACGGCCACTCACCACCCGCAAGACGCTGGAGGGGTTCCCGTCGTTCTCGCCGGACGGCGCGCGGATCGCCTTCTGGTACCCGCGAGAGGGCGACCCGAACAACGTCAACGAAGTCCACGTCGCGCCGGCGGAAGGCGGCCGGGACACAGTGGTGACGCGGGCGATCGATCGCAATCTGGCCCGCTCGATCTGGATGCCGGACGGGAAGTCGCTCCTGGTCGGGGGCGACGACGGCACGCGCGTGGCGCTCTGGCTGCAGCCGCTGGAGGGAGCGCCGAAAAGACTCGATCTCGGGCGGGCGGTGCCGTCGAACCCGTTCTGGGTGGACATGAGCCTCGGTCCGGGCGGCTCGATCGCCTTCGCGGGGAGCGTCTCGAACCATCCGGGCGAGCTGTACTTCATGGAGTCGCCCGAGTCCAGACCGCGCGCCCTCACCGATCTCAACGGCGAGATCGCGGCGCTCGATCTGGGCCAGGCGCAGACCATCGAATGGGACACAGCCGACGGCTTCCACGCCGACGGGGTCCTGACGTTGCCGCCCGCTTTCGATCCGAAGGGCCGGTATCCGGTCGTCGTCTACATCCATGGCGGGCCGCAGTCGGCGTCGAGCGAATCGTTCAACACGCTGGCGCAGCTCCTGGCGGCGCGCGGCTACGTGGTGTTCCAGCCAAACTACCGCGGCAGCGACAACCTGGGGAACGCCTTCCAGCACGCCATTTTCAATGACGCGGGCGACGGTCCCGGGAAGGACGTGGTGGCCGGGATCGCGGCGCTGAAGAAGCGCGGCTTCGTGGACGCCAGGCGCCTGGCCGTGTGCGGCTGGTCGTACGGCGGGTACATGACCGTCTGGCTCATCGGGCATTATCCCGACTTCAAGGCCGCCGTGGCCGGAGCGCCGGTCACGGACAAGGTCGACGGTTACGACCTTGCCGACTTCAACGTGCTGGAGCGCTACTCATTCGGAGGGTCGCCCTGGGTAGGGAGGTTCGGCGAGGCCTACCGCGCGCAATCACCGATGACGTACGCGCCGGGGATCAAGACGCCGACATTGATCCTGGCCGACACGCGCGACGCGCGGGTGCCGACGGTGCAGGCGTACAAGCTGTTCCACGCGCTGCGCGACAACGGCGTGGTGACGAAGTTCTTCGCCTACCCGGTAGCCGGGCACTTCCCGGACGACCCGGTGCGCATGCGCGACGTGTACCGCCGCTGGATCGACTGGATCGACCAGTACCTGGGCGCGCCGTCGGAGTCCTCCC
This sequence comes from Acidobacteriota bacterium, assembly GCA_003223145.1. GTDB lineage: Bacteria > Acidobacteriota > Polarisedimenticolia > Gp22-AA2 > Gp22-AA2 > Gp22-AA3. Next base: position 4,775 of record QHXY01000373.1, read on the forward strand.
GGTAGGAGCAGCCCGTCCCCTCAATCGAGGGCCTGCCGCAGATCGGCGATCAGGTCGTCCGGATGCTCGAGGCCGACGGAAATCCGCAGCAGGTTTTGCGGCGTGGTCGTGCCGGGCCCTTCGGACGAGGCGCGATGCTCGATGAGGCTCTCGGTCCCGCCCAGGCTGGTGGCGTTGATCAGCAGCCGGAGGCGCGAGGCGGCCATGACGGCGCGATCGCGGCCGCCCCGGACGCGGATCGACAGCATCCCCCCGAACGCCTTCATCTGGCGGCGCGCGATCTCGTGCCCGGGGTCCGAGGGCAGCCCCGGGTAGTGAACCGCCTCGACCGCCGGGTGCTCGCGCAGGGCCGTGGCCAGCGCCAGGGCGTTCGCCGCGTGCCGCTCGACACGGCAGGCGAGCGAGCGCAGCCCGCGCAGCACCAGCCACGAGTTGAAGGGGGACGAGACCCCGCCGATCACGGTGCGGACGCGCTGCACGTCCTCGTGCAGAGGGCGGCGCTTCGCGAACACCAGGGCGCCTCCTTGCACGTCGGAATGGCCGCCCAGGTACTTGGTCGTGGAGTGCAGCACGACGTCGGCGCCGAGGTCGATCGGTCGCTGCAGCACCGGCGTGGCGAAGGTATTGTCAGTCATCACCAGGGCCCCCGCCTCGTGCGCCAGACCGGCGACGGCGGCGAGATCGACGACGTGCATCAACGGGTTCGACGGCGTCTCGGTCCAGACGGCCCGCGTGGAAGGACGCAGGGCGCGGCGCAGGTCGTCCAGGCGCCGCATGTCGACGAACGACGCCTCGATCCCCCAGCGCGGCAGGAACTGGGCGGCCATGACCTTGAACACGTAGTAGACGTCGTCGGGAAAGACCACGTGCGACCCGGGAGGCAGCGCCTGCAGCAGCGCGGCGCCGGCGGCGACACCGGACGCGAAGACCAGCGCCGACTCGCCCCCCTCGAGTGCGGTCAGGGCCGCCTCCAGCCGCGCCTCGGTCGGGTTGCCGTTGCGGATATAGATGAAGCCGTGCGGCAGTTCGCCCGCCGGCCCGTGCTCGAAGGTGGTCGACAGATGGATGGGCGGGGCGACCGACGCGGTGACCGGGTCGCGGTCCGCCCCGGCATGGACCGCCAGTGTCTCGAATCTCATGAACGTCCCTCCTGGCGCGATCATATCCTTGCCGGGCGCCCCCGCGGCGGCGTATAAGAGGCGGATGGATGCCGGCCGGAAAAGCGCGCGGCGCCGTAAGCCGGCGGACGGCACGCTGGCGCGCCTGCGACACGCGCTGCAGGCTCTGGCCCTGCCGGCCGAGACGCAGGCCGGTCTCCTGCCCGGCTTCGTCCTCGAGACCGACGAGCTGGCTCTCAACTTTGATCACGGACTGCGCGCGGCGGGGGCGGACCCGGTGGTGCGTCTCTCGAAAGTCGAGCGGGGAGCCCTGGAGGCCCTCGAAGGCCTCATCGATCGCATGAGCGGCCCGAAGAACGCCCACCTGTGGACGCGGGCCGCGTTGTGCGACAGCGCGCAGTGGTCCCGCGTGCGGCAGGCGGCGCGCGCCGCGCTCGAGGCGTTCGGCTGGGAGCTCGAGGTGCCGCCCAGCCGGCTGTACGAGTACATCGAGTGGTAGCGCCGGCCGCGCCGCCCGAGTGAAGACCTACGCCGCCCTCTTCCTGGTCACTCTCGCCACCCTCCTGGACGAGATCCTCCTGACGCGCATCTTCAGCGTGGTCACCTGGTACCACTTCGCGTTCCTCGCCATTTCGATCGCTCTGTTCGGGATGACGATCGGCGCGATCGCGGTGTACGTCTTCCGCGATCTCTTTCGCGAGGAGCGCACGCGCTTCCACCTGGCGCTGTCGGCGCTGCTGTTCGCCGTCACGCTCGCGGTCGGCTTCCCGATCCAGATCCGCATCACGTTCTCGACCGATCCGACGGCGGCGGCGCTCCTGGCGGACGCGGCGATCCTTCTTCTGAGCGCCGCGCCGTTCGTCTTCAGCGGCGTCTGCGTCTGCCTGGCGCTGACACGCTTCCCGAGACGGACCGGCAGGATGTATGCCGCCGATCTCGCCGGGGCCTCGGCCGCCTGCGTGGCGGCGATCTATCTGCTCAAGACAATCGACGGGCCGGGCGCCGTCGTCGCCGCCGCCGCAGCGGCCGCGGGGGGCGCCGTCCTGTTCGCGCTCGAGGCGGGGCGCCCGCGGCTGGTCGGGGCGGCCGCCGGGATCGCCGCCGCCCTCGCCGGGCTGGCAGTGACCCAGGCGCTCATGGCGCGGCAGCAGGCGCCGCTCCTGCGCCTGAAGTCGGTCAAGGGCAACGTGGAGGAGCGGCCGCTGTACGAGAGATGGAACTCCTTCTCGCGCATCCGCGTCCGCCCCGCGCCGACCGGCAAGCCGCTGGGCTGGGGCATGAGCACGGTCTACCGGGTGGAGCGCCCGGTGCGCCAGCTGATCCTCGACATCGACGGAGGCGCCTCGACCGTCATGACCGAGTTCCGCGGCGACACCGGCGAGGTCGAGTACCTGAGGCACGACGTGACCAGCCTGGCCCACTACTTGAAGCCTGGCGCGCGGGTGCTGGCGATCGGGGCCGGCGGCGGGCGCGATGTCCTGACGGCGCTGGTGTTCGGCCAGAGGTCGGTCGTCGGCGTCGAGATCAACGAGGAGATCATCCGGGCCGTGACGGAAAGGTTCGGCGACTTCACCGGCCACCTGGAGCGCGACCCGAGGGTGCTCTTCGTGAACGACGAGGCGCGCAGCTACATCGCCCGCCAGCGCGAGCGCTACGACATCATCCAGGCCTCCTTGATCGACACGTCGGCCGCGACCGCGGCCGGAGCCTTCGTCCTGACCGAAAACTCCATCTACACCGCGGACGCCTGGAAGGTGTTCCTGGATCACCTGGAGCCGGGCGGCATCCTGACGTTCTCCTGGTTCTACTTCACGGACCTGCCGGCGGAGATGTACCGGCTCACCTCGCTGGCGCGCGCCGCCCTTCTGGAGCGCGGCATCCGCGACGTCCGGGCCCACGTCGTGCTGGTCCGGCAGAAGACCACCGGCAAGAGCGTCGGCACCATCCTGGTCAGCCCCGACCCGTTCTCGGCGGACGACCTGACGGCGCTCGAGTCGGTCGTGCGCGCGCAAACACTGCGCATCGATCCGCCCACCGACGACGCGCCCTTCTTCTTCAATATGCTGCGGCTGCGCGACGCCGTGCGGCCGGGCCTGATGGCGCAGGGGAGCCTGGGCGGCAACCAGAAGGCGGTGGTGATGTTGTGCGCGCTCCTCGCCGGCTCGGTGGCGCTCACCCTCGTCTGCCTGGCCGCCGCGCTCGGACTGGCGGCGCGCGACCCGGTCCTGCGGGGGGCCTCTCCCTGGGTCCTGTACTTCGCGGGCATCGGGCTCGGGTTCATGCTGGTCGAGATCTCGCAGATGCAGCGATTGATCATCTTCCTCGGGCATCCGGTCTACGGGCTGTCGGTGGTCCTGTTCGCCCTGCTGCTTTCCAGTGGGGCCGGCAGCCTGTCGACGCGGGCGCCGGGTGACGACGACACGGGCCTCGCCGGCCGCAGACGCCGGGGCGGCGCTGCGCGGCTCATCGGCCTGGTCGCCGCCCTGATGCTGTTCGGCGGTCTCACGCCGCGGCTGATCCAGGGATTCTCGGCGTCACCGACACCGGCGCGTGTCCTGGTCGCCGTCGCGCTGCTGTTCCCGATCGGGTTCTTCATGGGCATGCCGTTCCCGCTCGGGATGGGCGCGGCCGGGACGCGCTACGCCAGGATGACTCCCTGGTTCTGGGGGGTGAACGGCGCGACGTCGGTGTGCGCATCGGTCCTGGCGACGGCGATGGCGCTGTCCTGGGGGATCGCGGCGGCGTTCTGGACCGGTGTCGGGTGCTATGCCCTGGCGCTGGGGGCGTACGCGCTCGGGGCGCGGCGGCTTGCGCGGGAGAGCTGACATAAAAAGGGCCGGCGGACGATCCGCCGGCCCCACCCCCTGCCGGGGTACCTAAAGCTCCCTACTTCGACGCTGACTGGCTGTCGGCGTTGGCATGCTCGAGCATGTGCGTGCCGATCGCCCGTGCCAGCGCGTCGGCGGGCCAGGGCGCCAGCGTCAGCGACACCTGGCGCTCGCTGCCGTTGCGCTTGATGGTGTAGGTGACGTTCTGGCCCGGCTTCCAGTCCTTGCGCGCCTTCATGAGCGCGTCGTCGTTGTCCTTGTTGATCGCGACGCCGTTGAGGGCGACCAGGATGTCACCGGGCTGGATGCCCGCCGTTTCGGCCGGGCTGCCCGGGTACACCTTGGTCACGGCGTACCCCTCGGCGTTGTCCGTGTCCATCTCGACCCCCACGAAGCCGCTGTTCTTCATCTTGTTGGCCATGTGGTCG
>QHXY01000374.1 GCA_003223145.1 Acidobacteriota bacterium
GCATCGTCCGGAGATTATGCGACCGCCGGATCCCGGGTCAACGTCGCGAAACGGACAATGACGGAGAGTCGTCCTAGGACTGCGTGCCCTCGGGCCACTGGAAGAAGCGGCCCTGCGAGAAGACGATGTCGCAGTTGAAGTCGGTCGTCGGCCCGCCGCCGCGCGCGCTCGCCGTCCCGTCCCGGCCGTAGCTGGCGACGGTATAGTTGGTGCCGCCCACTGTCGTGGACGCGTCCCAGATATTGTTCCAGCCGTCCGTGTCCGGCGGCGACTTGATGAAATAGGGGTCAATGATCGCCTTCAGGTTCGCCCACCCGACAACTCCGTTGGGGTAATTCGAGGCATCGGTCGCGTACGCCTCAACCGCCACGCCGATCGTCCGCACGTCGGACATGGTCTTCTTCTGCTTGCTCTTGTCGAGGGCGTTGAGCAGGTTCGGCATGGCGATCGCCGAAATGATTCCGATGACCGCAACGACCACCAAAAGCTCGACGAGAGTGAAACCGCTCGGGCTCCTTGCCTGATTCGCATTCCGTGACATCGGCTCGTCCCCCGGACCCTACCAACCGCAAGGGCGATGCCAGGATCCCGGCCCCTGCCGTTCCGGCGCGATAACTCCCTGCATAAGTTAACGATGGCCCCCGCGTTGGCAAGGCCACGAGTTACATTTTCCGGTGACAATTAATGTCCTGACCCCCGGGTCATCTGCCGTAGAGCGTCGCTCCGCACGCCAACTTGCATCGCCCGGGCCTCCCGCATAAACTACCGGCTCTTCGCGCGTTCGTGCTGGAACGGGGCCGACGCTTCTTGTGGGCGCCGACGTAGCTCAGTGGTAGAGCAACTGATTCGTAATCAGTAGGTCGCCGGTTCAACCCCGGCCGTCGGCTCCAACACCCGCCACGAGGGTCTCTGGTCCGGTCGCTCCGCGGAACACCGATGCCGCTCACCGACACGCCCTTCCTCGAGATCCTGAAGCGCGGTCCGCTGGTGTTCGACGGCGCCATGGGCACCCAGCTCTACGAGCGCGGCTACTTCATCAGCCGCTCGTTCGACGAAGCCAACCTGGCCCGGCCCGACCTGGTGCTGGAGATCCACCGGAACTACGTCGCCGCGGGGGCCCAGATCCTGGAATCGAACACCTTCGGCGCCAACCGGGAGCTCCTCAGCCGCTATGGGGCGCAGGACCGCTTGGTCGACATCAACCGCGCGGGGGTCCGGCTGGCGCGGCAGGCGGCGGGGAAAATCGCCTACGTCGCCGGCTCGGTGGGCCCCACCGGCCGGATGACCGGAACGCTCACCGACGAACGCCGGGCCGCCCTCGAGACCGTCTTCCGGGAGCAGATCGAGGCCCTGCTCCTGGAAGGCGTCGATCTCCTGGTGCTGGAGACCTTCATCAGCGCCGGCGAGATGGAGTCGGCGCTGCGCGCGGCGCGCTCGCTTTACCCGGGCCCGATCGTGGCGCAGATGTCGTTCAGCGAGGACCGCCCGACCATCGACGGGCTGTCGCCGCCGATGATCGCCGATTTCCTGCGTGATCGCGGCGCCGACGTCGTCGGGGTCAACTGCGCCGAGGGGCCGGCGTTCGTCTTCGAAGTGGCCCGCGACATGCTCGGTCACGGCCGCCCGGTCAGCGCCCAGCCGAACGCGGGCCGCCCGCGACGCCTGGACGAGCGCACCATCTACATGACGACGCCCGAGTACTTCGGGGTCTACGCCCGCCGCCTGTACCAGAGCGGCGTGGCGCTGGTGGGAGGGTGCTGCGGCACGAGCCCGGAGCACATTCGCCGCGTGGTCGACGCCGCCGCCATGCTCTCGGGGGGGCGGGTGAAGGTGGAGGCGGCGGCCGGGGCGGCGCCGGTGGCGTCGATCGGACGGCGCCCCGGAACGCCGACCGAGAAGAAATCGTCGCTCGGAGAGAAGATCGCGCGCGTGTTCGGCGAGCGTCTCGCCCGGGGCGCGGCGCGGTGCGCTCCGCGTGGCCCCGAGGACTTCGTGGTGAGCGTCGAGGTGAATCCCGAGCCGGGGCTCGACCTCGCGAAGCCGCTGCGCGCCGCCTCGATGCTGAAGCGGGCCGGCGTCGATGTCGTCAATATCGCGGATGGCCCGCGCGCGGCCGCGCGTATGAGCAATCTGGCGCTCGGCCTGCGCATGAAGTCGGAGGTGCCGATCGACGTCATCCTGCACGTTTGCTGCCGCGATCGGAATCTGCTGGGGCTGCACTCCGACCTGCTCGGCGCCTGGGTGCTCGGGATCCGGAACCTGGTGATCATCACGGGCGACCCGCCTAAGATGGGCGACTACCCCGCGGCGACCGCCGTGTTTGATCTCGACTCGATCGGCCTCTTGAGGTAGGCCGACTCGTTGAACCACGGCCTCGACCCGTCCGGCAAGCCGATGCCGGAGCCGACCGGATTCCTGATGGCGTGCGGCGCCGAGCCGGCGGCGCACGACTACGAGCGCGAGTTGCGCCGCCTCGAGGAGAAGAAGCGCGCCGGCGCCGAGCTCATCATGACCCAGCCGGTGTACGACCCCGAGGTGCTTCGGAGATTCCTTGACGACACCCGGGCTCTGGGGTTGCCGATCCTGGCCGGCCTCTGTCCGCTGGCATCGTCGCGGAACGCCGAGTTCCTGCACAACGAGGTCCCCGGGATGCAGATCCCGCAGGCGATCCGCGATCGGATGGCCGCGGCGACCGACCCCGAGGCGGGCCGGCGCGAGGGGGTCCTGATCGCCCGCGAGATGCTCGACCAGGTCAAAGAGGATGTCGTCGGTGCGTATCTGATGCCGCAGTTCGGCCAGTACCGCTCCGCCGTGGACGTGCTGGAGACCGTCGGCTACCGGTTCGCCCAGGAAGACAGGCAGGACGCGCGCCGCTGATTCGATTTGGCGTTGACGGAAGGTCCCCGACCGCACTTACAAGCAGCTCGCCCTACCCGCTTCACGACGCTGACGGTCGCACGGTCGTCCGCGGCCGGCGCGGGCGTGAGGGAATACCCGAGGGACGCTCGGCGAGACGTGCTTACCGGATCGAGATACCGAAATCCTTCAGGACAGTTCCTTGCCGTAGCTCCTGCTGGACAACTTTGATATCAGCTCGGAGGCCGGGCGTCGCGCCTGTAGCAAACGCCCCCAGGAGAGAGTCGATCGAGGTGGCCTCGGCGGTTGTTTACCTAAGCTCGACCCGCGCCCTCCGCAACTTTTGTCTCGAGGCCTCGACGGAATGCATTGAATCGCGCACGTAGTCGTTCCGGATCACTCGGTGCCATCCGGGCCGCGCGAGCCATGCGGCCCGCTGTAG
>QHXY01000375.1 GCA_003223145.1 Acidobacteriota bacterium
CCCCGCTCGCCGGGACGCCGGCCCGTCCGATCACCCGCAGGCGGTAGAAGGTGTGGGTCAGGAGGACGAGGACCAGGCGGAGGAGCGCCTCGGGCAGGATGCGCAGCGCCCAGACCGTGCCTGCGATCGTGGCGACGGCGGCAGCCATCAGGACGCCACGCGACGACACGCCCGCGCGGGACAGCGCAAAGGTGGCCAGCGACCCGGCCAGAACGCCGCTGAAGATCAGGACGTTGGCGAGGGCGATGACCGAACCGCGCCGGTCGTCCGGCGCGCGCCACTGCAGGATCGCTTCCAGCGGCACGATGAGCATCCCGCTGGCGATCCCCATGAGGGCCATGACGGCCAGCGCCCCCCAGAATCCGGGCCCGGCCATGCCCAGGTAGAAGGTGAAAGCCGCCAGGCCGATCGCCCCCAGCGGAATGAGGCCGTACTCGACCTTGGAGGCGGACAGCCGCGCTGCGAGCAGGCTTCCCGCCCCGACCCCAAGACCGAACAACGCCAGGGGGACGCCGGAGACCGCGTCCGAGGCGTGCAGGATCGTCTTGAAGTACACCAGCACGTCCTGTCCGAGGAGACTGGCGATTGACCAGAAATACGTCGCGCCCAGGACCGCCAGCCAGAGGACACGGTCTCCGCGAATCGCCGCCCAGGCGCCCCGTACCCGCCGCCCCAGACCGCCCTCCGACCGGATCGGCTCGACACGCGCCACACGGGCAGCCGCGGCGAGTCCGACGGCGGCGAGTCCGGTGAGCAGGAGCGCGCCGATCCAGGCCCGTCCGCCGGTCGCCTCGAGAAGCCAGCCGCCGGCCGCCGTGCCGGCTATGACCGCAAGGAACGTCCACATCTCAAGGAGCGCGTTCCCCGCCGACAGCCGCTCGTGCGGCAGGATCTCCGGCAGGATGCCGTACTTGGCGGGGCTGAAGAAGGCGCTCTGCGCTCCCATTCCCCCCAGGACGACCAGCGGCAGAAGACCACCACCCGGGTCCGCCAGGAGCGACGCGGTCCCGGCGGCCATCAGCAGGAGCTCGCTCCCCTTCGCGGCCAGAAGGACCGATCGTTTGCTGAACCGATCCGCGAGGACTCCGGCGGGGAGCGAGACCAGAACCAGAGGCAGGGTGAACACGACGAAGGCGAGCGTGGTCTGTGTCTGCGACGCCGCCTCGAAGCCGGGTCCCGCGCGCCCCATCCTGTCCCGGACGGCGCGGATCGCCAGCAGGGCGACCATCAGTTTCCACGCGTTGTCGTTGAAGGCGCCGGTGAATTGCGCGATCAGGAGTCCGCGCAGAGGATGTCGCCGGCCCGCGCCCGTCACTTGACGGTCTGCTGTAGCCGGGCGGCGTCCTGGCGGAACCGCTCGAGCATGGTCTTGATGCGATCGATCATGTCAGGGTCCTTCACCTTCGGCAGCAGACCTTCCAGCAGGGTGATCGCCTGCGCGTAGTCCCGCTGGTTCGCCCGCTCGACCGCTTCATTGAAGACCTCGACGGCGAAGTTGTAGTCTAGACCCAGGGGCATGGACTCGGTGGGCTGCAGCATTTTTTCGACCTGCGCCCTGGTCTGGGGGTTCTTGGTCGTCGCCAGGATCTCCCGAAGCATTCTCTCGGTCACCGCGCGGGCCTGCTCCTGGCGCGCCGTCTCTTCCGGAGTCGGGCGCGTGGCGTGGAGCGACTGCCTGGCCTGGACGTGCTCCCAGAAGGCGGCGATGTCCTGACGCGCCGCCCGCAGCGCCTCCGGGTCGCCGCCGTTCGCGAGCACCGTGTCCACCAGCGCCTGCGCCTGGACGAAGTCCCCCTTGCGGAGAAACAGATAGACGAGGTTGCCCGCGATGTCCATGCGCGCGGGGAGCATCGCGCGCGCCTTCTGGAGCAGCTCGATTCCCGCCGCGACGTCGCCGTCGGGGCCGGTGTGCGTGGCGCCCAGTGTCACGTAGGGCGCCGCGAAGCGGGGCTGCAGCTCGATGGCGCGGGCGAGCAGGGAGCGGGCCCTGGCCCGCCACGGCGGCGTCCCGATTCCCGCCGGTACCGATGTCGCCCCGGCCCCGCCCGTGTTGATCCGGAGCAGCGACCGGGCGAGCAGGTAGCACGACATGGCGTCGGAATCGATCTCGAGCGCCCTCTCGAGGGAGGGGACGGCGTCGGTGAAGCGGTTCTGCGCGTAGCGCAGGTACCCGAGCCCGGCGAAGGCCCTTGCCTGGGAGGGGTTCAGCCGCAACGCCTCCTGAAAATGCACTTCTGCATCGCCGGCGTGCTCAGGCCCGGCATGGGCGAGAAGAGGTCGAGCGGCGGATCGTCGACCGGGGCCGCCGCCGTCACATAGTTCGGCACGTCGTACGGCGGGTTGATTCCGAGGTGATGGCCGGTGTCGGCGAGCGGGGGCGAGTAGGGACGACCGCTCGCGGCGTCCCGGAACACGTACACCGAGGTTTCGCGCGGCGACGACTGAGCGCCCGGATGCAGCCACTCGAGCGCGGCCCGATACGCCTCCAGCCTGCGGCCGATCGACCGAAGACGCGCTTCCGGAACTTGGCCGAGAAGCGTGAAATATGGAGTGTCCAGGTGCAGCCAGACCCTTTCGGGCAGCACCGGCCGGACTGCAGAGACCGGAGTCGGCGAGGAGGACGGTCCGGCGGCCGCGAGGACCAGGAGCGACGGCGCGCAAGCCACGGCCACGAGCAAGCCGCGGCGGCCGGCGTGCCGGGTCATCGAGGCGATACCGGAGCGAGCCGGTCTTGCGGAACGATCCTCAAGGCGCCTGTCCGGCGCACGTCGGCGAGCAGCATCCACGCGAAATCTCCTCATGGATGGCATGTAGCGCGAGCGTTCTACGTGCGGACATTCCTACTCCAATGCACGGCGGGGGCGCAAGGGGTCCTTCGTCGCCTGACGGTGCCATGTCCTGTGAGCCAAACGAAACTGATGTCCCCACGAAGGGACACAAAATTGTCAGCGTCAGTTACGGTGAGAGGGTGCCACCCCACCAACAGCCCATGCTCAAAATGTGAACAAGGCTTCAAGTATTTGGAATCAAAGGGTTGCGAAGGGATAACGGGGGAATAACACTATGGGTGGTGGCAGCAGGCTTGCAGAGACCAACCTGAAGGCAGTCTATGCCTTACCGCTTTGCCGACTGCCTAGGGGGGGCGATGACGACTCACCGCGGGGTCTTTCAGTCGGTGGTCGGCTCGACCGGATTCCTGATCGGCCTGATCCTCCTTCTTTGGCCGGCTGGAATCCTGGAAGCGGGCACGGTGGTCAGCCTCGCCTGGGACCCCAACACCGAATCCGACGTAGCCGGCTATCGGATCCACTCCGGAACGGCTTCGGGCAGTTACACCCGTCCCACGCTCGATGTCGGCAAGCCTGCCTTCGAACGAGGTTGCCGTCCAGCCGACACCGACGCAGCTGCCCACCATCACTTCGGCGGTCGAGCTCGACACCGGGGTGGATGGTTCGGTCTACATCCTTCAGTCGGGAAACCAGACCATCCAGGTGAACGGTGGCAACTTCCAGAGCGGCGCGATCGTGGGCTTGGGTGCCGGCATCAGCGTCGGCCCAACGTCTCTGATTGCCTCCAACCAACTGACTGCGTCGATTGTCGTGGGCGCCTCTGCGGTCCTGGGACCCAGGACCCTGACGGTCACGAATCCTGACGGCGGGGCGGCGAGCAGACCGAACACCCTGATCGTGGTGAAGACCGCGGACATCAACCGCGACTGCAAGATCGACCTGGTCGACCTGAACCTCCTCGCGCGCGCCTGGAATACGGTAATCTCCGATAGCGCCTACCTCGCCGGGGCTGACCTGGACGGCGACGTTGACGTGGGAGGTCTCGATCTCGATATGCTCGTGACTTACATGGGTCTGCGGCTGGCGGTCTGTCCATGATGGAATCGACCAATGGTGGAGCGATGGCAGGGACCGGTGAGATGGGCATGAATCGAAGACGACGCCCACGAGGTCTGCCGATACGTGTCGCTCTTCCAGGCGTGTTCCTTCTGGTGCTCGGCCTGGGATGCAAGGGCAACGGCAACAACAACGACGGGAACTCCGTCATCCCGTGTACGTCGATTTCCTTCGCCGGCGCGATTGGCTCTCCGGCAAACGGGGACGTCTATCTTCTGGCTTCGAACAGCTCCTGTGACACTGTCGACATCAATGTGTGGGTGAAGGACCTTTCCGGGATCTTCACGGTCGGGTTCGAACTCAACTATCCGTCCTCGATCATCGAATACCAGAGCTTCAGCCCGGGCCCTCTTCTCTACCGGGGGAGCCCGCCGATCGCGCCGCAGTTCTTCGTCACGAACTCCTCGCCGGGTGAGATCGTGGTCAGCGGCACCCTCTTCAGGCCCGACCCGAGCGTCTCCGCCGTAGGCAACGCGACTTTCATGACGCTCCATTTCGTCAAGGTGGCCAGCGGCTCCGGCGCCGTCGACTTCAACACGTCGGGTGCCATCAACAATCAGATCATCGATGAGAATGGGAATGTCGTCGCCGCATCCTTCGGCCCGGGACACGGCGGGACGGTCCTGGTGCCCTGATGAACCGAACAACCTACTGGTTATTCATGATGGCGGCCGCGCTCATGGCTGGAGCTCTCGTGGCTCTCCCCCTCTGGGACTACTATCACTATAGACAGCCGACCGCCGGAGGACTTCCGGCCTCCCCGGTCACACTCGCGGTGATGACCGAGGCG
>QHXY01000376.1 GCA_003223145.1 Acidobacteriota bacterium
TCGGCGCGTCGGTCTCGTCGCAGTTGACGATGAGGAGCATCGGCTTCGCGGTGAGGAAGGCGAAGCCGCGGATCTTCCTGAGGTCCTCCTCCGACAGGTCCAGCTCGCGGATCGGGTTCTCCCGCTCGAGCCCCTCGAGACAGCGCCGGACGACCGGCAGCTCGAGCTCGTCCTCCTTGTTCTTCGCCTTCTTGATGTTCAGCTCCAGTCTCTCCAGCCGACGCTGCGCCACTTCGAGATCGGCGAGCATCAGCTCGGTCTCCAGGGTGGCGATGTCGCGGCGCGGCTCGATCGGGCCCTCGCTGTGCGGAATCGCCTCGTCGCGGAAGGCGCGCACCACGTGGGCGATCGCGTCCACGTTGCGCATCTCCTTGAGGTCGACCGAGCTCGCGTCCCCCTTCTGCAGACCCTGGATGTCGAGGAAGTCGACATGGGCGAAGGTGGTCCTCTTCGGCTTGAACAGGACCGAGAGGCGGTCGAGGCGCGGCTCGGGGACCTTCGCCACGCCAACGTTCGGCTCGGACTTGCCCGTGGCGAACCGGTCCACGGCGACGTGGGCCCCGGTCAAGATGTTGAACAGGGTCGTCTTGCCGACCTTGGGGTATCCGAGCATGCCGATCTTCAATGCGTCCGCCCTTCTTCGGTCCTGAAGGCTCCGGCAGGCGTCAGTCTATCGCAGAACGGCAGGACGCCGGTTCGGGTGCTCGCCAGTCCGGCTCCCGGCGCGGATTCTGGCGTAGGAGCCATTCCGGGTGTATGATTAGAGACGCCGTAAGGGTCTTTGGAGCCGACCATGAAACAGACCAAGCCAGCCATCGTTCCCGCCGTCCTTTCCGCCCTTGCCCTCATGCTCATCGTCGCCGCCCTGCTCCTGCCGGGCCGGCTCTGGGCGGCTTCCAGCGCCCAGGTCGTCAACGTGGATTATGTCATCGCCCTCCTCGACGCGGGCGTCGACCAGGCGAAGGTCATCGATCGGATCGAGCAGAAGGGCCTGACGTTCCGTCTAGCGCCCGGGGACATGGCTCGCCTGCGATCGGCGGGAGCGAACGACAAGCTGATCGAAGCGGTCGTCGATCACGCGGCGGTTCTCGAGGGTCACGGCAGTCCGGGGGCGACGGCAGGACAGGAGCAGCCCCCGGCGGCGCAAGACACCGACCACTGGGGCCGGCCGAGCCGGCTGGGGCGCTCCGGAACGACCGGATCCGGGGACGCGCCAGCGACTCCCAATCAGGAGCAGGGTTCGCCGCCTGCCGACGACGAGCAACAGCAGTACCAGCAGCAGAGCGAGGACGGGCAGGGGATCGACGAGGAGCCGTACGGAGGCTCCTACGGCTATTACTACCCCGGCTACTACTCCGGTTATTACGACTTCTACTACGGCTACCCGTATCCTTATATTTACTCCTATCCCTACGGGGCCTACTATTACTACTCCTACCCCTACTACCACTACTACCCGCGTCGCCACTTCTCCGGCGGTTTCGGCCGCGGTGGCGGGGGCATGCGAACCGTTCCGCGCGGCGGCCACTGGACGGCGCCGCATTCGGGCGGCGGCTCCCACTCCACTCCGCGCTCCAGTCCCCGGGGCTCGCATCACTGAACAGCGGACACCCGCGCCGTCGATCACACCGATCACCGGCCCTGATGTTATAGAATGAGCCCGTTCGGGGCGTAGCGCAGCCTGGTAGCGCATCTGCTTTGGGAGCAGAGGGTCGGTGGTTCGAATCCACTCGCCCCGACCAACGCCGAATCGACGGGCGGACGCGGACATCCCCGAAGCGAGTCGGAAGCACGCGCCTGTAGCTCAGTGGATCAGAGCACCAGCCTCCGGAGCTGGGTGTCGGAGGTTCGAATCCTCTCAGGCGCGCCACCCATGACGAGCGGCCCCGGCGCCCACGAAGCGGCGCCGGGGCCTTCGCATTTCACCCCGAGACGATCCGGGTGCGATGAGGCGGACGATGACGGAGGAGGAGACGGCGCGCGCGGGCGGGTTGGGTCTTCAAGTCGTTGTGCTGATCCTCGCGGCGCTCGTGCCGGTGGCATGGCTCATCGGGCGCCGGACGCTGCCGCCGCCGCGGCCGGCTCCGCTGATCCTGAACCCGGCCGGACCGATCGTGGCGCTCGGGCAGAGCGCCGAGGGACTGATGGCCGGTCCCACGCCCACCCACCTGACCGCGCCGCTCGAGACGGGCGGAGCGTACCGGCTGGAGTTCTCGCCGGGCGGCGGTGACCAGGTCGCCCGCCCGCCCTACCGGCTGAAGCTGCTGGGTCCGGGTGGCAACGAGCTGTGGCAGGGATCGTGGGCGGGGACGACAGAGCAGAAGCTCCAGGTGGTCCTGCCCGCCGACGGATTGCAAAGCGGGCCGCACACGATCGTCTCGGTCGATACGACCGGCCGGCTCCGGAGCTTTCCGTTTCTGGTGCCGTGAGCGCCGGCAGCGCGCTATGCTAAGATGACGCGCTCCGTCAGTTCGCGGGTGGCGGTTGCCGGGCGCGGCCGGTTGCGGATCGACGCGCCTGTAGCTCAGGGGACAGAGCAACGGCCTTCTAAGCCGTGGGTCAGGGGTTCGAATCCCTTCAGGCGCGCCACCGGTCCCCCAGGAGACGTCCACGGTACGGGCGGTCTCGAAGAGATGCGGTGAGTGTAGCTCAGGTGGTAGAGCCCCGGGTTGTGGCCCCGGTTGTCGTGGGTTCGAGTCCCATCACTCACCCCACACCATGTGCAGCGGGCGTGGGCCGTTAGCTCAGCCGGTAGAGCAGCTGACTCTTAATCGGCGGGTCGGAGGTTAGAGTCCTCCACGGCTCACCACGCCGCGCTCTGCGCGTTGATTCCCCCGGGTGGCGGTGCTAGGATGCGGGCATCGGAGGGACCTGCGATGCCCAAGACGGTGCGCATCTTCGGCAAGGACACGTGACCGTACACGACGGCGGCCCGTGAGGCCTACGTCAAGGACGGATACGAGGTCCAATATGAGAACGTGCTCAAGGACCGCTCGCTCCTCCAGGAAATGCTGAAGCTCTCGAAGGGCGACCGATCGGTCCCGGTCATCGTCGAAGGTTCCAAGGTCGAGATCGGGTACGGAGGCGCCTGAAGCGTCTGATGCTCCGGCCGGAGGCCGGGGCCAAGAGATCAGGGCGCGGCCCGCAGCACCGGGCGCGGAGTCGAGTGCCGCCCATCCCGGGACCCGGACAGGGTCCTGACCATCCTCCATCCGTCCACCCGCCCGTCGGTGTCGTTTCACTTCAAACGGAGCAACGGATCGTGCCAGACTCCGAAGACCAGCATCGCTTTCTTCTCGATCTCGGCGGTCAGATCGAGCCGATCGAGGATCCGGCCAAGCTCTAGAAGGTGGCGGTCCAGCAGATCGCGCGCCACTTCGGCGCCGAGGGAGGCGCCGCGATCCTGCGGAACCCGGTGTCCGGAGCGTTGCAGACGCTGGGATGGGGTGACCCGGGCGGCGGTTGGGACGATAAGACCATCTCGGCGTTCCTGGACCTCGAGCGCCCCGCGCTGCCGCGAGGCGTGATCATGGCCCCGATCCTGATCGGCGGACGGGCCGCGGGCGTGATGGTGCTGCGCCGGCGCCAGGGCGAGTTCGAGCCCGGCAGCGGCCGCCGGCTGGCGCGGCTGTGCCGCAAGGTCGCCCACGAGGCGGCGCTGCGCGAGGAGCGACGCGTCAACCGCGTCGTCGACCAGATCAAGGACAAGACCGTGCGCGAGCTGCGTCCCAAGGACCTCTTCTACCAGATCCTGCACGGCCTGCGCACGCTGACGCGCTACGACCACAGCAGCGCCATCCTCATTGCCGAGGAGGACGCGGCGCGACTGGTGCTGCACGCCGAGCAGATCGCCTGGATGAAGAAAAAGAGCGACCGGATCGGCCGGAGGTTCCGCGTCCCCCTGGAGTTGCGGGCCGCCCTGCGTCGCTCGACGTCGATCCGCACAGTCTCGTTCGGCAGGACGAAGAGGGCGGTCACGGGCGGGCCGGCGGCCGGGGCCCGGGCCGACGGGGCGCACGATCCGGAAGCGGTGGCGCGCCTGTTGCGCTGGGGCGGCCGGGAGAACGAGCCCGCCGAAGGGACGATCCTGTGGGCCCCTCTGCACCACGACGGCGACCTGCTCGGCGTGCTGAAGATCGCGGCGCGGCGTCCGGGCGCGTTCGGGGCGGCGGAGGCTGCCTGGGTCGACCGCGTGGTGCGCCACATCGCGTCGGTGATCCACAACGCCCGGCGCGCGCTGTCGATGGAGGAGAGAATCATCGATGCCGAGAAGAAGCACGCCATGGCAGACCTGGCGCGCGCCATCTCGCACGACGTCAAGAACGCCATCGGCGCCATCCTGCCGCTGGCGCAGCAGGCGCGCGAGGAGGTCGAGACCGGGGCCGCGGTGCCCGAGGTGCTGGCGCAGGATCTGCTGCAGATCGAGCAATCGGCGCAGATCTGCCAGAGGATCTTCGACGGCATGCTGCAGCTGGCGCGCTCGGAGAGTCGCGCCGCCGTGAGCGCGCCGCTGTCCAAGGTCCTCGAGGGAACGCTGGCCATCCTGGGCACGCGCATGAAACGGTCGGGTGTCGCCCTGGAGCTCAAGATCCCCGACGATCTGCCCGAGGTCCGCGCCGGGCGGGGCGGGCTGGAGCAGCTCTTCCTCAATCTGTTCACCAATGCGCTCGATTCCATGGCGGCGGGCGGCCGGCTCAGGGTCCAGGCGCGCGCCGCCGGGCCGAACCTGGAGGTCCGCATCGCCGACACCGGGAGCGGTATCCCCCCCGAGCAGCTCAAGCGGATCCACGAGCCGTTCTATACGACCAAGACGGAGGGATTCGGATTGGGCCTGGCGATCTGCCGATCGATCCTGTGGGAGAACGGCGGAGACATGAGCATCGACAGCCAGCCCGGCAAGGGCACCGTGGTGGCCGTGACGCTGCCGGTGGCCCGGAAGGAGGGGCACGACGAGAGGGGCGCCGCCCGGGGCGTCGGCAAGGCGGCCCCGTCCGCGGCCGCGAGGGCGGACGCATGAAGGGCCGGTCGGCGCGCATCCTGATCGTGGACGACGACCCGGCGATGCTCCGGACCGTCGAGCGCATCCTGTCGCCGCGGCACGAGGTGCGCGGCTGCTCCTCCGGCGCCGAGGCCATCGAGACGATCCGGCGCGAGCCGTTCGACGTCGCGATCGTCGACGTGCGGATGCCCGGGATCGACGGTTTCGAGGTGACGCGTACCATCCGGACGATCAGTCCCCGTACCGAGGTGGTGCTGGTGACCGGCTCGGTGACCGACCTGGACGAGAAGCTGGTCCGGGCCATCGAGGAGCGCGCCTTCTACTTCATCACCAAGCCGTTCTCCAAGGCGGTCCTGACCTCGCTGGTCTCCTGGTGCCTGGAGATGCAGCGGCTCGCGGCGGAGCGCGACGAGCTGATCAACCGGCTGACGGAGGACCTCGAGCGGGCCCGCCGGTACCAGCAGGCGCTCCTGCCTCAGGGACTGCCGCGCGTCTTCGGGTCGGTGCGTGTGGCCTCCGCCTGGGCGTCGAGCGAGGCGGTCGGCGGCGACCTTTACGACGTGGTGCCGATGCCGAAGGATCGACTGTTCCTCATGGTGGCCGACGTCGCGGGCCACGGCGTCGCCGCCGCGCTGCTCGTCGGCATGGTCAAGACCGCGGTGGGCCGCTGCCTGCAGGACTGCATCGCTCAGGACCGCATCGAGCTGGCTCCCGCCGCCCGGGCCGTCCTCGAGACCCTGGCGCCGCTCAACAAGAACCGGGTCGTCACCGTCTTTCTCGCCATCGTCGACGCTCCGGGTCGCACGCTGCATTACCTCAACGCCGGCCATCCCCCCGCCGTGCTCTGGCGGCCGGGATCGGCGGGGCGTCCGCTCGCCGCGACGACGCCGCTCCTGTCCTACGGGATCGACCTGGGGCCGCAGCCGGGGGCCAGCGTGCCGTTCGGGCCGGGCGATCGCCTGGCCATCTACTCGGATGGCCTGTACGAGCAGCGCGACCCGGGCGGGAGCGAGTTCGGGCGGGATCGGCTGGTCCGCGCCCTGGCGGAGACGCGCGGATCGATCGAGGAGGTCGTCGAGGCCGTGATGAAGCAGACGCGCCGCCACGCCGGAGGGCGCCCCGCGGAGGACGACGTGACCCTGGTGATCGCCGAGCTACTCTCCCGCTAGCCTGATCTCGTCGAGCGCGCCCGTGGCCGGGTCGCCGCTCAGGATGCGGTGATTGTTGGTGTCGGCGACGATGACCCGGCCGTCGGCGACCGCCAGGCCCCCCGGCTCGTACAGCGTCTTCGGGTTGCCGTCGCCGAACAGCGTGCGGGTCTCCATCGCGCCGAAGGCGATCGCCTTGATCTTGTTGTTGTAGGAGTCGGCGACGAAGATCGTGCCTTCGCCCACGGCCACGTCCAGCGGGTGCTGCAGCAGCACCTTCTCCGGCGGACCGACCTGGTCGCCGAAGTCGAACAGGCCGCGACCGACGATGGTCTTGACGTTGCTGTCCTCCAGGTCGATGACGCGCACGCTGCTGATCTCGCTGTCGGCGATCAGGATGTAGCGGCCGGCCTGCGCCAGGCCGCTCGGCTGGGCGAAGGCCGCCTCCGCCACCGGCCCGTCGACGTGATCCTCCCGGCCGCTGCCGGCCCACGGACCGATCAGCCTGCGCTCCGTGTCGTAGACCCAGATCTGGTGACTGCCGGCCATGGCGATCAAGAGCTGCCGGCCCATCCTCAGCAGCCCCCAGGGAGAGCGCAGGGCGATCCCCTTCGGAACGGCCGGGTCGAAGGCGCCCATGCCCTGTCCCTTCTCGCCGGTCCCGGCGAGCGTCGTCACGTCCAGGGTGGTCAGGTCGACGGCGCGCAGCAGGTGATTGCCGGTGTCGGCCACGTACAGCGTCGTGTCGTCGGACGTCATCCCCTGCGGCGCGTGAAACGAAGCCTGCGCCCCCGGGCCGTCGTGGCCCCCGGCGCCGCCCTCGCCGACGATCCCCTGCACCCGGCCGTCGAGCTCGGCGATGACGATCCGGTTGTGGCCGCTGTCGGCGATGAACAGGAGCCCTCCCGCGACGTGCACCTTGCCCGGGAAGCGCAGAAAAGTGCCGTCGGTGTCCGGCTCGGGCGTCACGTCGAGCCGGCCGGCCGCGAGGATCCCCTTGCGGCGGCCCTCGTCGAGGAGCGTGTCGATCTTCGCCGCCAGGGTCGTTTCGTCGATCTCCCCCGAGATCGTCTCGCGCACGTACCCGGCCGCGTCCGCCAGGACCAGTGTCGGCCAGGCTCGCACACCGAAGCGCTCCCAGATATCGTGCTCCGAGTCGACCACGACCGGATGGACCACGCCGTAGCGCTGCACCGCGCGGCGGATGTTCTCCGGGTCCTTCTCCGAGATGAATTTCGCCGAGTGCACTCCGATGACCGCGACCGGCTCCTTCGCGAAGCGCTCCTCGATCCGGCGCAGCACCGGCAGGACATGCATGCAGTTGATGCAGCAGTAGGCCCAGAAATCCAGGACCGTCACCCGGCCGCGCAGATCACCGGCGACACTCAGCGGCCGCCGCGTGTTGATCCAGGTGGAATCGCGCGGGAACTCGGGACAATGGACTAGGGCCGGATTCATCGAGGCAACCTATGGAAAGTGACCGACAACCGTGCGGGTGGAAAATGCAATTTCCGAGGCGAAAGCCAGCCCATTTTCCCGCTGAGGGGCTCGATACATGGGGAAGACTGGACCCGTGGTCGTAATCCACGTAGACCCAGTAACTTGGACCGTTGTCTCGCGGAATCACCCGCACTGTTGTAGGGCATTTTCCCAACCTATACCCTGCGCCGCGAAAAGGAAAGAAATCTTCGAGAGTTCGGCCGCGGATAACGCGCTCTAGGCGAGCGCTCTTCGTATCTCGGCGGCAAGCCACTCCGCCTCGCGCTTGTTGCGCAGCGCCGCGGTCACCCGGGACGCCGAGCCGTCGGCGCGGGCGATCACCAGGTCGTAATACGGCGTCTCGCCGGCCTGCATGCCGACCGACAGCGTGATGTCGCGGAGGTCACGACAGGGGATGCTCCGGCTGCGTGACAGACCCAGGACGCGGCCGGTCACGACCAGGCCGCCCGGGGTCGCGTCCAGGATCGTCGTCTGGAGCCAGGCCTGGATGACGATCGCCATGATGAGCAACGAGAAGGCGGCGAACGCCGTCAGGAGGATCCACGGAACGAAGACGAACGGACCATCGACGGCCCCGCTGTGAATCAGAACGGCCAGCAGTCCGGTCATTCCGCAGAACACGGATCCGAACAGGGTCGCCAAAAGCGCCGCCCTGAGATTGCGCGCGGCGGGCAGGACGAAGCGCGTGCCACCTTCGGGACCCGGCTCGACCCGGATCCGCGACTCCACCGGTCGCGCCGGAGCATCGTCCACGGACGACTGTGGCTCGGAGCGTTCTGAGGGCGCTGGTCCGGCCGGGGCGGCGGCGACCGGGATCTCGAACTGCTCGCTGTAATCCACTCCCGGGATGCTGGCGCGGGCCCCCAGCCGCCACAGGATCCGGTTGTCCGGATCCACGCTGCGCGTCGGCGACACGTCCGCAGGCAGGCGGAAGGCCACCGGGATCGCGGCGCCTTCGGGCCCGGCCAGGAGGCCCTCGCGCTGAATGGTCTGATCCTCCTGCCACAGAATCTTCTCGCGCACCGACCGGTTGTTACCGGAGCCCGAGACGACACGGTTGATACAGGAGAAGGTCAGGCGCGGTGCCGCGACTTCCGGAAGATTGCGCGCCGAAATCGTCCCGCGCAGCCAGCCGCCGGGCGTCACCGTGTGGTCGGACACATCGAATTGCGACGTCCCGAAGCGCCTCCAACGCAGCGTCAGGTGGACCGCCCAGATCAACAGCCACGCGCCGGCGAACGGGAATGTCAACGCGACCCAGGCGACCGTGTTCCCCTTCTGGATCGCGGGCACGGCCCCCAGGAAGGTCGCCGGCGTCGAAATCAGGTTCCACAGGATCGCAATGACCCACGCCACACGGAGACCGGACTGGGATCGGATCGTCATGACCGTCAACGTAAGTTGCGCCGGGCGGGCCGGCAAGCTCCGGGGGGCGGGTTGCACTCCTGTCATTCGGGGCGGAGCTTCCCTTCGACGGACTAAACCTCCCACGCACGCGCGCGGTCAAAGGATCGAGCATGGAGGTGACCGCGATGACAAGGATGCACTCGGGATTCATGGCTCTGTTGCTGGCGTCCGGGCTCGGCCTCGGTTCGACGGCCTACGCCCAGGACGATACGCAGAACACCGGGGCGCAGGCCGCAGGCCGGACGGATCGGCAGAACGACCGCCAGGACCTGCGACACGATCGCCAGGACCTGCGAGGCGATCGACAGGATCGCCGGCAGGACAGGCGGGACCTGCGCCAGGACCGTCACGACCGGCTTCAGGACAGGCAGGAGGTGCGCCACGATCGCCAGGACATCCGGCAGGACGGCCGCGAAATCCACGGTGACAGGCGCGACGTTCGCCGGGACAGCCGCGACATCCGCAAGGACAAGCGGGACATCCGCC
>QHXY01000377.1 GCA_003223145.1 Acidobacteriota bacterium
CGTGCACGCGCGACACGGTGGTCCCGGGCGGCTGCGAGCACACGACCCTGTCTCCGGGGACGGCCTGCGACGACGGCAACAGCTGCACCGTCGGCGACGCCTGCAACGATGCCGCGGCCTGCGTCGGCCAGACGCAGCCGGCCGGGACGGCTTGCAACGACGGTGATCCCTGCACGGCGGGCGACGCGTGCACGGACGCAGGGATCTGCGCCGGGACATCGCTGGGGGCCGGGGCGGCCTGCGACGACGGCGACCTCTGCACGACCGGGGACACGTGCGCGGCGTCCGCCTCGGGCACCCTCGTGTGCCAGGGAACCGCAAAGAATTGCAACGACGGGATCGGCTGCACCGTCGATTCGTGCGATCCCTCCACCGGTCAATGCGCGAACAACCAGTGCCCGAGGACAGCCTGCGTCATCTACCAGTGCCTTGTCATGGCTCAGGATCACTGCGTGGCTGACGTGGTCTTCCAGGACGGCACGCCCTGCGACGACGGGAACGCCTGCACGACCGACGATGTCTGTCGCAGCGGGCAGTGCCAAGGGGTGCCGCCGGGGTGCGACGACGGGAACCCGTGCACCGTCGACTTCATCAACGATACGACGGGTGCGTGCATGCACAACCCGAGCCCGGGGCTGCAGTGCGACGACGGAAATCCCTGCACCCTCAGCGATACCTGCCAGTTCAACGGCACCTGCGTCGGCAGCCCCCTTTGCGACGACGGGAATCCCTGCACGACCGACCTCTGCGACCCTCAGACGGGCGCGTGTTCCCACGTCACAGGGTCCGATTCGGACGGTGACGGAGTCCCCGACGCCTGCGACAACTGCCCGGCCATCGCCAACGCGAATCAGTTGGACACGGATGGGGACAAGGTCGGCGATGTCTGCGACAATTGTCCCCTCGTGTCGAACCCGAGTCAGGCCGATCAGGATCACGATGGATTTGGAGACGCCTGCGACAACTGCCCGACGATCCCGAACCCGGATCAGGATCCGTGCGTCTGCGCGGAGTGCAACATCATCAACATCACCATCAGCTTCAGCAGTCCGTTCGGGAAGGGCTCGGGTCTGGTGAGCTGGACGACGCCGCCCGAGGTCGATCTCGTGGGGTTCAATATCGTCGTGTTCGACAACAAGGGGAATCGGATCCAGCTGAACCCCGCTCTGATCCCATGCGAGGAGTGCGTCACGGGCATCGGTCATCTCTACAATTACATCATCCCGAAGCACAAGAGCGGCCACAACGTCTTCGTCGAGCAGCTCAGGATGAACGGCACCGTCCAGACCTTCGGGCCCGCCGTCAAGCACTGATCGCGCGACGCGATCGCCCTTCTATCCGGGCCGCCTTGTCATCAGCGGGGCGGCCCCGGCGGTCTTCCTTGACCTCCCGCCCGCGCTTCGCCTAGAGTCGCCGGCCATGGCGAACGGCGAGGCGCGCCCCGCACAACCGCGCAAGGCGACGACGTTCCATCTCGTCTTCATGACCTACTCGGTCATCTGCAGCGGGGCGTACGGCCTGGAGGAGATGATCTCCGGGTCGGGGCCGGGAATCGCTCTTCTGACCCTGGTCGTCCTGCCGATCGTCTGGGCCGTTCCCGTGGCGCTGGCCTGTGCCGAGCTGTCGGCCCGTTACCCGGTCGAGGGGGGCTACTACCGCTGGGCACGGATGGCGTTCGGCGACTTCACCGGCTACCTGGCCGGCTGGCTGGTGTGGCTGGCGAACTTCGCGACCAACGCCACGTTCGCCGTGCTGTTCGCGAACTACCTGCGCTATTGGATCCCTGATCTGCCGCATTTCTGGAACTGGACGATCGCGGTCCTCGTGGTGTGGGTCACGATCTACATGAACTGGCGCGGCATCCGGCCGGTCGGCACCGCCTCGGTCATCCTGACGGTGCTGATCTTCTTTCCGTTCCTGGCCATGACCCTCTCGGGCCTCTTGCGCTGGAGGTTCAATCCGCTGGTGCCGCTCGTGGCCCCGGACAAGGGGCCGCTCTCGGCGTTCGTGGCCGGCCTGGGGATCGCCATCTGGCTGTACTCGGGGTTCGAGAAGCTCACGCCGAACGCGGGGGAGGTTGAGAACCCGTCGCGCGCCTTCCCGATCGCCCTGGCGTTCGCGGTGCCGATGGCGGCGGGGAGCTATATCATCCCGACCTTCGCCGCCCTGGCCGGCCACGGGCACTGGAGCGAGTGGGGGGAATCGTACTTCTCGGTGGCGGCCAAGGCGCTCGGCGGACCGGCGCTCGGCGCGGGCATGGCCGCCGGCGCCCTCATCAGCAACGCCTGTCTGCTGATGGTCACCATCCTCGGGCAGTCGCGGCTGCCGATGGTCATGGCGGAGGACGGACTGTTCCCGCGCGTGTTCGCCCGGACTCACCCGCGCTTCGGGACCCCCACCGTCTCCCTGGTCTCCGGAGGGGTCGTCCTGACCGCCCTCGTCTGGTACAAGTTCTCCGACCTGGCGGCCATCTTCTCGCTGGTCCAGGTGCTCGCCTATCTTCTGATCTTCGCGTCCCTGCTACGGCTGCGAACGCAGCCGCCCGCAGCATGGGCGGCGGTCGCAGCCGGCGGCGCGGGCGCAGAGTTCCGCATCCCGATGGGCATGACCGGCCTGGCGCTGATGACCATCCCCAGCCTCTTCCTGTCGGCCATGGTCATCGCGCAGACGGTGTGGCACGACGGCGCCTTCGATGCCCTGCGCACGGTCATCGACGTCCTGGTGCTGGCGTCCGGGCCGCTGACCTACGCGCTGTTCAGGCTGCTGCGGCCCGCCGCCCCCGTCTCGAAACCGGCGCCGGGACGCTGAGGACGCAGCCCACGTCAGCCGGGAGCCGCGGGGACCGCGTATTGGCGTCAGGACATTTTCTTCGGGGGGGTCTAGACATCGGGCATGTCATTCAGGGACAATGCCGCCATTCATGGGACATCCGGTGTGCAGTCAAGAACGGAGAACCGCGTCGGCGGTAGCGGCGACCGGAGGGCCCCACTATTTGGAGGTTGAGTCAGATGCCCAAGGGTAAGGTGAAGTGGTTCAACGACAGCAAGGGGTACGGTTTCATCACTCCGGACGACGGGGGCAAGGACGTCTTCGTCCATCACACCGCCATCCAGGCGTCCGGGTTCCGCTCGCTCTCCGAAGGTGACGCAGTCGAGTTCGAGATCGAGCAGGGACAGAAGGGCCCGGCCGCCGCGAACGTTCGCAAGATCTGACACCGACTCTTCGCCAGCTAGCTTGCGCTCGGGCCGCCCCGTGGGGCGGCCCGTTCTCTTTCCGCCTCACTTCAGGGCGCGGTCGAAGTACTCCACGATGCGCGCTTCCAGGTAGCGCCGATCCTCCTCGCCACGCGGCAGATGCCGCTCGTCGGGGAAGATGAGCAGGTCGTAGCGCTTCTGCGCCGAGTTGAGCGCGTCCAGGAAGCGCGCCGTGTGCCGGAAGTGCACGTTCTCGTCCACCATGCCGTGGACGATCAGCAGTTTCCCCCGCAGCTGCGAGGCGATCGGCAGAAGGGAGCTCTCCCGGTAACCGGCGCTGTTCTCCCGCGGCGTACCCATGTAACGCTCGGTGTAATGCGTGTCGTACCCGTCCCAGTCGACGACGGGCGCCCCGGCCACCGCGACCTTGAACAGGTCCGGCGCCTTCAGCAGGCAGCGCGCCGCCATGTAGCCGCCGTACGACCAGCCGTAGATGCCGAGGCGGGCGCCGTCGACGTCAGGACGCCCGGCGAGATAGCGCGCTCCGGCGATCTGGTCCTCCACCTCCACCGACCCAAGCCGATGATCGAGCGCGCTCTCGAACGCCTTGCCGCGGCGTGGAGTCCCCCGGTTATCGAGGCGGAACACCACGTATCCCCGCCGGGCGAGGTACTGGGCCCGCAGATCCTGGGTCAGTTCCCACGAGTCCTTGACCGTCTGGGCCGTCGGTCCGCCGTAGACGCGCACGATGGCCGGATACTTCCTCCCCGAGTGCATCGCCGGCGGCCTGTAGACCGCTCCGTGGAGCGTGCTCCCGTCGGCGGCGCGCAGCGTCACGAACTCGGGGGGCAGGAGGCCAAGCGCCTTCGGCTCGGGGTCGGTGTTGGAGTCGATCACGCGGATCGTCCGGCCGGCTTGATCCTTGAGAAGCACGCGCGGTGGCGCAGCGGCGGTGTCGTGGACGTCGACCCAGAAGGTGCCGTCACGCGAGCCAGTGACCGTGTGCCAACCGGGCTCGGGCGTGACCCTTTCGACCGGCCCGCCTTCGAGACGAACCCGGTAGAGTTGCCGCTGCAGCGGCCCGTCCTTCGCCGCCGTGAAGTAGACCGAGCCCTCCTTCTCGTCGACCCCTTCCAGCTGGTCGACCGCCCAATCTCCCGAAGTCAGGCTCCGGACCAGGGCGCCGTCGTGCGCCCGCAGCTCGAGGTGCCGGAATCCGGCCGCCTCGCTGGACCACAGGAAACGCCCGTCGCGCAGGGGCCGCAGGTCGTCATGCAGGTCGATCCAGGTGTCCGAGCGGTCCTCCAGGAGGACCGTGGCGGACCCCGTCACGGCATCGGCCCGCAGAAGTCTCAGGCTCTTCTGGTCGCGGCTCTCGATCTGCACGAGGAGCGTGCCATCCTCGTCCCAGCGCACGCGCGGCAGGTAGAAGTCGGAGCCGGGTTCCTCCAGACGAACCCAGATCGTTTCGCCGCCGCGCGCCCCGACGATCCCGAGACGGATCCTGGCGTTCGGGCCGCCGGCGAACGGGTAACGCTCCGACTCGACCTCCCAGGCGGGCTTCCCCTGGTGCACGATCGGATAGACCGGAATGCCGGTCTCATCCACTTCGGTGTAGGCGATGCGCGTCCCGTCAGGCGACCACCAGAAACCCGACGCCCGGTCCATCTCCTCCTGGGCGATGAACTCGGCGATCCCATGGGACACCCCGTCGCGCGCGCCCGCGGTCAGGCGCGTCTCCGCGCGTGTCGCCAGGTCCATGACGTACAGCTCGCCGTCGCGGGCGAACGCCAGGCGTGTCCCGTCGGGAGAGAGCTGCGGATCGATTTCCGAGGACGCGGTCTCCGTCAGCCGCAGCGCGTCCTGGCCCGGGCGGGCCAGGAACACGTCGCCCCGCCAGTCGAAAACGGCCGCGTCGGCCTTCGCCGCCAGGCCGTAGAGCGTGATGCCCTTCTCCTGTATCCTCCGGCGCTCCCGGCGCAGCACTTCTTCGGGAGTCAGGCCGGTTTCGGGACCCTCCTGCGGCGGCCGGGCGACGACCTGCCGCGCGCCGGACGCGATGTCCTCGCGCATGAGAGACCGCACCAAACCGCTCCCCTCGCCGGCCAGGTAATAAAGGTAGCGGGCGTCATGGCTGAAACGGAACGTCCCCGGGATCCGTCCGCCAGGCGGTGGGTAGCGGGCGACTCGCTCGAGGGTCAGGAGGTCGTCCTGATCGGATTCCCGGGATCGCTTCCTGCTCTCCCCCGGGCCGGCACCGGTCGCCAGGGCGAGCGCGAGGGTCATCAGGATCATGGGGTTCGGGCTCACGTCTCACCTCCCGTGGCAGGGCACCCGTATAGGCCGGAAGGACCGCCGCAGTCAACAGGCGGGAAACTTTCGTTTTTTCGGCGATTGGGGATTGACAGAACGGACTTAGCATCTTAAATAAGGGACGCTCCGAGGAAGGAGGGGGGAAACTTCTCGGATGCAGGACGTCACCGGTCGAAGTCGCCTCGAGGATCTCCGCCGCTACAACGAGAAGCTGGAGCGGCTGTGCCGCCTCACTGCCGATGTCGCCCGCCTCGGCAACGAACGAACCACCCTGAAGAAGATCGTCGACACCGCGGCCGATCTCATCGCCGTCCAGGGTGTCCACATCGCGCTGGTGGATCGAGATGAGCAGCAGCTCTACGGTGTCATCAGCTCGGGCCGTCACCCGCAGGACGCGCCCCGCCTGAAGACCCAGCTGTCCAAGTCGGCGGCCGCCCAAAAGGCGCTGAAGACCCGCCGGCCGGTCGCGATCAAGAACGCCGAGGATGACGGCAGGGTGAACCGGCGCGCCCGCGATCTCATGGGAATCCGCGGCGTCGCCTACCTGCCGCTCCTGAGCGGGAAGGAGAGCTTCGGCCTGCTGATCCTGGTCACCCGGCGTCCTCACAGCTGGACGTCGCGCGAGCTGGACCTGGCGAAACACTTCGCCGACGTGGCTTCCGTCGCCCTCGAGAACTCGCGCCTGATGACCCAGCTTGCCGAGACCGAGATCCGCTTTCGCAGCCTGGTCGAGCACATCCCGGCGATCGTCTACCTGTGCGAGGTCGAGCCGCCCTTCCGAACGCACTACATTAGCCCGCAGGTGAATTCGATGCTCGGCTATCCACCCCAGGAGTGGATGAGCGATCCGAACGGGTTCATCATGAAGATCGTCCACCCCGAGGACATCGGCGGCCTCATCGACCTCACCGCAGAGGCCGCCCGCAACCGGGGCTTCGCGACGGCCGAGTACCGTCTCCTCGACCGCCAGGGGGAGGTCCGCTGGTTCCGCGACGAGTGCGCCCTGGTGCGCGACCCGTCCGGCACGCCCATCGCCTGGCACGGGGTCCTGGTCGAGATCACCGGCATGAAGAAGATGCTGCACTGAGGTCGTCGCTTCCCCGCTGCCACGCCCTTGCAACGGATACGGCCCTCATGTAGGCTCCGCCGCCATGGGGTTCATCGGGATCGCGATCCTGCTGGGGATCGTGGAGGGCCTGACCGAGTTCCTGCCCGTTTCTTCGACCGGCCATCTCATCATCGCGGGCCATCTGCTGGGCTTCCGGGGCGAGAGGTCCGAGACGTTCGAGATCTTCATCCAGCTCGGAGCCATCCTGGCCGTGGTCGTCCTGGAGCGCCGAAGGTTCCTCGACCTGCTGCGTTTCGGCCGCCCCGGCGGCTTCTCGGGGGCGCGGGGCTGCGCGCTCCTCATGACGACCACTCTGCCGGCGCTCGTGGCGGGGGCGCTGGTCCACGACTGGATCAAGGACAACCTGTTCGGGCCCGCGACCGTGGCCTGGGCGCTCGCCCTGGGAGGCGTGGCCCTTCTG
Source organism: Acidobacteriota bacterium (assembly GCA_003223145.1). Classification (GTDB taxonomy): domain Bacteria; phylum Acidobacteriota; class Polarisedimenticolia; order Gp22-AA2; family Gp22-AA2; genus Gp22-AA3. Next base: position 7,037 of record QHXY01000377.1, read on the forward strand.
CTGGTCGAACAGTTCCGCCCCGCGACCGGCATCCCGGACGTCGATAGTCTCGGCTACCGGCAGGCCCTCGTGATCGGGCTGTTCCAGTGCCTGGCCCTGTGGCCGGGAGTGTCGCGCTCCGGCGCCACCATCGTCGGCGGGCTGCTGTGCCGCCTGGACCGGCGCACCGCGGCCCACTACTCGTTTCTGGCCGCGGTGCCCGTGATGGCGGCCGCGACGCTCTACGATCTGATGAAGAGCTGGTCGCACCTGGGCTCCCAGGACATCGCTCCCTTCGCCGTCGGCTTCGTCGTGGCCTTCCTGTCCGCATGGGCCGCCATGGGATGGTTCGTCGCCCTCCTGGGTCGCCACACCCTGCGCCCGTTCGCCTGGTACCGCATCGCCATCGCCCCGGCAGTCTACTTTCTCGTGAAGTGAGATGACCTGGAAGCGCTGGCTCCTCGGGACGCCGCTGGAGACCGAGCGGTTCCGCGAAGAACGGCTGCGCATCCCGATCGCGCTGGCGGTGTTCTCCTCCGACGCGCTGTCCTCCGTCGCCTACGCGACGGAGGAGATCCTGCTCGTCCTCAGCCTCGCGGGCGCGGCGGCGCTGGGCTACTCCATCCCGATCTCCGGGGTGATCGTCCTGCTCCTCGCCATCCTGATCGCGTCATACCGCCAGACGATCCACGCCTACCCGGACGGGGGCGGTTCTTACATCGTGGCGCGCGAGAACCTGGGCACGCTGTGGGGCCTGGTGGCGGCGGCCGCGCTCCTGCTCGACTACATCCTGACCGTCGCGGTGTCGACCGCCGCGGGCGTGGCGGCGGTGACCTCAGCGTGGCCCAGGCTGCTGCAATATCGCGTGGGCGTCGGCCTGGTGTTCCTGCTGCTCCTGGTGGTCGGCAACCTGCGCGGCCTGCGACAGTCGGGTCGGATCTTCGCGGTCCCGACATATCTCTTCATCTTTTCGATGGTCTCGCTGATCGTGACGGGGATCGTCCGCGCTTTTCTCCGTCTTCCTCCGGTCGAGCCGCCGATGGCGGCGATCCCGCCGGCCACCCATGACCTGACGCTGTTCCTGCTGATGCGGGCGTTCTCGGCCGGGTGCGCGGCGCTGACGGGTATCGAGGCGATCAGCAACGGGGTCCAGGCGTTTCGCAAGCCCGAGGCACGCAACGCCTCGACCACACTGATGATCATGGGAGGGATCCTCGCGTTCTTCTTCATGGGCACGTCCTACCTGGCCCACGTGTACACGGTCGTTCCGGGCGTCGGGCAGACGGTCGTCTCGCAGCTTGGCCGGGCGGTCTTCGGGGCCGGCCCGCTCTATTACCTGCTGCAGTTCGCGACCGCGTCCATCCTGATGGTGGCGGCGAACACCGCCTTCGCCGACTTCCCTCGGCTGTCGTCCATCCTGGCGCGTGATCGCTTCGTGCCGCGCCAGCTGGCCAACCTCGGCGATCGCCTGGTGTTCTCCAACGGCATCCTGATCCTGGCCGGCTCGGCGGGCTTCCTGGTGATCATGTTCGGCGGCAGCACGCACCGCCTGATTCCGCTGTACGCGGTCGGCGTCTTCCTGGCATTCACCCTGTCCCAGTCGGGCATGGTGGCGCGGCACTTGCGGCACAAGGGGGAGCGCTACCGCCTGCACGCGGTGGTGAACGCGGCGGGGGCGACGGCGACGGGGGCCGCGCTCCTGGTCATCGCGGTCACCAAGTTCATACAGGGCGCCTGGATCGTCATCCTTCTGATACCCCTGTTCGTGTTCTGCTTCCTCAAGATCCACCGACACTACTTCTATGTGAGGCAGCAGTTGTCGCTGCGGGAGATCGAGCCGGAGCGCCCCCTGCGGCACACGGCCGTCGTGCCGATGTCCGCGGTGAACCGCGCCACGATTTACGCCCTCCGCTACGCCAAGTCGATCGCCCACGAGGTCGAAGCGGTGCACGTCGCCATCGACCCGCAGCGCGTCGAGCAGATCCGCGAGCAGTGGAAGCAGTGGGGGGGCGGCGTGCCGCTGCGGATCCTGGAGTCCCCCTACCGGTCGATCGTGCAACCCCTCGTCGACCATATCGACGAGCTGATGCACGGGCGGCGGGGCAACGAGATGGTCACCGTCGTCCTGCCCGAGTTCGTCACCGCACACTGGTGGGAGGGCCTGCTCCACAACCAGTCGGCGTTCCTGATCAAGGGCGCGCTGCTGTTCAAGCCCGGTGTCGTGGTCACCAGCGTGCCCTTCCATTTTTCGCGCTAAGCGCCTGTCCGGGCGCCCGGGGCGGTCTTCGGTCTCCATTGATGGTAAAATCCGCGGGTCTCGGGGAAGCCCCTGCGCCGGGGACCTCAACAGAAGGAGGACAGGCGATGCGAAATCGCAGCGGTCTGCGCGGTGCGTTGTTCATGACGGTCCTCGCCCTGGCGGTCACGGGTCTGGTCGCCGGAGAGCACGAGAAGTGCACGAAGTCGGCCGGCGAGTGCGCGGCACACATGAAGGCGATGTACCAGACCCGCGGCTGGATGGGAGTGGAGATGGATCCAAACGACGACGGTTCATTGAGGCTCGTCACGGTCGTGCCGGGCAGCCCGGCCGACAAGGCCGGTCTCAAGACGGCCGACGCCCTGGTCTCCGTCAACGGCGTGACCCTCACGAAGGAGACGGTGGAGAAGACGATGATGTCGGACGACGCGTGGAAGATCGGCAGCACGGTCTCCTTCGGCGTGAAGAGAGGCGAGACCCTCTCGACGGTGAAGGTCACTCTGGAGAAGATCCCGGAGGCGGTCCTCGCCGGCATGATCGAGAGGCACACGAAAGAGGCGCACGAGATCGCCAAGAACTGAGGGCGGGGAGGCGCCATGGGAGACGACGAGAAGCGGCAGCACCACAGATTCATGGCGCTTCTCGAGGTCCGAGCTCTGCCGGGGGACCGCATCCCGGCCGATCTCCGGCTGGCGACCCTCGATATCGCCGCCGGTGGAGCGCGGTGCGCGTCCAACCGGCCTCTCGACGCGGGGCTGCCGCTGAAGCTGACCTTCACCCTGGTCGGCGGCGACCTGCGAAAGCCAGCGACGATCGACGTCGAGGCAATCGTCCTGCGCTGCTTCGAGAAACCCGCATCCATCGAGAGCCGGCGCTACGAAGCCGCCCTGCGGTTCACGCGCATCGAGGCGGAGGACAAACAGCGTCTGATGAGGTACCTGAACACGCTGTAGCACGAACGCAAAAAGCCCCGGAGGCTTTCACCTCCGGGGCTGTTTTTTTTCAGTGGTCATGGTCGCCACAGGGCGACGCGGACCACCCGCGAGACCGGTTAGACCAGCTTGACGTTCGAAGCCTGCGGGCCTTTCGTGCCCTGCGTCACCTCGAACTCGACCGTCTGACCTTCCTCCAGCGAGCGGTAGCCGCTACCCTGAATGGCCGAGAAGTGGACAAAGACGTCCTTGCCACCCTCGAGTTCGATGAAACCGTACCCCTTGCTGTTGTTGAACCACTTAACGCGACCAGTTGCCACGAACCTTACCTCCGCCTCATGTGAGGCCGATTGCACCGGAACCTTGTGTCCCGGGGTCGGAAGCTTCGGCCCTGCCGAACACTAAAAAAGCCCCGAGGGGTTGTGCGTCCCTGGGGCTCTTTCTTAAGTCCAACCAGAAACCTCACTTCCAACAGTATCAAACAATAAGGGGAGGGTACCGGAAAGTCAAGCAGTTTTTCAGACGTCGAGGGCTTTCAGGAACTCGGCGTTGGTCGGGTACTTGGACAGCTTGTCCAGGAGCTTCATCATGGCGTCCCGCGGCTTCATCTCGAACAGCACGCGGCGGAGCTTGTGGATGCGCGGCAGCTCCTCTTTCGTGAAGAGCTTCTCCTCCTTGCGCGTCCCGGACTTGGGGATATCGAGAGCGGGATAGATCCGCTGCTCGAACAGAGAACGGTCGAGGACCAACTCCATGTTGCCCGTCCCCTTGAACTCCTGGAAGATGACGTCGTCCATCCGGCTGCCGGTGTCGACCAGGGCGGTGGCGATGACCGTCAGGCTGCCGCCCTCCTCGGCCTTGCGCGCCGCGCCGAACAGGCGGCGCGGCTGCTCCATGGTGCGCGCGTCCAGGCCGCCGCTGAGCGTCCGGCCGGTGCCCGGCGTGGCGGTGTTGTGCGCGCGAGCGAGCCGGGTCAGCGAATCGAGAAGGATGACCACATCGCGTCCCATCTCGACCAGGCGCCGCGCCCGCTCGAGAACGATCCGCGCCACCGACACGTGCTGCCGCGCCATGTCGTCGGACGACGAGGCGATCACCTCGCCCCGGACGTTGCGCTTCATATCGGTCACCTCCTCGGGCCGCTCGTCGACCAGGAGGACGACCAGATGAATCTCGGAATGGTTGCGGGAGATCGAGGCGGCGATCTTCTGCAGCAGCGTCGTCTTGCCGGCGCGGGGCGGCGCGACGATCAGGCAGCGCTGCCCCTTGCCGATCGGCGTCAGAAGATCGATGACCCGCGTCGACAGCTCCGCCGGCTCCGTCTCCAGCCGGATCCTCTCGAACGGATCGATCGACGTCAGTTCGGAGAAGGGCCGCCTCTCGGCGAATTGCTCCGGCGGCACGCCATTGATCGATCGAACCTCGACCAGACAGGGGGATCCGGCCGCCTGACCACCCCCGTGCGCGGGCCTTCCGCCTCCAGCGTGGTGACCGTGGGCCCCGTGGCGCGGGTGTCCGCCGTGGTGCGGCGCGGCCGCCGCCGGGCGGCCGCGGGAGCCTGCGGCCGACGCGAGACCTTCGATCTCGCAACCCTCGATACCGCCGCCGTTGAGGCGTTGGTTGATGGGCCCCAGACGCAGGAGGATGTCGCGAGGGACGAAGATGTCCTCCGGCGAGGGACGGTAATTGCGCCGGGACTGCCGCAGGTACCCTCCCCCTTCACCCAGGATCTCGAGGACGCCATTCGCCTCGGTCGTGGCCTGCGGGGGGTGCTGGACCGCGGCGCGCGCGTGCGAGCCCTGGCCAGCGGCCTGGTGCGGCGGGGGGCCGCCGTGCCCGGCCGGACGATGGTGACCCTGCGGGGTCCCGTGGGCCGGCACGTGGCCCGAGCCGTGACCCGTTCCGGCGTCGTGTCGGACATTTCCCTCCCGCCGGTGCTGGCCCCGCCGGTGCCTCCAGTCGCGGTGATGGCGGCGGTTCCGGTGCTGGGCGGGCGGCGCGTGGCCGCGATCGTGCTGGGCGGGATCGTCCCGCCGCGGCTCGCCCGCGGTTGAAGGCACCGCCGCTCCCGCGCTTGGCGGCGCGTCGGGATTTGCAGGCGGCCGCTCCGTTGCGGAGTCGTGACGATGCGATTGCTCGGGCCGGTCATGGGGAGGCCGGCCGTGACCGTGATGGCTCTTTTCAGTCAAGGGCTAGTGCCGTTCCTGTTGGAGGGGCAGGAGAAACCCCATCGGCGTGACGCGTCATAGTACCCGGAAGCCCTCTGCGGGTCAAGCCCGCGGGCCCTGGGGCTTCCCCGTTTCACGGGAGGGGGCCCTGCAGGTGGCCGCGCCGGGGCCGTTCCCTTATATTGTCGGGCATGGCATTTCTGCCCCGGTCGCGACGAGTACTCTGGCTGTTCGGAGTCGCGTTCCTGATCGCCACCGGTATCGGCGTCGACGCCTTTTTGATCGAGCCGAACTGGATCGAAGTGGTCCGCTCGGTCGAGTATCTGCCGATGGTTCGAGCGGGGGCGCCAGACCTGACCCTGATTCATCTCAGCGACATCCACATCGGAACGATCGGCTACAGGGAGCGCCGTGCCATCCAGATCGTCGACGGGGCGCACCCCGACATGATCATCGTTTCGGGAGACCTGGTGCGGGGGGGCGACCACCCCCACGCGCTGGAGTCGTTCCTCTCGTCGCTGCACTCGCGCTATGGCAATTATCTCGTCTGGGGGAACCATGATTATTGGGACGGCCTCCCGGAGGCCTGGGGCCCCGACGTGGTCCGCCGGGCGGGCTTCACGCTTCTCCGCAACACCAGCGCCACGTTCTCTTACCCGGGCGGGCGCATCGTGATCGCCGGGCTCGACGATCCAATAACCGGTCACGATAATCTGAGGCTCGCCATGGCCCGGGTGTCCCGGCAGGACATCTGCATCCTGGTCGCGCACACTCCCGACATCGTCGGCAACCTGGGGAACTGGGACATCGATCTCGTCCTGGCAGGTCACACGCACGGCGGCCAGGTGCGATTGCCGCTGGTCGGTGCGCTGTATGTCCCGTACGGCTCGCGCGATCACCTCGAGGGATGGTTCGATGTCCCTCCAGGAGTGCGCCTGCACGTGAGTCGCGGACTCGGGTGGTCGTGGTTCCCGGTGCGCTTCCTCTGTCGCCCCACCATCGACGTGATCACGCTGCGCGCCGGTCTGCCGCCGGGGCAGCGAGTGTCGCGGAGCATCATCGGGCAATCCTAAGGAAAATGCCCGACGACGGTGCGGGTCGGCGTTCGCCGCTGGTCCGGGACGTTCGGGCGGCGTTCATGTTCTACCGCAGCGGCACTCCTTGTTCGCCCCTGAGGCCCTCGGGACCTTGAATCTTCGCGGATTCTCGGCCGGACTCCGTCTGGCACGATCCTTTCTGTGAGCGCCTCCCTGCGTCGTTTGGAGGCTGGCATGTTTCGGCCGTTCCGCTGTCCCCGTCCCGAGTGCCCCGCCCACGCACAGCCGTTTCCCGGGTTCTTCATACGTGACGGTGTCTACCATCCGCTCTGTCGCCCCCACCCCGTGCCCCGGTTCCGTTGCCGGGTCTGCGGGCGCGGCTTCTCCCGGCAGACCTTTCGCGCCGACTACCGCCAGAAGAAGCCCTCCATCAACGCCACCTGTTGTGATCTCCTGGTTGCCTGTGTCGGACTTCGCCAGGCGGCACGGGTCCTCAAAGTCGCCCGGCGCACCATCGAGCGCCGCTTCGCCTGGCTCGCCCTGCATGCGACCCGCTTCCAGGCGAACCGGCTGGCCGGGGTCTCCCTGGCGGGGCCGTTCCAGCTCGACGAGCTCGAGTCGTTCGAGGCCAACCGCTACCAGCCGGTCACCGTCCCCATCCTCATCGAGCGCCGCACCCTGTTCCTCATTGCCACCGCCGTCGGTCCATTGCGCCGCAAGGGACGCATGACGCCCCTGCAACGCCGCCGGCGCCTCCAGCACGAGGCCCGGCACGGCCGCCGCCCCTCGCACTCCCGGGCCGCCGTCCGCACCATCCTGGCGCGTCTGCGCCCCCTGGTCCGGCCCCCTCGGCCCCTCATCCTCGAGTCCGACGAGAAGCCCCTCTATGGGCGGCTGGGGAATGACTTGTTCGGACCACGCTTCCGCTGGCGGCGTCACTCGGCGGCGGCTCGGCGGGACCGCACCAATCCGTTGTTCCCGATCAACCACACCAACGCCCGGCTGCGGCACTTCCTGGCGCGCTTGCGGCGGCGCAGCTGGTGCGTGTCTAAGAAGAGGGACTGCCTGCAGAGACATCTGAGCATCGCCGCGCTGTGGTCGAACTTCTGCCGGGGCATCACCAATCGGACGCACATGACGCCTGCCCAGTCTCTGGGGATAGCGCCGCGCGGGCTCCGGATTGAGGAGGTGCTGGCGTGGAGGGCAGACTGGGGCGCTCTCAGCCCGGGCCTGCTCGCCTGACCGAACGGACGCCGCCCGCACGCTCGTCGGGCAGTTTCAAACTATTTGACACTCTGCGATCAACAATGCTATA
>QHXY01000378.1 GCA_003223145.1 Acidobacteriota bacterium
CGCCGTACACCGGGTACTCGAACTGGTTGGTGAACCCCTTGGTCAGGTTGCGGAAGACCTTGCCGTCCTTGGCCGAGATGATCACGACGTCGATGTCCTCGTAGCGGGTGGTCATCGCCGCGATCAGCTCCCCCGAGGGCGACAGGGCAGGGGAGAAGGTGACGTACTCTTCGTCGTAATCGGGGTGCCGGTTCTTGCCGGCGATCTCCTTGCCGTAGTCCTCCGCCTCCTTCTTGTCGAGAAGCGCCGGCAGGTACTTCTTCTGCAGGAACTTCTTGAATTGTCTGTCAAATTCGTTCGCCTCCAGGCCGAAGGCGTCCTTGATCGGCTTGGCGATGTTGTTCGCCAGCAGGCTCTTGCGGAACTCCCACAGGAAGTTGCGGATCCCTTCGGAGCCGTAGTGCTCCTCGATGAAGTCGAAGGCCGCCTGGCCGTAACGGTAGGTCAGGAAGTTGAGCGTCTGCAGCCGGTGGATCGGCGGGATGAGCCCGTTCACCACGGCATCGCGGATGATCATCCTGTCGAAGTTGTCTTCGTCGCGCCCCAGGTGGCTGGCGAGACCTTCCATGATCCAGGAGGGCACGTTGGAGCGGAAGGCGCGCGACAGCGACTCCTGGTACAGGATGCTGAACTCGAAGATGTGCGTCAGCTCGTGGCCGATGAGCGAGTACTTCTTGTCGGGCGGGACATCCATCGGCAGGACCATGCGGTTCTCGATCGGCAAGGCGAAGGCTCCGACGAACTCGGGGATGAACTCGAGCAGGGTATTGGTCTGCTCGAACTCCACGTGCGTCTTGTAGTAGATGAGCGGGATGCGGAACTTGATCTCGTGGTCGAGGAGCTGCGACAGCCGCATGTACTGGCTCTCGGCGTCGGAGACGACTTCCTGGAGGAGCGACTCCTCCTCGGGGTAGTAGTAGACGTCGAAGTGCGGCGACTTGTAGATGCGCCAGTCGAAGTTCTGGTAGGCGATCTTGTTCTTGCCGAACGCCAGGACCCGGCCGGGGACGAGCAGCGACGCGAGCGCCAGGAGAGCGAACGCGGTCGGGACCAGGCGTTTCAAGAGTGATCTCCTACTCGGTAAAGATGAAGCGCTGCGCCGTCCGCGGCTTGGGCACGACGATCGACAGGACGTCGTCCTCGAACTGCTCGAACAGGGAGTACAGGGCGGTCAGACGATCGGTCCCGTGGCCGTTCACGGTGTTGTCGCCGCTGAACTGGTCCTCGTACAGGAGCCGCCCGGTGGCCCCCTCCATGAAGAACAGGTTCAAGCCGAGCGTGAAGCCTTCCCGCTCGGCGAAACGCGTGCGGCGCACGCGCTGGCCGGTGACCGGCGAGATCTCGTCCATGGTCACGAACCCGGAGCGATCGGCGGCCTCGTACGAGGCCTTGCCTGAGATGATCAGGTCGGCCCCGTAGGTGTCAGCCAGACGCCGCCAGAACCCGCTGTTCGCCAGGAGGTCCTTCAGAGGCTGCTCCGGCAGCGACGGCGGGTCCACGTCCAGGATGTTCAGGCTGGTTTTCTTGTGCAGCTCGCGGCGCAGCAGCTTCACCAGCTCCTTGTCGAGATCGACTCCCGGAAGCTCCTTGTCCACGATGAAGCGGGTCACCAGGATCCTCTTCATGCCGCTCATGTCGATGCGCGACGGCATCGGCGTGGCGATGGTCACGCGCGTCGAGCCCGCCATGGCGACCGCCGACCAGGCGAGGCCGATGGCCACCCATCCCGCGCCGGCGAATAGTCGCCCCGTCACCCCCGGCACGGACGCCTACGCTCCACCGGGGACGGGCGACGATTCCGGGGTGGGTGACGGCCCCGGAGCAGGTGACGGCTCGGGGGTGGACGCAGGCCCCGGGGCGGCGGGACCCGCCGGGGCCCCGGCGGCCCCTGCGCCGCAGCTCTTGACGGTCTTGCAGATCTCCTGGAACGACTCGAAGTTGTCGCGGATCTCCTTGTTGTCGGGGTCGAGACGCCGGGCGTCCTCGTACTCCTTGCGGGCCCGCTCGAACTGACCGAGACTCTCGTACGCCACCCCCAGATTGTTGTGCAATCGGGCGTTGTCGGGGTGGTCCTTGAGGATCTTCTCCCAGCGGAACATCGCCTCACGCCACAGTCCCTGCTGCGCCGCTTCCGCGCCGAAGCGCATTTCTTCTTTGAAACTACCACGCCGACCGGCCCCCGGAAAGGCCGACGCAAGGGCGATCAGGCAGGCGACACGAAGGAGCTTGTTTCCCATCGTCGAGCACCGGGTCTTCCGTCCGGACGGCCGGCCCGGGTCGGACCGAGCAATCGGGAGGGGGCGAGACCGCAGGAGTATATGGCAAGGATCGGGCCATTTTCAATGCGCGAACGGGTTGACAACCTTCGCCGAGTCAATAGATTATCCATCGATGCCCCGCATAACCAAGGACTGCTTCGGAACCGTCATCGCCAGCCTGAAGAAGATGAAGGAGTGCGCCCGCTGCGAGCTCCTGGCGGAGTGCCGGGCGATCAACTGGAAGGGGCCGGAGGAAGCCGAGAGCCATCCGGTCATCGTCCGGAAGACGCCCAAGAACGGGGACAGCTCGAACACCACGCCGGCCTGAGGGCGGCGCTTCTAATCTTCGATCGGCTCGATCAGGAACTGGATCGAGGAGGCATGCCGGGACAGGGCGTCGCGCAGCCTCTGTCTCAGTCGCCCCGGGAGCGCGAAGCAGGCGAGCCAGGCGATCCCGAACAGCATGACGAGCGTGCCGAGCCGGTGCGTCCCGGTCGCCATGGCGCGCACGCTGTCCTCCCCGAGAAGACCGAAACGGTAGAACAGCTCGTTCCAGTCATGGTCGCCGCCACCGACGAGAGGCAGGGCCAGATCGCGCGCGTCGGCCATGTAGACCGAGATGTCGACGAGGTTCTCGCCGAGCCACCAGGCGCAGAACGCGGCGCCCAGCGGCCGGGTCGGGCGAACGACCAGGAAATACCACCCGAGCAGGAGCGGGACCGCGAGCTGGCCGAGCGTGCCGCCCAGGAAGTGCGCGGTCGTCCCGAACGGCGCGAGAAACAGATGCCCGGCCTCGTGGAAGGCGAGATTGACCAGATCGAGGAAGCAGCCGGTCTGCGCGCCGGAGCCCAGACGCGCGGTCCAGAAGCCGAGCACGGCCAGGAGCGGCGCGGCAACCCAGACCTCGGCGCTTCTGCCGCCGGCGATCGTCGAGGTCGCGGCGCCGCCGTTCACGGGCGTTTCGGGGCCGGCGACGCGAAGCAAGTCTTGCGCGTCTGCACGACCAGATCCGGCGCGCGCGCGGCGAGCGCCACCGTCCGCCACCCCTCACGCTCCGGGGTGGTCGGGGCGTAGCTCACCAGATACTGGTGCCGCAGGGACTCGGAGATCCGCCGGCAGGCCGTCTCCACCTCGTCCGCCGTCGCGACCACCAGGAATTCTCCGCCGGTCTCCTCGGTCAGCTTGCGGAGACGCGGCAAGGGCGATTTGTCCGCCGCACCCAGGACGACGACGTTCATCGTCGAGCCCGACTTCTTCACGGCGTCGAGCGCCTCCACGAGCGCTTCGTCGACCGGCGGCTCCCCGGGCGCGGGGGGCCCGATCAATGGCGGCCCTCCGTACACCAGCGCCAGGATGACGCGCCCGCGCGAGCGGCCCAGAAGACCGCGCGTCGCCTCCTGCAACGCCTCGGCCGGGGTCGCCGATGCGCGATCGATCCCCTCGCCCAGGTCGGCGAGCCGCTTCTCGAAGGCCTCGCGGTCGTAGGAGAACCCGAGCGTGGGGCCGGCGGGGACCGCGGCCGCGCTAGGCGCGTCCTGGAGTTTCTTGTCCGGTTTCTCCGACTTGCGGTCCGCCCGGGTGGCGGCTGCCGACGCCACCTCACCCGCGTCCAGGGCCCCCAGTTTCAACAGCCCGAGCGAGTCGAACGTCAGCAGCGCGTCGGTGAAGGACAGGGCGCCGCGCAGGAGCGCCCCGCGCGCGTCCTCCGGCGCGGAGGACTGGATGGCGACGGCGATCGACTGGGGGACCGGCTCGTTGTCCAGATGGAGGATCGGCTGGCGCGCGCCGTTCTCCGTGAGGATGAAGTCTCCCACCGACAGCCCTTCGACGAAGCGGCCGCCGGCGTCCCGCACGACCGCCGGGACGATGGCGAGCGGCGCCACGGAGTCGCCGGCCAGATCGGCGGCGCGCGAGATGAACGATACCTTGGCGCGCCGGCCCCCCGCGGTCAGGGCGGTGACGACGATGGTGTGGCGCTTGATGTCGGCGCCGAAGTCGATCTCCGTGGCGTACGGCGCCTTGCGATCGGTCGACACCAGCCTGCCGTCGACGAAGAAGTCCATACCGGCGACGGAATCGCCCGGCGGCAGCGTCGGCTCGATGACGATACGCGTGACGCCGACCAGGTAGGCATCGCTCGGCTCGGTCAGGGTCATGGAGAAGCCGCCGTCGTCGCCGCTGCGCTGGGCGGCGCCGCGGGGCTGCTGCGGCCTCGGCCGCGACACCGGCTGCGCGCCGTGCAGCAGGGTGCCGAGCCCGAAGAAGATGGCGGCGAACGCCACGAAGCTCGCGACGAGAATGAAACGGCCTTTGCGGAGGATCACGGGGCGAATCTCCAGAGACTGCGCTGCAACGGGAAGAAGAAGATAGAGGCAGCGCGCGCCGGCGTCAAGCGATCCCGTTCTCGTGTACGATGCGCCTGGCGGGCCGTTGCGCGTGGCGCATGGAGACCCAAGTCGTGCAGCCCGATCGTCCGATCAGGACCATCCGCAGAACGCAGGGGCGCATCGCGGCGCCACCTTCGAAGAGCGCCACCCAGCGGGCCTTGATCGCCGCCGCCCTCGCGGCCGGGCGATCGCAACTTCGTCATCCGCTCCTCTCCGACGACACGCGTCACCTGATCGCCGCGCTCGATGCGGTTGGAATCACCGCGCGCGTGGTGGGGGCAGGGGACGACGCGGTGGTGCGGGTCGAAGGACGCGGCGGGGTGATCCCGGCGAACAGGGCCGAGGTCTCGGTCGGGAACGCCGGGACGGCCATGCGCTTTCTGACCGCTCTCCTGGCTCTCGGGGGCGGCGATTACATCATCGACGGCGATGCCAGGATGCGACAGCGGCCGATCGAAGATCTCCTGATTGCCCTGAGGACCCTCGGCGCCGCGGCGGAATCGGTGCGGGGCGACGGCTGCCCGCCGGTGAGGGTCGGCGGTGGCGGGCTGCACGGCGGCACGACCCGCCTGCGGGGAGGCACCAGCAGCCAGTATCTGTCGGCCATCCTTCTGGCCGCGCCCCCCGTCTCGGAGGGTGTGCGCGTCGAGATCGAGGGTCCTCTGGTATCGCGCCCGTACGTCCGCCTGACCATCGACGTCATGCGCCGCTTCGGGGCCGAGGTGCAGACCGCCCCTGCGGGGCCGGAGCCGAACGTCTTCGTCGTGTCTCCCGGACACCCGTACAGGCCGTGCGACCTCGAGATCGAGGGGGACTACTCCTCGGCCTCTTATTTCTTCGCCGCCGCGGCCGTGACCGCCGGGCGCGTGCGGGTCGATCGTCTCGACCCCAAGTCATCCCAGGGCGACGCGCAGTTCCTGCGACTGCTCGAGCGGATGGGCTGCCGCGTGGAAGCGGGGGACAGCTGGGTCTCGGTCGAGGGGCCGGAGGATCTGGTCGGCATCGACGCCGACTGCCGCGGCATGCCCGACATCGTGCCGACGCTCGCCATCGTCGCCCTGTTCGCCAAAGGCCCGGGCCGGATCTCGGGCGTGCCTCACCTCAAGGTCAAGGAGAGCGACCGAATCGCCGCCCTGGTCGCCGAAATCAACCGGATGGGTGGCGCGGCGACGCCGGCGCCCGACGGATTGATGATCGAGCCACGCCCGCTGCACGGTGCGCGCATCGAAACCTACTCCGACCATCGCATGGCAATGGCGTTCGCAGTCGCCGGTCTGCGGGTTCCCGGAGTCGTCATCGCCGACCCCGGCTGCGTCTCCAAGTCATTCCCCGATTTCTGGGAGCACTTCGACCGGCTGGCCGAGGGTGCAGCCTGACCCCGGGCACCTTCTGATGCCGTCATCCAGACAAAAAAACCCCCGCGGGCGAACCCGCGGGGGCGATGCTGCTCACCTCAGGTCTGACGAGAACTAGAACCGCAGCCGGGCATTGGCGTAGACGCGGTCAACCTTGTCGTTGGCCGCGCCGCCGCCGCCGGTCAGAGCATCGTCCGGGCTCAGCTCCGCAACCGCGGCGCCGAAAGCCAGGTTTTTGCTGTAGTTGTAACCGTACCAGACATCCCACTCGGTGCCCAGCTTATCGAAGCCGGTAGCCGCATCCTTCTTGTCGGTCTTGAACGACCAGTATTCGGCGCCGACCTCGTGTCTGTCGCCGAACATGCCGTTCCAGCCGACCCCGGTACCCTTGATGCCAAGGTTTCCGCCGACGGGGCCTCCGCCGAGTCCGGTCGAGTTACCGGCGAGCTGGAAGAAATCGCCGTGGCCGAGGCGGTTGTGGAAATCACCGAACAACGGCACAAACTGCTTCTGGTCCGTGTCGGTCGCATCGTTATCACCGCTGGCGATTCCCATGCGCGCGTAGAAGCGGTGATTGTTCTTCCCCGACTTCATGTTCCAGCCGATCCAGCCTTCGCCCACGTTCCCTTTGGCCTTGTCCGTGCCGCTCGCATCGCCCGACTGCTGGGCAGCCTCGATGTTCCAGAAGAGACCGTTCTTGTTGACCAAGTCCCTGCTCCAGCGTGCGCCAAAGGTCGTGATGTCCGACAGATTGGCCTGGTCTGCGAGGTTCAAGAGGTAGACATCCAGAGTCCCGACCTTGATGTCCCAGTTCGTGTAGGCGCCAGCGAAGTTGACATCGCGCGTCCCAGCAACAGCCGCAATCTGGTCGGGTGGCTGGAAGCCGGCATTGCTCGCCGCATTCGCCTTGCGCTCGTTCACGCGGGTGTAG
>QHXY01000379.1 GCA_003223145.1 Acidobacteriota bacterium
TTCAGCGAGCCCGGCGGTGGCAGGGGAGGGCTCGCTGAGTCGTAGTCGATGTAGTGCGATACGTACAGATCGATGCGGCCGTCTCCGTCGTAGTCGCCGAAGGCGGCGCCGGTGCTCCAGCCGCGTCCCTTGAGACCGGCGGCGGCGGTGACGTCCCGGAACTTCCCGTCACCGAGGTTCCGATACAGGATGTAGCGTCCGAACCCGGTGAGAAACAGATCCACCCGCCCGTCGTCGTCGTAGTCGGCGAACACGCAGCCCTGCGCCCAGTAGCCGCGCGAGGCGACGCCCGCCTTCTCGGTGACGTCCTCGAAGGTGCCATCGCCGCGGTTCCGGTAGAGCGCCGAACGCGGCTCCGCACCGGGAGGGAAGGGACGGGCGCGCGAGCCGTTCGGCAGGAAGACATCGATCCGTCCGTCGCCGTCCACGTCGTCCAGACAGACGCCGTTGCCGACCGTCTCGTTGATGGTGGTTTTTTGAATCTCGCCGCTGACGTTCACCAGGGTCAGCCCGGCCTGGGCCGCCGCGTTCACGAAACGCGGCGAGGGCGCGGCGCCCGGGGCGGTGGCTGCGCCCGGTGCGGGGGAGCGCGCCAGGCAGACGCCGGCGGCGGCCAGCACGGCGGCCACCAGCCCCACCGTCCCGACCAGCGGCCCGCGGTCAGTCGGCCGTGGCGACGCCTTGGAGCTTGCTCCCACGAAGCCTCTTCAGAAGTTCGGCGTGGCGCGCGAACTCGACTGCAGCCTCCTTCGGCTGCCCGCTCTTCATCAGCGCCTGGCCCAGCGAATAATGCGCCTTCGGGTTGAGCGGGTCGAGCTCCAGCGAGCGGCGCAGAAGCGTGACGGCCTCGCCGATCTTTCCCTGACCCGCGGCGATGGTGCCGAGGTAGTAGTACGGATACGGGTCGCCGGGCGCCAGGCGATTCGCCTCCTTGAATTCCGGCAGCGCCTCGACGGTCTTGCCCTCGAGCATCCGGGTCTTCGCCAGGTGAAAGTGGGCCTCGCTGCTGGCCGGTTCCAGCTCGATGGCGTGCTGCAGCGTCGCCTCCGCCTCGTCGAACCGCAGCGACTCGCGGTAATGCTTGCCCAGCTGGACGAAGATGCGCGCCTCGCCCAGCCCGCGTGCGACCGCGGCCTTCAGCTCCGCCTCGGCGAGATGGGGATCGCCGTACGACTCGAGGGCGGCGGCGTGGTTGACCAGGAGCTCGACGTTGGAGGGGTCGTCGCGCAGCGCGCTCTCCTGCAGATCGAGACCTTCCTGGTGGCGACCCTGCTTGAGGCGCACCTCCCCCAGGTATTGGCGGGCCCGGGCCAATTTCGGGTCGAGCGTCGTGGCGCGCTCCAGGCGCGTCGCCGCCTCGGGAATGTTGCCGGTCCGGAAATAATAGACGCCGACCTCGGTCAGGGTGTGGGCGTCGGACGGGTTGACCGCCAGCTCCTTGTCGAACTGGTTCAACGACTGCTGCATGCGCCCGGCCTTCGCGTGGATCATCCCCATCCGTCGGTGCACGTCCTTGCCGTTCGGGTCGGCGGCCACCATCTGGCGCAGCTCCGCCAGCGCCTCGTCATCCCGTCCGAGCGCCGTCAGGACATCGCTGCGCAGCAGGCGAGCGTCCCTGGAGGAGCGGTTCGCCGCGACGGCTTCGCCGGCCGCGTCCAGCGCCTCGGGCTCCTTGCCGGCGGCGTGCAGCGCCAGGGCCAGCTCGTAACGCACTGAGAAATCGCCGGGGGTACTCTTGACCAGGCGGGACAGGATTCCGGCCGCCTCGGCGGGCCGATCGTTCTCGCGCAGGCGGCGGGCCTCGGCGAGCTGCGCGGCGGGATCCGGTGCAGCGCACCGCGTGACCAGCAACAGTGCGGCCCAGACGGCGAACAACCGGCAGGAAAGGTGGAGCAGGGGAGCCTTCCGCCGGCGGAGCATCGATCACGAATGCTACCACACGGAACACGCGGCCGGCCGGGCGGCGCGGCGCAACCCGGCGTCCGGTCTAGACCTTCGACACGTTGGCGGCCTGAAGCCCCTTGGGTCCCTGGGCGATCTCGAACTCGACCGCTTGACCTTCCTCGAGCGTCTTGTAGCCCTCGCCCTGGATCGCGGAGAAGTGGACGAAAATATCTGTTCCATCCTCCTGCTGGATGAATCCATACCCCTTGCTGTTATTGAACCACTTCACCTTGCCCTTGGCCACCGGGAACCCTCCTTACCCGCCGAAACGCCGTACGTGAAGACAAAAAAAATCCACAAAAGCTACGGCTCTTGTGGTCAGCCCGCTTCAATCGATAGCCGATCCCGAAAGTCCGTGCACGCATCGCGACCCGGCTACTAGTACCGCACCGGGTCGTCGTTGTCAACCCTCTTTTCTCTCCGAAGCGACGCTCGGCGCGGATTCCAGGAGGTTGCGCTTGCGCTCGCGCAGCGACTGCAGCTCGGCGGCCACCTGCCGCAGCATCACCAGCGCCCCCTCGCGGTTGCCCGCTTCGAACTCGCGCGCCAGCAGCCTCACCTGACCCTCGATCCCCTGCAGACCGCGCAGGTCGTCGTCGAGCTGGTCCCGCAGCGCCCGCGTGGCGGCGTTGAACGCCTCCTCCATGTCCTTGAAGTTGTCGTGCCGGCGCAGCGTCACGCGCGTGGCCCAGCGGCCCGCCTGCAGCTCGCGCAGGCCGCGCGTGATCTTGTGGACCACGCCCGCGGTCTTGTGCGTCTCGACGATCTCGATGGCGAACACGGCGGCGACGAAGAACAAGCCGACGGCGAGCAGGTACAGAACCGAGTGCAAGTCGGCGGAGCCGCCCGCGGGAACGGGCGCGCGCCGCGCCAGGAGCCGGGCGTTCTCCTGGCGGAGAAGGTGGAACAGGGCGGCGGCGAACACCAACAGGGACGCCATCCCGAGGACGGCGATGATCGCCGAGCGCAGCTGGTAGGCGGCGTCGACGACATAGCTTCGGCGGCGTCCCAGGAAGCGCTCCCGCAGACGCGCGAAGCGGCCGCGTTCGCCCGCGTCCGAGCGCGCCCTGCCGTCCATGACCGTGTGCTGACTGCCTGCGGGCGGAACGCCCAGGTGGGACCCCATCGTGTCTCCCGGGACCGGCAGTTCGGTCCCTGGCCTGAAAATATAGGTTCCGGCATGACGCTTGTCAAAAGGGTTTCCGGGCGGGCTCGGGGTCTGCTAGAGTCCCATGACCGAGGGCGGCATGAGACGGACCGAGACAATTTCTTGCCTGGTTGCGGGGTTCCTGGTTTGCACGGGTCTCCTGCGTGCCGCCGGGACCGGCGCCCAGGACGAGGGTGATATCCGCGCGCGCCTGAAGGCCTACGCGCCCGTCAAGCTGCAAACCGACCTG
>QHXY01000380.1 GCA_003223145.1 Acidobacteriota bacterium
CAATGTCCTGGTGCGCATCCCGGGCCGGGAAGAGCCCGAGTCCTGGGTCATCCTCAGCAACCACCACGACGCCTGGATCTACGGCGCGGGCGACCCGTCGAGCGGCACGGCGGCGTTGCTCGAGACCGTGCGCGCCTTCGGGAGGATGAAGAGCCTCGGCTGGCAGCCACGCCGCACTCTCGTCCTGGCGTTCTGGGACGCCGAGGAGATGGCCCTGGGCGGCTCGACCGAGTGGGCGGAGGACAACGCCGAAATCCTGCGGCGCAAAGGGACCGCCGTGATCAACATGGACTCGGTGGTGTTCAACGGCGAGCGCCCGCTGTACGTCGGGGCCAGCCCCTGCCTGCACCGGCTGTTCCGCGAGGTCGCCGCCGACGTGCCGGGCCCCGACGGGAAAGAGAGCCTGTTCGCGGCCTGGGTGCGTCTGCAGAACAGCGCGCGCGAGCTCGGCTCGGTCGACGCCTTCGAAATCCGCGGCAGCCCGTCCGAGCCGCTGACCGATCCGCAAATCGACGATGTGCCGCTGGGGGACGACCAGACGCCGTTCGTGGAGTTCCTGGCCCTGCCCGGCAGCGACATGTACTACGGCGCCGATTACGGCATGTACCACTCGCTGTACGAGAACCGGCACTGGATGGAGACCGTCGTCGATCCCCAGTTCCGGCACCACCGCGTCATGGCCGAGTTCCAGGGGCGGCTGGGACTCCGGCTGGCCACGGCGCCGTTGCTGCCGCTCGAACCGGCCGGCACCGCCGCGGCGTGGGAGCGTGCGTTCGGGGATCTGCGGGCCCGGGTCGCCGAGAGACAAGCCTCGCCTCGGCTGCTGCGCCCGGTGGAGAGGGCCCTGAAGCGCTTCCGGGACGCGGCGCGCGCCTTCGCCAGGGAGCGCGACGAGACCCTCACCGTCGAATCCTGGCCGCTGCGTCCTATCCCGGACCGGCTGGCGTCAATCAGCCGCGAGATCGCCGAGACGGAGAAGGCGTTCTTCTCCGAGGGCGGGCTGCCGGGCGATCGCTGGCACCGGGGTCTGTGGGTGGCGCCGCCGCGCTCGGTCCCCGGGCTCACCGAAGAGCGCCTCCCCGGTCTGCGCTGGCCCCTCGAGCTCGATCAGGAGGGGGTCCTGCTGAGCCAGGTGAGCCTGTACACGCAAGCCCTCGACGAGGCGACCTCCCACCTGCACCGGGCGCAGGGGCTGCTCACCATCACCTCGCGGCCGGCGATGCCCTAGCGGAACATCGGGGCGATGCGCTCGAACGCCGCCAGGTGCGCTTCGATGTCGTCCCGGGTGTGGACGATCGACACGGTCCAGACGTCGCCGCCGAAGTGGTGCGCCGGCATGATCCCCTGGTTCATCATGGCGAACCAGTAGAGACGGAACGCATCGTCGTTTGCCGTCATGAACTCGCGGTAGGAGCGCAGCGGGCGGTCGGTGAAGGTGATGATGCCGCATGGACCGACGCCGTTGACCTGCGCGGCCAAGCGGTGCTCGCGCACGATCGCCCGGTAGCCGTCGACCAGCCGGCGGTTCAGGTCGAACACGCGCCGGTAGGCGTCGGGCGTCAGGAGATCGCGCAGGACGACGTGGGCGACATGCAGCACCAACGGGTTGGCCCCGAACGTGCCGACCTGGATGACGCTGCCGTCGCCGACGATCTGCATGATCGCCTCATCCGCCCCGATCGCCCCGAGCGGCAGCCCGCCCGCCAGCGCCTTGGCGACGCAGACGATGTCCGGCCTGACCCTGTAGTGCTCGGTGGCGCCGCCCGGCGCGAGCTTGCAGCCGGTCTTCACCTCGTCGAAGATCAGAAGCGCCCCGTTCTCGTGGCACAGATCGAGCAGCGCGGCGAAGAAGCCCGGCTCCGCCTCGATGCAGCCGCAATCCATCATCACCGGCTCGGTGATCACGCAGGCGATCTCGCCCGGGTATTCGTCGAACAGCGTTTTCACCGAGTCGAGGTTGTTGAACACCGCCATCAGGGTCAGCGCGTAGGTTTCTTCGGGAATACCCTGCGACGACGGCACCCTCACGCCGCGGTCCGCCCGCCCTAGCTTGCGCAACGGGGCGCTCGTGGTCACCAGCGTCTGATCGTTGTGGCCATGGTAGTGCCCCTCGAACTTGACGATGTATTTTTTCCCCGTGTAACCGCGCGCAATACGCAACGCCGTCATCGTCGCTTCCGTCCCGCTGTTCACGAAGCGCCACATCGCATGCCCGAACCGCCCGGCGAGCTGCGCCGCGACCTCCTGCTCCCAGACGTGCGGGAGGCAGTATAGCGTGCCCCGTTCGCCCGCCTGCTCCGCGAGCGCCTTCACCACCGCAGGATGGCTGTGGCCCACCAGGAGACTCCCCATGCTGAGCATGAAGTCGATGAACTCGTTGCCGTCGAGATCGAAGATGCGGCTTCCCTGGGCGCGGGAGACGAACATCGGATACGGGTCCATGAAACGGAAGTTGCTGCCCACCCCTCCCGGCACGTGCTTGCGCGCCCTGTCGTAGGCCTCGGCGCTCTTCGGCGTCTTCGCGACCCATTTGTCGATTTCCCGCTGAAGATGAGACATAGCGAATGACTCCTTTCTTTGAACATTCCCGGGGCGTAATAAAATGGCCGAATTTGAATACACGTCGGCTGTCCGCACTAGGGGCCACAATCCCCGCGCCGGGCTAGGTATCGTCGTGTAAGTGTTTGATCTTCCGGGTGTAGGTGGTCAGGTTGGGGCACTCGTTCGACTGCGGTACGCCAAAAGTGGCCGCCCTGCCCTGAGAGCTACGTGTGCTTCTGTTCATCGGGGGCCCCGAGGATGACCAATCCATCCTAGACTCGCGGATGGGGAAGGTGTCAAGGGTGTCTCGCCTTTTTGGATGAGGCGGGCTGACTTTGATACTCGACATCGTCACCACGGTGGTCGCCGACAAACCTCATTTGGGCAATCCCGACGCGCACGCGCCTCATCAAGTTGCCGTCTGCATGACTCCAGAGGGGCTCATGGAGGAGCGTTCGTGGAGGCGCAGGAACGTCGCGCGCTTCATGTGTCGGCGAAGACGCTCGGTGTGATCGACCCGTGCGAAGGCTGGGGTCGACGATGGAGCGAGTCGGGCGGATCACCACTCGAAAAATCGCCCCGCGAAAATCAAGTTGACAGATGGGGGCATCGGCGGTATCTGGTGAGCAATACGAGCGCATTGCGGCATGAGTCCGCGTCCATCGGCGCTCCCTTTTCGACGCGGCCCGGCCGCTTACCGGTCACGGACATCGATTTCTGAGAACTCTGTCTCGGTGATGCGACTGCGCGGTCAACGAAGGAGTCATTCCCACCCACCGTGCCTGGAGGAAAAGTTCCATGATCCCTCTTCTCCGCACACTGTCAACGTTGACGATTCGCTTCGGCCTTCTCTGTCTCGCCTCTCAGCTGTTCCCGGGCCAGGAGAGCGGCATCCTCGCCGCGACCTACTATGCCGATCCCCACGCCGGATCCTGCGGCTGCGGCAGCCCGGATGCCTTCTGCGGAAGCGCGGGCACGTGCGGAACATCGGGCAGTCCATACGCCTGCCTTGGCGACGCGATCCGAAGAGCATGCTCCGGGGACACGGTGATCGCCGGCGATGGGCAGTACGGAGAGTGCCTGCGTATCGATCAAAGCAATCTCACCATCCAGGCGAAGAACCCGCGCCGGGCCGTCATCGCCCGGGATCCCGGTGGCCCGGGCTGCGGCGGCCAAAGCGAAGCGGTTCTCATCATTGGCAGCAACAATGTCCTCAAGGACTTCATCGTAACCAACTCCGGAATCACGGTCTGGTGTCCCCAGGCGGACGGCCAGCCCTCCTGCGGCGCTACCGGAAACCAGCTTCTGAACCTGGAGGTCAATCGCTCGGGCGGCAGTGGAATCGTTCTCTACACCGGCGGCAACACTGTCAGGGACGGCGCGACCCACGACAACGGCGACGGACTCGTCGTGGCCATCGGAGCCACACCGCTGGGGGGAATCCTGCCCACCGAAGTCACCGGGGTGCAGTCATACGCCAACACGGGCTCAGGCTTTGCGCTGGAGGGTCTGGGCCCGGCCGACCTGACCGACATCACGTCCCGGGACAATGGCGAATTCGGAGCCTACGTCGCCAGTGACGGCAACCACTTCACCCGGGCCGTCATGCAGCGGAACGGGCAACTCTCCGGCGCTGTCTATCTCATCGGATCGAACAACACCTTCGCGCAAGGAGACATCTCCTACAACCACCGCGGGATCGTCATCCCCGGCCCTCCACCCCCTCCCAACACGCCTTGCTCCCAGATTCCGCTGGCGACGTCTCCGACGGGCAACAGATTTGACGGCGTGGATGTTCATCACAACGATCCGTTCGAAGGCATCAAGCTCGAGGCCGGCTCCAACACGATCATCGAGAACAGCCACGTCCATCACAACGCGGGCAGCGGGATTGTCGAGTTCGCGATCGGCAGCATCATCCGCGGGTGCGAGATCGACAACAACGGGAGGGACACGGCGTACGAGCACGGGATTTACGTCAAGGGGAAGGATGGCCGCATCCAGTACAACAAGGTCCATAACAACAAAGCCTTCGGCATCCACCTTTGGGCGGCTCCATACGGCAGCGATAGCGGCCACCGCTACATCGTGGAGCGCAACGATATTTATGACAACGGGGGGACACGGTCCTTTCCCGTCGACGATCAGTGCGCGAGCGACCGATTCCTGCGCACGACCGGCGCCGGCATGGTGCTCGGCGGCGACCCCGGCGAGGCGAATTGTCCGAACGACGGCCTCCCTCACAACGTCGAGATCAGGTACAACCTGATCCATCACAACCTCGGCGGATTTCTCTACGAATCAGGCTGTGGCCAGAGCGACAACGGAAACCTGTTCCACCACAACACGATTGTCATGAACACCTATGACCAGATCTCCCTGGTCGGCACGGACCAGAACCGGATCGGCCTGTACGACAACATCATCATCGGAAGCGATCCGACCCACAATCTTGTTTCCACCTATGGCTCCGATCTTGCCCCCGACCAACTGAACGGAAACCTTTACTACCAGGCGGGCGCGACGCAGAGCACCAGGCTTATCAACTGGAACGCATCGAGTTATTCGTTCGACGATCTCCGTTCACCCAATCCCGGTGTCGGCCAGAACTCCGACTGTTCGCAGGGGGCGACCTGCTGCACCGATGGGGCGACCTGCAATCCCATCGTGCCATGTTCCGTCGGCTCGACGTGCTTCCAGGGACATTGCTACATGAGCTTCAGCAGGATGGACGGTGCGTCGTTGTGGAGCCAGGATGCGAACCTTGCTGATCCGAAGGTCGATCGGTGGACGGCGCAGTACCCGGGGTTTCTCCAGGGCCCACTCGTCAGCGACCGTTTCGGAGACTATCACCTGCGGCAGGGGTCGGCGGCCATCTGCGGAGGCGTCTGCGTATCGACGAGCGGCTCGACCGACATCGACGGGGATCCGGTCCTCCAATGCAACCGTCCGGGGTGCACCCCGGCTTCCGACGGTATGGTCGCCGACTACTACCTGGACGGGAACTCCAACGGGATCGCCGACCAATACGAACAGTGCGTCTCCCCCGCGACCGGAGGCGCAGCTTACGATCGGGCGGTGTTCCCCGGAAACCCCGCCGTGGAAGTTTGCGACGGCAAGGATACCAACTGCGACAACGCCTTCTTCAATGGTGGCGAGGTCGACGCCGACGGCGACGGGTATTACGCGAACCCCGCCTGCGGCGCCCTCTGGGATTGCGATGACAATGACCCCACGACCTACCCGGGCGCCTTCGAATTCTGCGACGGGAAGGAGAACGACTGCAACAAGTGGCAGGTCGGCCAACCTCCACCGCCGCCGCCTCCGGACGAGTCGGACCAGGACGGCGATGGCTACCTTCGTTGCGACCTGAAGGCGGATTGCAACGACAACGACTGTCACGTGAACAGATCACGCAATGAAACGCGCGACAACCTGTGCAACGGGATCGACGACAACTGCGACGGCCGGATCGACGAGGGGCTCGGGACGTTGATCTGCGGCGTGGGCGCCTGCCAGCGGACCGACTGCGCCACGTCGGGCAACTGCGTCCCCGGGTCTCCTTCTCCGGAAATCTGCAATGGCATCGACGACGACTGCAACGGCGTGGTGGACGACAATCTGGCGCCGAACACATGTGGCGTCGGGGCGTGTCAGAAGACCGTGGCGTCGTGCTACATCGGGACACCTTTGATCTGCACGCCGGGACCGCCCGTGGCGGAAACCTGCAATGGGATCGACGACGACTGCAACGGCCTCGTGGACGACGGATTGGGGACGACGACGTGTGGCGTGGGTGCGTGCAGCCGCACGGTCGCCAATTGCGTCAATGGAATTCCGAACACCTGCGTCCCGGGCAGCCCCGGATTCGAAGGCCTGACGTCCCTGGAAACCTGCTTCAATGGAGTCGATGACGACTGCGATCAGTTGACCGACCTCGATTGCGCCATCGACGTGCCCAGCCTCAACGAGCAGAACGTCGTCACCGGCAGTTACAGCGGTTCCGTCTCCGCCATCTGGGCGGCCTCGACCGATGGAACCTACGAAGTCTTCACCGAAGGGGGCGCCAGCACGGCCCGACAATTGCTCGTGACATGGGCCTTCCCGAGCTCCAGCCTGCAGGCTGGGACCCTCAGCGAGCTGAAGGTCGAGGGTTCCCCCAACGCGAGCACCAACGACGACTTCAGCTTCTCATCGAGTGGCTCGAGCTCCAGCTCCTGCCCGCTTACCGGCTCGTCCACCGGGCTGAGTGTCACCAAGACCACCGACCCCAACAGGCTTCAGGCCGCTGATCTTGGCATCCCGTCCCAGAGCTACGTGTGCGTGCAGGCGACCGATTCCAAGCGGACCTCCGACAGGAATCAGGACACCCTGACGCTCGATCGCCTCTTCGTCTTTCCCTCGCCCATCGCCGTCAGCGACTACGCTTCGGCGGCCGACAAGGGGACCGTTCTGTCGGGCACGACCTTCAGAGCAACGCATACTTCGAACAACGCCTACGAGCAGTTCCAGGAAGTTCTTTGGGGAGGATTCTCGCGTCTCGTCCATACCTGGAAATTCACCAACGTGCCCGCCGGTTCATCGCACAAGCTTCACATCGAAGGCAACCGGACGCAGACCAATGCGGACAAGGACGACTTCCAGTTCTACTGGTCGACCGTCGACCCGGCTCTCTCGTCCAGCGAGACCGCGAATTTTTTATTGGTCACCGGGGCCAAGATCAGCAGCCCGACGGACACCAGCGGGGGGGCCGATTCCTCGTTCGGCCCGACGACTCTGTCCGGCACTGTCTATATCCGCGTCATCGACACCAAGATCACGAGCGGGACGGTTCTGGACACGCTGAACGTGGATCACATCGCCATCAAGACGATTCCCTGAAGGGGCTTAGTCCTCGACCACGACGGGCCGCAGGCGGATCTCGATGCGACGGTTCTTGGTCCGACCGTCGGGCGTGTCGTTGGGAGCGACCGGCCGGGTGTCGGCCATCGATGCGGCCAGCAGGCGGTTGGCGACAAGACCGGAGTCCACGAACAGACGCACGACACTGGCGGCACGCGCCCCGGCCAGCTCCCAGTTGGTCGGGTAGCGGTTGACGAGTCCCGGTCCGATCGGCTTGTTGTCGGTGTGTCCGGTGACCACGATCTGGTAATTCGTCTGCTTGAGCTGATCGGCCACCCGTTGAAGCACCTCGATGCCGTTCTTGTCGAGCGCGGCGGAGCCTGAGGCGAACAGGATCTCCTGGGCCACGTTGACGCTGAGGCCGTCGCGCATCTGCTGCACCTGGATCTGGCCGGCCTCCAGCTCTTTCTTCAGGCTCCCAAGAAGCCCGTCGTAGGTCGCCTTGAGCTGCTTCGCCTCCTCTTCGTGCTGCTGCAGCTGCGAGCCGAGCGTCTTCTCCTGCTCCTGGAGCTGCGCCAGGCGCTGCTCGAGGGCCTCCTTTTCGGAGGCCAGGGCGCTCTTGTCCTGGGCCAGGGCGTCGCCCTTCTGTCTGGCGGCGGCGATCTCGCCCTGCAGGGCCTGGATGCGGCTGGACAGAGCGTCGCGCTCCTGCTGCAGTGACTGGTACTTGCCGCTCGACACACACCCCACCGGGACGATGAAGGCGGCCCCGAGGAGCATCATGCCTGCCGCGATCGCTCGGCGCGTGCTGCAAGGCGATGACAGGCGTGGCTTGAGCATGCTGTCCTCCTTCCTGAGTTTGTGGCGCGACGCGCCACGTGGCGAGCGCCCGTGACACCAGGCGGGGCAAGTCTACGCAAACGCGACAGCCGGGCGCAAGCTCCTTATTATTCAATTATTATTCAGGGAGGACGCGGACCGACGACCGGGGAGCGGGTCAGCCCCCCGCCACCGCCGGGATGATGGTCACTTCGTCGCCGTCCGTGACCGGAGTCGTCGAACCATCGAGCAGCCGGACGTCGTTGTCGTTGACGTAGATATTGACGAAGCGGCGCAACTCGCCACGCGGGCCGCGCAGCTTGCCGCGCAGACCTTCGTAACGCGTCTCCAGGCCATCGAGGACCTCGCCGAGGGTCTTGCCCTCGAGGGCAATCGATTCGTCGCCGCCGGTCTGGCGGCGCAGCACCGAAGGAATTCTCACCTGGATCGGCATGATCGGCTCCCGTTGGGACCCGGCGGCTAGCGCGCCGGGCCCGATGAAAGAGGCGCCGCGGGGGCGGGGCGCCCGGATGAAGGAAACGCGGGCGGGCTCGGGGGTGGAGCGTCGCTCACGGAGGACATGGCGGCCGGAACGGCCGCGTCGGTCACGATTCTCTCGAACGCCTCGAGCCGGGGCTCGATGACCGGGTAGGCGGCAGCCGTCGAGACGATGGCCTCGGTCGTCTTCAAGCCGTTCCCGGTGATGACGAGGACGACGGGCTCGTGCCGCGGGATGCGACCGAGGTCGACCAGCTTGCGAGCCACCGCCACGGTCACGCCGCCGGCGGTCTCGGCGAAGATCCCCTCGGTCTCGGCCAGCAGACGGATGCCGTCGACGATTTGGTGGTCGCCGACGTCCTCGGCCCAGCCGCCGCTGTCGCGGATGGCGCGGGCGGCGTAGTAGCCGTCCGCCGGATTGCCGATGGCGAGGCTCTTGGCGACGGTGCGCGCCTTCACCGGCCGGATCTCGCCGCTGCCGTCCTTGACGGCGGCGCTGATCGGGTTGCAGCCGGCCGCCTGGGCGCCGTACAGGCGGGTGCGGCCCTCGTCGATCCAGCCGAGCCGGGTCAGCTCCTCGAACGCCTTGCCGATCTTGGTGAGAAGCGAGCCGCCGGCCATGCAGCAGACGAGGTGGGCGGGACGCCGCCAGCCGAGCTGCTCGGCAATCTCGTAGCCGACGGTCTTGGAGCCCTCGCCGTAGAACGGCCGCAGATTCACGTTGACGATCCC
>QHXY01000381.1 GCA_003223145.1 Acidobacteriota bacterium
TCGACGTTCACGGAGCCGCGCCGATTCGCCGAGGGGGTCGACGCGGTCCTGATCAACGGCCGCCCCGTCGTCAGAGACGGCGAGTTCCAACCCTGTCCGGGGGGCCGCGTCCTGCGGAGGGGAGCATGACTCGGCGTGGCCTCACGGCCCTCGTTGCGGGTCTCGCCGCCTCCGGAGCGCTGTGGCTCGGCGCGCCGGCGTCCGCGCCCGCGGACAAAGCGGCCGGCCTGGACGACGTGATCCACGCCAACAACCGCGGCGCGGCGCTGATGGAGCAGTACAAACACGCGCAGGCGATCGAAGAGTTCAAGAAGGTCACGACGGGGGCCCCCGGCTGGGCGCCGGGGTTCGTCAACCTCGGTCTGGCGGAGTTCTATGCGCGTGACCCGGCGGGCGCCGGCAGCGCGTTCAGCGAGGCCGCGCGCCTCGACCCGGGCGTGCCGCAGGCGAGCTACGGCCTGGCGCTCGTCCTGAAAAACGAGGGCAAGACGGCGGAGGCGATTGCCGCGCTGGAGAAGGTGCGGGCCCTGGATCCGGAGGACGCGGACATCCTCTACAACCTCGGCCTGCTGCACGCCCGGCAGCGCGAGTTCGATCCGGCGATCGCGTCCCTGACGAGGGCGCGCCAGCTCGATCCCAACAGCGTCTCCATCCGCTATCAGCTTGCCCGCGCCCTCCTGCAGTCGGGCCGCCGCGCCGAAGGCGACCGCGAGATGGCCGCCTACCAGAGACTCTCGGCCAACCCGAAGTTCGCCGTCCCCACGGGAAACCAGTACGGTGAGGCGGGCCGCTACGCGCTGGTGATCACCGATTATCGGGCGCTCGGTGGTCCGGCCCCGCCGCCGCGGCCGATCGCGTTCCGCTTCAGCGACGTCACCGCCGCCTCCGGGGTCGGCTTCCGGCACGGCGGGCCGGGCGGCGAGCCGGGGGGCGCGCCCGCACCGTCGGGCGGCGCGGGGAGCTCCCGGGCGGCGCGTTACGGCTCCGGAATCGCCGTCGGCGACCTCGACGGCGACGGGCGTCCCGACCTGGTGCTGGCGAACGCCTCGGCGGACGGCACCGCGCGACCGGCGCTGTACAGGAACAAGGGCGATTTCACCTTCGAGGACGTCACGTCCTCCTCCGGGGTCTCCTTCGAAGGGGTGGGGATGGCCGCGGCGCTGGGGGACTACGACAACGATGGGGACGCCGACCTCTACCTGACACGCCTCGGCGGCGGAGCGCTGTTCGAGAACGACGGCCACGGACACTTCCGGGACGTGACGGCCAAGGCGCACGCGGCGGTGAGCGGGTTCGCCCTGGGCGCCTCCTGGGCCGACGTCGACCACGATGGTGATCTCGACCTGCTGGTCAACCGCATGCGCGAGGCGGGATCCCGGGCCGCGGCGACGCCGCTCCTGCTCCTGAACCGGGGCGACGGCACCTTCCGCGAGGCCGCCGCGGAACTGAAAATCAGCGGCCCCCCGGAGGGGACCGTCGCCGCGGTGTTCGCGGATTTCGATGCCGACCGCGACACCGACGTGGTGCTCTCCTCCGCGGGTGGACAGGACACCCTCCTGGACAACCGGAGAGAGAGCGGGTTCGCGGCGCGCGGCCGGGAAGCGGGTCTGGCGGCGCGCGGGGCGGGGCGCGGGCTGTCGGCGGGCGACGTCGACGGCGACGGTCTGGCCGATCTCGTGTTCGGCACCGGTCCTGTCGATCCGCTTCGCCTCTACCTGAACGGGCCCCGGCGGCAGTTCACCGCCCGGGAGATCCCGAAGAGGCGCGGGGTCTCCGCGTTCGGGACGGCCTTGTTCGACGCCGACAACGACGGTGATCTCGACCTGTTCGCGGCCGGCTCGGCGCTCCAGCTCTACCTCAACGACGGGGCCGGCCACTTCAAGGACGCCTCGGCCGAAACGGGTCTCGACCAGATCACGGTGAAGGACGGGCGAGGCGCGGCCGCGGCCGACCTGGACGGCGACGGGGATCTCGATCTGGTCGTGACGCAGAACGGCGGACCGCCTCTCCTGCTGCGCAACGAAGGCGGGAACCGGAATCGCTGGCTCGAGGTCGAGCCGCGCGGCCTCAACAGCAACAAGGACGGGATCGGGACCAAGGTCGAGGTGCTGGCCGGGCCGGCGTGGCAGCGGCGCGAGACGCAGGCGGGTGGCGGCTACCTGTCCCAGTCGCTCCCCGTGGCGCATTTCGGGCTGGGCGAGCGGGCGCTGGCCGATGTCGTCCGTCTGCTCTGGCCGGGCGGCGTGCTGCAGTCCGAGATGGACGTGCCGGCCGGACAGCGTGTCGAAGAGGCCGAGCTCGACCGCAAGGGTTCCTCCTGCCCCTTGCTGTTCGCCTGGAACGGCAAGAAATACGGCTTCGTGACCGATTTCCTCGGCGTCGGCGGCCTGGGAATGTGGATGGCGCCTGGCGTGTACGGCTCCCCGCAGCCGGAGGAATACGTGAAGATCGAGCCGGACCAGCTGGCGCCGAAGGACGGCGCCTACCAGCTCCAGGCGATCGAGAACCTCGAGGAGGTGACCTACCTCGACGAGGTCAAGTTGATCGCCCTGGACCACCCGAAGGAGATCGACGTCTATCCGCTGGGAGCCTTCGGCGCCAAGGAGCGCCAGCCGTACCGGACCCTGGCGGTCCCCAGAGAGGCGCGCATCTTCCCGGCGCGCGCCACGGACCACAACAACCGAGACGCGACCGACGCGCTCCTGAAGATCGATCGTGTGTATCCGGACGAATTCCGCATGGACCGGCTGGCCGGCTACGCTGCGATGCATGCGCTCACGCTGGAGTTCCCGGAGAGCGTCACGCGGCTGGAGCGGCCGGTCCTCTTCCTCTACGGCTGGGTCGATTTCGAGTAC
>QHXY01000382.1 GCA_003223145.1 Acidobacteriota bacterium
GCCGCCCCGGTTCTTCGTCATCACCGTGGCCGCCTTTCTGGCCCTGCTCTTTCCCGGCGATCTGGGGCCCGGGTGGCTGCGCCGGCTCACCCGGCCGCTCCAGGCAGTCTACCGGCCGCGCGCGGGCGGGGTCGCGTTCGCGGTCCTGGGCGTGCTGTTCCTGGTCTCCTGCTTCGATCCGAATTTCGCGCTGATCGTCCTCAAGCCGGACAACGTGCCGATCGCGGCGATGATCTTCCTGGTCGCCTTCTTCGTCTGGTTCGCGCTCAAGGAGGGACGCCGCAACGATGATCTGAAGGGGGCCGGCGCGCCGATCGTCGAAAAGCGGGAGACCGGCGACGGCAAGGTGATGGTGTGGCCCGATCTGGTCCACACCGAGTTCATCTGTCTGATCCTGTGGACCATCTTCCTGATCGTCTGGTCGATCTTCCTGAAGGCACCGATCGAGGAGCCGGCCAATCCGGCGAAGACGCCGAACCCCAGCAAGGCCCCCTGGTACTTTCTCGGGCTTCAAGAGATGCTGGTCTACTACGACCCCTGGATCGCCGGCGTCCTCCTGCCGGGGCTGATCATCATCGGGCTGTGCGCCATCCCGTACATCGACAAGAACCCGAAGGGCAACGGCTATTTCACCTGGCGGGAGCGCAAGGCCGAGATCTCGATCTTCCTGTTCGGGTTCGTCGTCCTGTGGGTCTGGCTGATCATCATCGGCACCTTCCTGCGCGGCCCCAACCAGAACTTCTTCGGGCCGTTCGAGGCCTGGGACCCGCATAAGCTGGTGCCGCTGATCAACGTGGACCTGTCGCAGATCATCTGGGTGAAGACCCTCGGCACGGCGCTCCCCAAGAACCCCCTGATCCGGGAGTGCTTCGGGCTCGCCCTGGTGGCCGCGTATTTCTTCGCCCTGCCGCCGCTCCTGGCGAAGACCTGGCTGAAGGGGCATTTCGAGAAGCTGGGCCCGGCCCGCTTCCACATCATGGTCTTCCTCGGGCTGACCATGCTGAGTCTGCCGATCAAGATGATGCTGCGCTGGACGCTGAACATGCACTACGTCGTCACCATACCGGAGATCTTCTTCAACATCTGACGCGCGCGCGGCGGCGCCGTGTCGCCGCCGGGGCCGGGGCCATCGTGCCGAAGCTGCTCGACGAAACCCTGCGTAACATGAACAAGCTGAACGCCCTGTTCGCGGCGAGCAGCGTCGGCCTGTTGCTGTGCATCGGGGCGATGGTGTACGACGATTACCACCGGGACTGGAAGGATTACCAGCAGAGGTTCCAGCGCCTGGAGGCGGACAAGACCCGGGCCCAGCTCAAGACCGCCCAGGAGGCCGCCGCGCAGCACGCCAAGGATCTGCAGGAGGCACAGGCAAAATTACGGGCGATCGAGATCGCCGCGTACAAGGACGACCTCGCCTACCGCACCACCAAGTCCACCTTCGACGCCAAGAAGTTCGACTACGAGGAGGCCGCGCACGCCGGCTCGCCCCAGGCCGCCCGGATCGCCAAAGAGATGGACGATCTGCAGAAGCAGCTCGAGATGTACCGCGTCAGGGGCCTGGAGCACGACAAGGAGAAAGCCGAAGCCCAGGCGGCCATCGCCGCGCTGACCGGCCGGGTGGACGAGACGCAGAAGAAGATCGACGACCTGGAAGCGGGCATGACCCGGTTGCAGAAGAAACTGGAGAAGGTGGCGCCGTCGGGGATGATGAAGCTGGCCATCGACGTGCTGAACGCGCCGCTCCTCGATTTCCTGGCGCCGACGCTGAAGATCCAGCAGGTCGTCCTCGATCGGGTGCCGATCGACATCAACTTCGCGCGCGTGCCGCGGGCCGACCGCTGTCAGACCTGCCACCTGCCCGCCGACCGCGCCGGGTTCGAGGATGCGGAGGAGCCGTTCCGCACCCATCCGAAGCTCAACCTGTTCCTGGGCGGCTCCTCGCCGCACCCGATCGAGAAGTTCGGCTGCACGCCATGCCACCGGGGACGGGACCGGGCGGTCGACTTCCTGTATGCCGTCCACACGCCCGATACCGAGGAGCAGACGAAGACCTGGCAGGCCAAGTACGGCTGGAAGCACGATCACTACTGGGAGCACCCGATGCTGGCGCTCAGCCGCACGGAGGCCGCCTGCCTGAAATGCCATCAGGGCGTGGCGAGCGTGCCCGAGGCGCCCAACCTCAACCGCGCCATCGCCGTCGTGGACCGCTACGGCTGCTACGGCTGCCACAAGATGCGCGGCTTCGAGAACCGGCCGAAGGTCGCTCCGATCCTGACCCGGCCGCTGGCCAAGCTGACCCCCGAATGGATGGCGCGCTGGATCAAGAACCCCAAGGCCTTCCGCCCGAGCAGCCGCATGCCCCGCCTGTTCGGCCTGGCGAACAATCAGGGGCCGGGCGACGCCGCGCGCGAGGACGCCGAGATCCTGGGCATCATCGCCTACCTGAGCGACAAGTCCGAGAAGCTCTCCTACCCTCCCCTGCCGGGCCGGGGGGACCCGGAGCGCGGCCGCAGCCTGGTGAAATCGCTCGGCTGCATGGGATGCCACGCCATCGAGCGGGACGAGGTGAAGCCGGACGTCCTGCGGGAGCGCGACCGCGGCGAGGCCCCTGACCCGATCGCCTGGGAGCGCCGCTTCGGCCCCGACCTGTCGCGCATCGGCAGCAAGGCCAGGCCCGAGTGGATCTATCAGTGGATCCAGAACCCGAAGCAGTACAACCCCGAGACGCGCATGCCGAGCCTGCGCTTGACGCCGCATGAGGCGCTCGATATCACCGCCTACCTGACGACCCTGAAGGACGACACGCCGGCCCCGGAGCGGGTGGCGCAACCGAAGCCGCAGCCCGAGGCGCGCGACGCCGCCCTGCTCGCCTATCTGTCGCAACGCATGCCGCCGGAAGACGCCCGGGCGAAGCTCGCCTCCATGAACGCGGGCGAGCGCGACGTTCTTCTCGGCGAGCGCACCATCTCGCGCTACGGCTGCTTCGGCTGTCACCTGATGCCCGGCTTCGAGAAGACCCCTCCGATCGGCACCGATCTCTCCGACGAGGGGAGCAAGCCGGCCGACCTGCTCCTGTTCGGCTTCGTGTCGATCGAGC
Source organism: Acidobacteriota bacterium (assembly GCA_003223145.1). GTDB lineage: Bacteria > Acidobacteriota > Polarisedimenticolia > Gp22-AA2 > Gp22-AA2 > Gp22-AA3. Next base: position 3,098 of record QHXY01000382.1, read on the forward strand.
ACACCGCGCCGGCCTGGTTCTATCAGAAGCTCAAGGACCCGCGCTCCTTCGATATCGGGCACGTGGCCGATTTCTACGATCGCCTGCGCATGCCGCAGTTCAATTTCACCGACCAGGACGCGGCGGCCGTGACTCTGCTGCTTCAGGGTTTGACCAAAGAGCGCGTGCCGCTCGAGAGCATGCGCCGCCTGTCGGCGCGCGACGAAGCGGTCGAGGCCGGCCGCCGTCTGGTGCGCGATCACAACTGCCAGGGGTGCCACATCCTGGACGGGCGCGGCGGCGCGATCCGCGAGGCCATCAAGCTGAACCTCGTGGCGGAGGGGAAATCCGAGGAGGAAGCCGAGGCGTCGGCGCCGAGCTTCGCTCCGCCGATCATCGACGGCGAGGGCGACAAGGTGCAGCCCGACTGGCTGTTCACCTTCCTGAAGGGCCCCACGCCGATCCGGCCGTGGCTGCAGGTGCGCATGCCGACCTTCGGCTTCAGCGACGAGGAGGCCGACACTCTGGTGCACCACTTCGCCGCCAAGGACCAGAGGACCTTCCCGTTCCAGACGCTGGCGCAGACCCCGCCGAAGGGTCCGGAGCTGCAGGCCGCCCTGAAAATGTTCGGCCCGGACTACTTCAACTGCTGGAACTGTCACCAGCAGGGCGCCCGCAAGCCCCCCGGTCCGCCGGAGGGCTGGGCCCCCGATCTGATGCTGGCCTACCGGCGGCTGAACGCCGACTGGATCGCGCGCTGGATCGAGAACCCCCAGAAGCTGATGCCGGGGACCAAGATGCCGACGTTCTACGACCCCGAGGACCCCAAGGGCTCGGCCCCGCCGGACGTTTTCGGGGGCGATCCGCACCGGCAAATCGAGGCGCTGCGCGACTATGTCTTCACGCTCGGCCTGAAGCGCGGCGGCGCATCGGCCGCGCAGCCATGAGCCCGGACCGCGCCCGCGGGCAGGCGACGACCTGATAGGATAGATGTCCCCCAATCCAAGAAGGAGCTCAAGACGATGAACATGATCCGAACGACCCTGGTGCTCGTCCCCGCTCTCGCGGCGCTCGCCGCGGGCCCGGCTTACGCCGGGGACATCGTCGGCAAGGTGAAGTACGCGGGCACGCCGCCGGTGCCCGCGAAGATCCAGGTCACCAAGGACCAGGCCGTGTGCGGCAAGGCGGAGCATGTCGACGAGTCTCTCATCGTCGGCTCCGACAAGGGGCTGAAGAACGTCGTGGTCAACATCGCCGACCCGAAAGACGGCAAGAAGATGCCGCCTGCCGCCAAGAAGCCGGAGATCGACCAGAACGGCTGCAAGTTCATCCCGCACGTGCAGATCGTCCCCGCGGGCCAGGAGGTCGACATCATCAACGACGACGGCATCCTGCACAACATCCACACCTTCCCCAAGGTCAACACGCCGTTCAACAAGGCGCAGCCCAAGTTCAAGAAGGTGATGCCCGGAATGTTCGAGAAGCCGGACGTCGTGCAGATCAAGTGCGACGTGCACAGCTGGATGCAGGGCTGGGTCGTCGTCGCCGGCCACCCGTACTATGCGCTGACCGATGCGTCGGGCAACTTCAAGATCAGCGACGTGCCGGCCGGATCCTACACGCTGGAGTACTGGCAGGAGAAGCTCGGCAAGCAGACGAAACCGATCGCGGTCCCCGCGACCGGCTCGGTCACCGCCGACCTGGAGTACGCGGCGAAGTAGGCGGTTGCGACAGCGACATCACGTATCCGACCAGGGCCCGGCGGGAGCGCTCGTCCGGAAGTCCGTCGGCATAGGACGGCATCGCCGCCCCGACGCCGAACACGATGGATCGCTCGATCGCTTCGGGTGAAGCGCCGGCGCGCAGGGCGCAGGCGTGCGTGAGATTGCCGGAGCGCGGCACCCGAATCCCCGCGCCGTCCACCCAGCTCGCCCGCGCCTCCTCCCGTGACAGGCCGGTGCCCGGCTGTCCGTGACACGACGCGCAGCCGAGGCCGTCCCACAGACGGAGTCCCTCGGTCTCACGCCCATCCGCCCCGGAACCCCCGGCTCCTTCCGCGAGCCGCTGGCGCGCCCGCGGCGCCGCCTCCAGGGCGCGGCCGCGCAGCGTGGGCGAGAACTGCTTGATCGCCAGAACCAGGGCCCAGCGATCGCGCCCGTCGAGGTCCTCGAAGGCCGGCATCGCCGAGCCGATGCCGGTGCCGAGGGTGATGACCCTGAACAGATCGACGTCGGCGGGGGGCCGGCCCAGGGGCGTCGACTTGAAGCGGAACTGGGACGCGGTGAAATCGCGCGGCTTGAAGACGAAGAGCGGGGCGATGGCCCCCCGGCCGTCTCCCGCCTCGCCGTGGCACGCCGCGCATTGTCCGCGGTACAGATCGATGCCGCGCCGCAGGAGCTCCTCGTCGACGGCGGGCGGAGCCGGCGTGTCACGGAACAGGTGGCGGGACGCTGGCATACGCGAACCGCGCACGACCGCATCCGGAGCGTACAGGTGGGCGTAGTGCCAGTCGTCGCTGCGGCGGTGGCCCTCGAGACCCAGGTCGGGACCGACGCGCGAACCGGTGTCTTCGACGACGGCGTCGCGCGGCCGATCGAACAGGGTGTGGCAGCGGGCACAGTTCTCCCTCCGGTAGATCGCCTCTCCCGACCTCTCGCGGTCGGTCGCCAGAACCGTATCGGGATGATCGGACGCTCCGGGCAGGGCGGCCGCCCGAGACGACGGCTGGCGGTCGCGGCAGCACGGAACGAGCGCCACCGCGGCGAGCAGAATCAGGAGAGGCGGGCGTGTGATCTTATTTCTCGGCCGGCGCATGGCCGGTCGCCAGCGGGGACAGTGGCGCCTCGGCTCGGCCGGTCCCGGCGGCACGCCGCTGGGTCAGGTACACCAGGATCACGAGCCACAGGACAACCAGGAAGAGAGTGCCGAGCAGAAAGAAGATGCTGTAGGCGAGTCCCTGGCCCACCTTGCCGGAGGCCGCGGCGGCGCCGCACATGGCGCACTGCGCCCAGGCCGCCGGGGAGACACCCAGGCCGCCGGCCAGCGCCGCCAAGGCGGCCGCCGCTCGTAGACCCGGGGGGTGCGCGCGGCCTCGCATCATCTATATAAGATACAGCACAACGTAGACCGCCAGCCAGACGAGCCCCACGAAATGCCAGTACAGGGCGCACACCTCGATGACGCGCTGGCGCCTGTCCGGCACCCTGAGCTCGTGCTGCCGCAGGGCGATGATCAGCAGCCAGACGACGCCGCTGAGGGCGTGCGCCGCGTGCACGCCGGTCAGGAGATAGAACGTCGACCCGTACGTCGTCCCCGAGAAGGACAGTCCCGAAGAGAACAGCAGGTACCACTGCACCACCTGCAGCGTCAGGAACATCACGCCGAGGGCCGACGCGCCGAACAGCCCGCGACGCAGGCCCCGGGCGTCCAGCCGGTGCAGGGACCGCACCCCGCGCAGCAGGACCAGGCTCGACGCGGCGATGACGAGGGTGTTGAAGCCGGCGAGACGCACCGGCAGGGGCGGCATGCCGGGGCTGGGCCAGATGGCCGAGGCGTAGCGCAGCACCAGGTAGCCGCCGATGAGCCCGGCGAACAGCATCGTTCCCGCCATGAGGAAGACCAGCGTCGCCAGGCGGTAGTTGTCGGTCACTGCCGTTTGTGATCTTACCGTGGCTGCGTCCTGTCGAGGGCCATCAGGCAGAGGAGGATCGGCAGGTAGACGACCGAAGCGAGCAGCATCCGGCGGGCGGCGCGCGCCGTGGCGTCGAACAGGATCGGCACGGCGCAGGCGGTGAGCAGGAGCCCGAGGACCAGCGCGCCGTAGAAATAGACCACCCCGGCGACGGCGAGCACCGAAGGCACGAGGCTGAGCGGCAAGAGGACCAGGCAGTGAGCCAGGATCTGCCGGCCGGTCGTGCCGCCGTCCCGGTCGACCACGGGCAGGAGGCGGAACCCGCCGCGCGCGTAGTCGTCACGGTACAGGATGGCGATCGACAGGGAGTGCGGCAGCTGCCACACGAACAGGATGGCGAACAGGGCGATGCCGCCCGCCGCGATGCCCCCCTGGGCCGCGGTCCAGCCGCCGAGCGGCGGCAGTGCTCCGGGGATGGCGCCCACCAGCGTGCACAGCGACGACACCCGCTTGAGAGGCGTGTAGACGAAGACATAGCTCAACAGGGTCAGCGACGCGAGACCGGCGGTCAGCAGATTGACGGTGAGGAGCAGATGCAGGAGCCCCGCTACCGAAGTGGTGGTGGCGAAGGCCAGCGCGTGCGCCGGGTCCATCCGGCCGGCCGGCAGCGGCCTCCGCCGCGTTCGCAGCATGAGGCCGTCCTCCTCCCTCTCGATGTACTGGTTGAGGGCGCTCGTCCCGGCCGCCACCAACGCCGTCCCCAGGAGCGTGTTCAGGAGCAGGACCAGATCGATCGGGCCCTGCGAGCCCAGATAGAAGCCGACGAAGGTGGTGACCAGCACGAGCGAAGTGACACGCGGCTTGGTGAGCTCGACGAAATCGGCGAGACGATCGCGGGCGCTGAGGCGCGTCAGCGGGCGCGCCGCCTCGTTCAGGGCGCTCACGCGGGGCTCCCTGCGGTGCGCGGGGCGCCGGAACGCGGCGTCTCCCCCGCCGTCCGGGTGCCTTGAGGTGCGGTCGCCGGCCGGGAGCGCGCCGCACGCACCGTCAGCGTCAGGCAGGTCGCCAGGATCAGGGCGCCGACCACGACGTGGGCCGTGGCCGGGAGCACGGCCAGCCGCGTCAGGACCGCGGCGACGCCGAGCCCGATCTGGAGCGTGACCAGGCCGATCGCCAGCAGCGCGGGTCGCAGAAGCTCCGGGCGGGCACGGTGCCGCCGCAGAACGCGGGCCGCCAGGACGAAGACCGCCGCCGCGACCAGCAGCGCCCCGACGCGGTGGGCGAAATGGACGGCGATCTCGAATGACAGGATCGGCGGCACCAGTCGGCCGAATGCCAGCGGCACGTCCGGGATCGCCAGACCGGCGCCCGTGTGTCGCATGACCGCGCCGAGGATCAGCTGCCCGTACACCAGACCGGTGGTGGCCGCGCCCAGCGCCCAGAGCGGCGGCGCGCCGTCGCGCCCGAGTCGAGCCGGCACGCGGTCCGTGAAGCCCCGCGCCGTGGCGAGCGCCAGGACGACCACCACGCAGAAGAAGCCCTGCGCCAGGCAGGCGTGCAGGACCGAGACGGCGGGCGGCAGGCGCAGCAGGACGGTGAGGCCTCCGAGCAGCCCCTGGGCCACGACCGCAGCGGCGGCGACGTAGGCCAGCCGGCGTACCCAGTCCCGCCTCTCGCGCCGGCCGAACCAGCCGGCCAGGACGACGGTCATGAGACCGACCGCCGCCGCGACCAGCCTGTGCCCGTGCTCGAACAGGACCCCTCCGGTCATGGGGGGGAAGACGGTGCCGAAGGACAACGGCCAGTCCGGAACGGCGAGACCCGACCCGGTGCTGGTGACCAGACCGCCGGCGGCCAGGAGCAGGACCGTGGCCCCGGCGCACGCCGCCGCGTAGCGGTGCCGCCAGAGATCGAAGGCAGCCGGTCGCTCCATTCCGACTAGGCCCGGGCCGGCGTCATGACGGTCCTGGACGGGGTCGGCGAGCCGACGAGGGGACGGTCCTGGGGCAGGTAATCCTCGGCGACCTCGGGGGAGCTGTACTCATAGGGTCCGCGGTAGACCGTCGGGACGTGCGCCCCCCAGTTGAGGTGCGGGGGAGGCGACGGGGCGGACCATTCCAGCGAGTTCGCGTGCCAGGGGTTGGCCTCGGCTTTCTTCCCGAAGAACAGGCTGTACAGGAAGTTGGCGGCGAACAGGATCTGCGTCGCTCCGAGCAGGAACGCGCTGATGCTGATGAACTGGTTCATCGGCTGCAGCGGCTTCAGAAAGTCATAGAGCGTCGGGTCGTAGATCCGCCGCATGTGCCCGGCCATCCCCAGGATGTGCATCGGGAAAAAGGTCAGATTGAAAAAGATGAACGTCAGGACGGCGTGGACGGTGTTGACCGCCTGGTTCATCATCCGCCCGAACATCTTCGGGTACCAGTAGTTGATCGCCCCGAACACGCCGAACAGGCTGCCGCCGAACAGGACGTAATGCAGGTGCGCCACGATGAAGTAGGTGTCGTGAATGAACATGTCCACGGGCGTGGAGGCCATGAAGATGCCGCTCAGCCCGCCGACGATGAAGGTCGAGACGAAGGCCAGGGCGTTGAGCATGGCCGGCGTGAAGCGGATGGCCCCTCCCCACAGCGTGCCGAGCCAGTTGAACGTCTTGATCGCCGACGGCACGGCGATCACCATGGTGGAGATCATGAAGGCGGTGCCGAGCGCCGGGTTCATGCCGCTCTGGAACATGTGGTGGCCCCAGACGATGAACCCCAGGCCCGCGATCCCCACGAGCGAGAAGACCATCGCCTTGTAGCCGAAGATCGGCTTGCGCGAGAAGGTGGACAGGATGTCGGACACGAAGCCCATGGCCGGCAGGATCATGATGTAGACCGCCGGGTGCGAGTAGAACCAGAACAGGTGCTGCCAGAGCAGGACCTGCCCGCCGCCGGAGGGCGCGAAGAAGTGGGTGCCGAGCGTCCGGTCGAACAGCAGCATGCCGAGCGCCGAGGCCAGCACCGGCGTCGCCATGAGCTGCAGGATCGCCGTGATGAACAGAGCCCACACCGACAGCGGCATCCGGAAGAAGTGCATCCCAGGGGCGCGCATGTTCACGATGGTCGTGATGTAGTTGACCGCCCCCATGATCGACGCGGTCCCGATGATCAGCACGGCGACGATCCACAGGGTCTGCCCGCGCGCCACCCCCGTGTACTCCGGGATCGCGCTGAGCGGCGGATAGGCCGTCCAGCCGGTCGCCGCCGTGCCCCCCTCCACGAAGAACGACGACGCCATCACCGCGCCGCCCAGGAAGCCGACCCAGAACGACAGCATGTTGAGCTTCGGGAACGCCATGTCCCGCGCGCCGATCATCAGGGGGATCAGGAAGTTCCCGAACGCCCCCGTGAGAATCGGGATGATCACCGCGAAGATCATGATCGAGGCGTGCATGGTGAACACGGCGTTGTAGTGGGCCGGGTCGGCGGGGTTCATGCTGTCGGGCAGGTAGTTGACGAAGGGGATCTCCTTGTCCGGGAAGCCGAGCTGCCAGCGCACGATCATGGCGAGAAAACCGCCGACGATCATGAACAGCAGGCTCATGAACAGGAACTGGATCCCGATGATCTTGTGATCCATCGAGAAGATGTACTTCCGGATGAACGGAAGCTCGTGCTCGTGCGTCTCGGACATCGGTGTGGGACCTCCCGTGCGTCTTACGCGGGCGGGGCTTCCGCGGGCGCGACGCCCGCTTCCTGCTGCTTCATCCACTCCTGGAACGGCTGCGGCTCCATCACCGTCAGCATCCCGCGCATGGTGCCGTGGCCGAAACCGCACAGCTCGGCGCAGGCGATCTCGTAATCGCCGGTCTTGGTCGGCTGCACCCAGACATCGATCGTCAGGCCCGGGACCGCGTCCTGCTTCAGGCGGAAGGCCGGCACGAAGAAGCTGTGGATGACGTCCTTGGAGCGCAGACGAATCTTGGTCGGGACGCCCAACGGCAGGTGCATCTCGTTGTGGATCACTACGTCGTCCGCCGTGTCGAACTGTCCGTCGGCGCCCTTGTAGCGCACTTCCCAGTCGAACTGGGAGGCCATCACCACGACCTCCTGATCAGTGGGTGGTATGCTGCCTTTGATCTCGCCCCAGACCGTCTTGCTCGCCAGTCCGAGGAACACCAGCATGACGGCCGGCACGACCGTCCAGACCATTTCCAGGCGCGAGTTGCCGTGTGTGTACCGCGCCCGCACTCCGTCCCTGTGGCGGTAGCGCCAGGCGAAATAGAACAGCAGCGCCTCGGTCACCACAAACGCGATCCCCGTGACCACGAGGATCACGTAGAACATCTGGTCGATTCTCGGGCTGTAGGTCGAAACACCTTCGGGCAGCCAGTGCATGAAGTCGCCGTCTCCCCGCGCCTCGATCCCAGATCGGGCCGGCCGCGCCTGGGCGCCGGCTGGGCCTCTCCATCCCGCTGCGGTCGCCGGTTTATACGCGACGGGAGCGGGCCAAGTCAAGACTCGGGAGGCGCGCAGCTCGCACGCGTCCGCGAGGCAGGCGGCAGCAGGGCGAGGGTCGGGCGAGCGCTGGGGAGGAGCGGCGGGGCACGCTGCGGTGCGGCGATTTCGAGCCGCGCCATGCGGAACGGGAGGCCTCCGAGGATCCTGCGCGAGCGACATGAGCCGCACCGCAGCCTGCCCTGCCGCTCCGGCCGCGCGCGATTTGCTATGATGACGCCCCCGATGAACTCCGCTGCCTCCGTCTCGGTGCAAGGTCTGCTGCACGATTATGGCGAGCGCCACGTGCTGCGCGGGCTGCACTTCACCGTCCCCGAAGGGGAGATCTTCGGTCTGCTCGGGCCCAACGGCGGCGGCAAGACGACGCTGTTCCGGATCCTGGCGACGCTCCTGCGGCCGACGGGCGGGCGCGCCCTGATCATGGGGCACGACGTGACGCGGGAGCCGGGCGAGGTGCGCCGGCGCATCGGCGTGGTGTTCCAGTCGCCGGCGCTCGATCGCGTGCTCACGGTGCGCGAGAACCTGCACGTGCACGGCCGGCTGTACGGGCTGTCCGGGCGCGGGCTGCGCGGGGCGGCGGAGGAGATGATGCGGCGGGTGCGGCTGCTCGACCGGGCGGACGACCGCGTCGGGACGCTGTCGGGCGGCCTGATGCGGCGCGCCGAGATCGCCAAGGGGCTGCTGTACCGGCCGCGCCTGCTGCTCATGGACGAGCCATCCTCGGGGCTCGACCCGGGCGCGCGGCAGGACCTGTGGGGGCTGCTGCGCGATCTGCGGGGCCATGACGGGACGACCGTCCTGCTGACGACCCACCTGATGGAGGAGGCGGAGCGCTGCGACCGGCTGGCGATCCTGAGCGACGGCGTGCTGGTGGCCGCGGGGACGCCGCGCCAGCTGAAGGCGGAGATCGGCGGCGACGTGATCGTCATCAGCGCGGCGGCGCCCGAGGAGATCCGGCAGGGGATCGAGACCCGCTTCGGCGGCCCGGTCCAGGTCGTCGACGGCAGCGTGCGGCTGGAGCGCCCGTCCGGGCATGAGCTGATCCCACGCCTGGTCGAGACGTTCGCCGATCGCATCGACTCGGTCACGCTCGGCCGCCCGACGCTGCTCGACGTGTTCATCCACAAGACAGGACACCGTTTCTTCGGGGATGAGACGCCCGCGCGCTCCTCCGGACGGGGGGTGACATGAGACGATCCCTCCCGGCGATCGGGGCGCTTCTCTGGCGCGAGGTGGTGCGCTTCCTGCGCGAGCGCAACCGCGTGGCGGGCGCGCTCCTGCAGCCGATCATGTTCTGGGCCCTGTTCGGCGCCGGCCTCGGACCGTCCTTCAGGCCGCCCGTGCCCGGCGGCGCCGTCCCGTATCAGGAGTACTTTTTCCCCGGCGTGGTCGTCATGATCCTGCTGTTCACGGCGATCTTCTCGACCGTGTCGGTGATCGAGGACCGCCGGGAAGGCTTCCTGCAGTCGGTGCTGGTGGCCCCGATCCCGCGCTCGGCGGTGGTGCTCGGCAAGGTGCTGGGCGGGACGGCGCTGGCGATGGGCCAGGGGCTCGTCCTCCTGTGCCTCGCCCCGTTCGCCCACATCCCGCTGAGCCCGTCGATGCTGGCCGTCTCCTGCGCGGTCCTCGTACCGCTGGCGTTCGCCCTGACCGCGTTGTCCTTCTGCATCGCCTGGCGGATGGAATCGACGCAGGGCTTCCACGCCATCATGACCGTCTTCCTGATGCCGCTGTGGCTGCTGTCCGGGGCTCCCTTCCCCGCGCTGGGCGTGCCGGTGTGGCTGCTGGCGATCATCACGGCCAACCCGGTCACCTACGGGCTCGCCGCCTTCCGGCGCGCCCTCTATCCTGCCGGTGCGCCGGCCGTCGCGGCGCTGCCATCGTTCGGCGTCTCGATGGCGGTGACGGTGCTGTTCGGCGCCGTCTCATTCGGTGCGGCGCTGGCACTGGCGCGTCGGACCGGCGGGCGGGCCGCCGCATGAGCCTGGCCGACCTGCCGGCACTGAACGCCGTGCTCAACGGCACGAGCGCGGTCCTGCTCGCGGTCGGTTACGTCCTGATTAGACAGAGACGCATCGCGGCGCACCGCGCCTGCAT